>NZ_BAABAK010000001.1:0-561319 GCF_039537385.1 Pedobacter ginsengiterrae
CGAAAAAGAAAAGTAGTGACCACCAATTCAAGGCATTGGATGCATAAATACAACAATCTAATTAAAAGACTGGTAGTTAACGGGCCTGAGCAGGTATGGGTAAGTGATATCACTTATATCCAGCTTAGAAAGCAATGGGGATACCTGAGCCTGATCACGGACGCCTATTCGAAGAAGATCATGGGCTGGGCTTTCAGGAAAGATCTGTCTGCACAGGGCTGCATAGATGCCCTGCGAATGGCTATAGCTGATCGAAAATATCCTCAGAACAAACTGATTCATCATTCTGACAGAGGATCGCAATATTGTAGTAAAAGCTATGTAGAGATACTTACAGATGGAAATATTGCTGTAAGCATGACTGAAAATGGAGATCCGTATGAGAATGCCATAGCGGAGCGGGTAAATGGCATACTAAAAGCAGAGTTTGACTTATATGGAGCACAAACAGGGCTAAGGGAAACCACGAGAAAGATCAGAGACAATATCCAGGTATATAATCAGATAAGACCACATGCCAGCTGTGACTATCTTACACCTGAACAAGCCCACCTTAAACAGGGAGAACTGAAAAAAAGGTGGAAGTGTAAAAAATATAAATCAGATCAAAACACAAATGTATAGTTCACACAGAATTACCAAATTTGGATGTATAGTCAATTCAAAATTAAATCAATAACCTGTATAGCTATATAAGGATAAGACACAGTTAATAACTAAATCTGGTCTTGTTCGTGTCTTGTTCATCTCTCGTTCGTCTCTTGTTCGGCAAGCTGCAATTAATATATGGATGAAATACGATCGAAAGATGTGTGAATTGTAACGTAGTTATAGCTTAATAAACTCTTTACCTTTTATATAACAGCTGCAATGTAAGCCCAAATAGAATTTAGGATCAGAAATTTAAGAAACGACACTAGATATTTGAACTAGAGAATAAAGCTATTGAAGCTAAAAGTGACTGGAATTGTATTCTACAATATATACCTAAAACTAAGTATTGTAGCCTCGTAATTTCCTAAAATTTGAGTGCAATCATTTAAAAAATTAATAAAAAAAATGTATAAAATTCATCTCAGGTTTGGATTTATGCTTTAATTATAGCTTTATTTGCACAAAAACGTATTCATGGCCAAAAATTTATTAATCGTCGAATCACCCGCAAAAGCTAAAACCATAGAAGGCTATTTAGGAAAAGATTTCCTTGTGAAATCTAGCTATGGCCATATTCGGGATTTAGCCAAAGGCGATATGGCTATCGATATTAAGAATAATTTTGCCCAAACCTACGAGGTGCCTGCCGACAAGAAAAGTATGGTTGCCGAATTAAAAAAATTAGCCAAGGAAGCCGAAATGGTATGGCTAGCATCCGATGAGGACCGTGAGGGAGAAGCCATATCGTGGCATTTATTTGAAACTTTAGGACTTAAAGCTGAAAAAACAAAACGTATTGTTTTTCATGAAATTACAAAACCAGCGATTTTAAAAGCCATTGAAAGTCCTAGAAGTATAGATTATAATTTAGTAAATGCACAACAAGCTCGTCGTGTTTTAGATCGACTTGTTGGTTTCGAACTTTCTCCAGTTTTATGGAAAAAAGTAAAACCGTCACTTTCTGCTGGCCGTGTACAATCTGTTGCGGTGCGCTTAATTGTAGATAGAGAAAGAGAAGTTCAGCAATTTAATGCGGCTGCCGCTTATAAAATAACAGCACAATTTTCTACTGGTAAAGGAAGGGAAGTTGTAAAAGCAGAATTACCACACCGTTTCGAAAGCGAAGTAGATGCAGAAAAATTCCTTCAGGATTGTGCTACAGCAAAATTCAACATTACCAGTTTAGAAACTAAACCTGCTAAACGAAATCCAGCTGCTCCATTTACCACCTCGACATTGCAACAAGAAGCTTCTCGAAAATTAGGTTTTTCGGTTGCCAGAACCATGCAAGTTGCGCAAAGATTATATGAAGCTGGAAAGATTACTTATATGAGAACGGATTCGGTAAACTTATCGGATACGGCTTTATCAGCTGCAGAACAAGAAATTAAATCGGCCTATGGTAATCAATACCATCAGCCAAGAAAATATAAAACGAAATCTGCTGGCGCTCAAGAGGCTCACGAAGCCATTCGCCCTACTTATTTCGACAGACACACAGTTGATGGTGATATTTCGGAAAAACGTTTATACGATTTAATCTGGAAACGTTCCATCGCATCGCAAATGAGCGAAGCATTGTTCGAAAAAACAACTGCTCAAATCACTGCATCGACCAGAAAAGAGCATTTAGTTGCTGAAGGCGAAGTGTTAAAATTCGATGGTTTCTTAAAAGTTTATTTAGAATCTACGGATGATGATGAGAGCGAAGAGAAAGAAGGTGGCTCTATCCTACCACCTTTAGCCAGAGGACAAGAATTATTTTTAAATGAAATGCAGGCGACAGAGCGTTATTCTCGTCCGCCAGCACGATATACAGAGGCCAGCTTAGTTAAGAAATTAGAAGAACTCGGGATCGGTCGTCCATCTACTTATGCGCCAACAATTTCTACGGTTCAAAATCGTGGATATGTGGTTAAAGAAGATAGAGATGGTAAACAGCGTAAATTTACAGCTATCGTTTTAGCAAACGGAACAGTTAAAAAAGATTTAAAAACTGAAATTACGGGTGCTGAAAAATCGAAGCTCTTCCCTACGGATATAGGCGAAGTGGTTAACGATTTCTTAGTTGAACATTTTAAAGGGATTGTCGATTTTAACTTTACGGCAAACGTTGAAAAAGAATTTGATGAGATTGCACAAGGTTTACAAGAGTGGACAAAAATGCTGCACTCTTTCTATAATCCTTTCCATTTAGAAGTAGAAAACACATTAGAAACCGCTGAACGTGCTACAGGCGAAAGGCTACTTGGACTAGATCCTGCAACTGGTAAAAACGTTTACACTAAAGTTGGTAAATTCGGACCGCTAGTTCAAATTGGTGAACAAGATGACGAAGAAAAACCACGTTACGCTAGTTTAATGCGAAGCCAATCTGTAGCAACCATTCAATTGGACGATGCTTTAGAACTATTTAAACTTCCATTTCCTCTGCCTGATTTTGAGGGTAAGGAGGTAATGATTGGGGTTGGTCGTTTTGGTCCATATGTTAAATGGGGCGAAAGCTTTATTTCTCTACCTAAAAACGAAGAACCATTATCGGTTACTTTTGAAAGAGCTGTAGAAATTATCAAACAAAAAATGGATGATGATGCACCAATTGCACATTACCAAGGCTTGGGTGTAACAAAAGGTAAAGGTCGTTTTGGCCCTTTTATTAAATGGAACGATTTGTTTATCAATATCCCTGCTAAAGGTTACGATTTCGATAATTTATCTCAAGAAGATATTGAAACTTTAATTGGCAAAAAAGTAGAAAAAGAAGCTAACCGTTTCATTAAAGTTTGGGATGCTGAAAAAATCTCTATTGAAAATGGCCGTTGGGGACCGTTTATCCGTTTTGGTAAGTTGATGCTAAAATTAAGAAACAACGAGTTAACTAAACAAAAATATACAGCAGAAGAGTTAGCTGATGTTGATTTGGAAATGATTAAAAAGATGATTGTAGAGCAAGTACCCAACGCTTTCGAAACCAAGAAAAAAGC
Organism: Pedobacter ginsengiterrae; assembly: GCF_039537385.1. Lineage (NCBI taxonomy): Bacteria > Pseudomonadati > Bacteroidota > Sphingobacteriia > Sphingobacteriales > Sphingobacteriaceae > Pedobacter > Pedobacter ginsengiterrae. The sequence continues at coordinate 3,639 of NZ_BAABAK010000001.1, forward strand.
GCCAGCTAAAAAGAAAGCACCAGCTGCTAAAAAAGCTGTGGTGAAAAAGAAATAGATTGTCGGTTTTTTAGTTGTTTGGTTTTTTAGAACATAATATATCTAAAAAACCAAACAACTAAAAACTAAAAAACAAATATGAAAGCCGATTTACCAGAAAATACAGTTGAAGATATTGCGATGGCCGTTGTGCTGATGGGCGAAACACCAGAGGTAAAAAACTGGACGGTTTATTTAGTTAACCTGAAAAACGAACCAATCAGTAATGTTTTAATTAGTTCCAAAGGTTACGGAGAAAAAGATGGGAAACAAGTTAAAACATCTGTTTTAAGGCATTTTATTGGCGATATGGCCGCTAATGATTTTAAAGGCGTTGAAGCAATTGACCCAGAAGTTTTCGGTTTAACTAATGAATACTGGCTAAGCTATTATATCGGTTCTACCATTTACGATAAGAAATTTATATTCCTGCCAGAAAGTATTGTTGATACCAATTTAATTAAAATCCCCTTGGTAAACAGACCTGGTGTTATGATAAAGTAAGTTATAAGTTTTAGGTTATAGGTTTTGAAAAACGTAAAACTTATCACTTAGAACGTACAATGTTAAAGCACCTTAACCGCTTGTCTGCCTAATAACTTCCAACCTGCCTTCTCTTTACTCCAGATTAGCAAAATATACAATTTAACATTTCCAGGAACATTTTTATCGTTAGTTTTCGCATTTAATGTATGGCGGACCAAGGCTGTTTTATTTTGAATAATAACTGTTTGATCCGTTAGATTAATATCGACAAAATCAGATTCAGCAGAAAGTAAAGAATGTAAAAACTCTTGTTTGCTCTGAATTTTTCCGCTCGAATGTCCATAACTTAAGTTAGGCAGAATTAACTTGTCCAGCGCCAAACTATCTGGTTTAATCATCAAATTAGTTAATTTAGTTACTGCCTCTTCTACTCCTGCATTCTGAGCAAAAGAAAAATTAGCACAAAAAATTAAGCTCGAAAAAATTAATAGCTTCTTGATCATATCTGGTTGAATTGGGTTGATTTTGTAAACATATCTAAATCAAAGCAAATGCGCAAACTCAATTTTAGATAAGTCTTATCATTTGGACTTTAGCGGGGTTATTCGAAATTAGGATTTGTATATTGACGAATAATCAAAAAACAGTTACGTATATCGTTTCTAACCTAGCAAATAGCAATCAGACATTTGTAGAATAAAAATATTTAACAGATTTACACATCCATTTAAATCTAAATCTATTGAATTCTTGAAGAAAAATGATATTTCAAACCAAATCTTCACAACCTCCTAATTTTCAACATAATTAATTTTAATGCAAATTTTAGTTAATTTTCAACCACATCTACTTTAAAATTTCAAAAATGGAACAACCATCTACTTACCAATCGTCCTCCAAAAAGAAATTTATTTTCATAGGCTTACTTGCAGTTTCAATTGCTGCAATCGCCTTTGTTTTTTTTAATCGAAAGAAAAAAACAAATGAGGATAATCAAGCTTATGCAAAATATATCGAAGCTTATACGTCTGGAACGATTTCAAAAAAGAGTTTTATTCGCGTTCATTTAGCCAACGCAGCAACGGGAATGCAAGATTTAGGCAAAGCCGATTCTCGTGATCTGTTTGATTTTTCGCCATCTATTTCTGGAAAAACGTATTGGATTGACCCGCAAACAGTAGAATTTAGACCTGATGAAAACTTAAAACCAGGTAAAGAATATGAGGCGACTTTTAAACTTTCTGATGTTTCGGATACAGAAAAAGGCTTGGAAGATTTCGATTTTGAATTCAAAGTGATTACACCTGGTGTAATGCTTTCGCAAAATGGTTTGGTGTCGCAAAACAATACTTCTTTAGATTATATGAAATTAACTGGAGAAGTGGCAACTGCTGATGTGGAGGAAACATCAAAGATTGAGAAAATTATTGAATTAGATTTTGACCAAAAATTAAAGGTAAAATGGCAACATGATCCTGCTAAAAACACCTCAAAGTTTACGATCGATAGTATTAAGAAAAAAGCATCTGATCAAAACTTAAAATTAAATTGGGATGGCGATGCCATTGATGCTGAACAAAAAGGTGAAGAGGAAATTCGGATTCCAGCTTTAAATAAGTTCGAAATTTTAAACATGAAAGCTATCCAGGGTGAAGAAGATTATGCTTTGGTACAGTTTTCTGAACCGATTGGTGTTGGTCAGGATTTAACAGGTATGATAACGCTTGGAAACCTGGGTGATTTGCGCTATACCATTGATGGCAGTCAGGTTAAGGTTTATGCTGCCGAAAAACTGAAGGGCAATTACACGTTAAATGTTAACAATGGTGTAGAAAATATCAATGCTAAAACCTTAACTGGTGGCAAAACAGCTAATCTTGTTTTCGAGGATAAAATTCCATCGGTTACCATTGCAGGCGGTGGAACAATTTTACCAAATTCGGGCAAATTGGTTTTACCTTTCGAAGCCATCAATTTAAAGGCTGTTGATGTTACGGTAATTAAGATTTATGAAAATAATATCCCTCAATTTTTCCAAACCAATAGTTATAAAGATGGTAACGAATTGCGTCGTGTTGCAAAGCCGATTCTACAGAAAACGGTACGTTTAGATGAAGATAAGGCATTAGACCTGCATAAAAAGAATCGTTTTACCTTAGATTTAGATAAAATGATTCGCACAGAGCCTGGCGCAATGTACCGCGTAACGATTGCTTTCAGGCAGGAATACAACGCTTATAACTGCAAAGTAAACGATGAAAAAGTGGAGGGTGATGACGAAGGTTATTATGACGAAGAAGGTGGTAATTACGGCGAAAAGATAGATGAAGATGATGATTTCTGGCAACGCTACAACAATTATTACCCACAAAATTACCGTTGGAATGATAAAGACAATCCTTGCACACCTTCGTTTTACACTAATGAACGTTGGGCAAGTAGAAATCTAATCGCATCCAATATCGGGTTAGTTGCAAAACGTGGCAACGACAACAGTATGCTTATTGTCGCTACCGATTTATTAACCGCAAAACCTTTGAGTGGAGTTAATTTAGAGCTTATGGATTACCAAAAGCAAATTATTTTCACCACAAAAACCGATGGCGATGGCTTTGCAAAATTTGATTTGAAACGTCAACCATTTTTATTAATTGCCAAAAACGGTTCAGAACGCGGTTATCTAAAATTAGATGATGGAAGTTCGTTACCATTAAGCCGTTTTGATGTTGGTGGTGATGTTGTACAAAGCGGTTTAAAAGGTTTTATTTATGGAGAACGTGGTGTTTGGCGTCCAGGAGATAGTTTATTTGTTTCTTTCGTTTTGGAAGATAAATTAAAAAAACTTCCCGCAAACTATCCAGTTACTATGGAATTTTACAATCCGAAAGGACAGCTTTATAAACGTTTAATAAATGGAAAGCCTGTAAACGGATTTTATACTTTTAAAACTGCAACCGAAAATACAGCGCCAACTGGTAACTGGATGGCTAAAGTTAAAGCTGGTGGCGCAACATTTACCAAAACATTGAAGATAGAAACGGTAATGCCGAACCGTTTAAAAATTGATTTTAATGTTGGTAACAGAACTTATTTAACCGTTGGGACTTCTGCATCTACCCTATCCGCAAAATGGTTATTTGGTACTCCTGCACAAAACCTAAAGGCTAAAGTTGATGTAAACTTAAATACTACCGAAACGAAATTTAAAGGTTTTGAAGGTTTTAGCTTTGATAACCCAACCGTTAATTTTGAATCTCAGGTAAAAACCATTTTCGAAGGCACATTAAATGGCGCTGGAACTGCTCAAATCAACACCAATTTAAACGAAAATAATACTGCTCCTGGTGTATTAAGAGCAAACTTTACCACTAAGGTTTTCGAACCTGGAGGCAACTTCAGCATCGATAACTTTAGTATACCTTATCATGTTTACAGTAGCTATTTAGGTATTCGTCCTGAAAAAGGTGATAAATTAAGTGGTATGCTGGTAACAGGCAAAGACCATAAAATTGAAATTGTAAATGTTAACACTGATGGAAAGCTTTTAAGCGGAAGTAAAACGGTACAAATTGAAGTTTACAAAACGCAATGGCGTTGGTGGTGGGAACAAGACAATCAATATACGTATGCAAATTTCACACAAAATCAATACAACAAACTTGTAGAAACACATCAGGTAAATTTATCAAATGGTAAAGGAAGCTGGAATTTACGTATTGATGAGCCAGAATGGGGGCGTTATTTAATCCTGGTTCGCGATTTAAATGGTGGGCATGTTACTGGAAAATCTGTCTATATAGATTGGCCAGGTTGGGCACAACGGGAACAAGGCGCTAATCCTACCGAGGCATCCATGCTATCGTTTACAGCTAACAAAGAGAAATTTACCGTAGGTGAAGAAATTACACTAACCATCCCAACGGCTAAGGATGGTAGAGCTTTAATTTCTATCGAAAACGGCAGCAGAGTTTTAAAAACATTCTGGATTGATACCAAAACTGGACAAACGCAATACAAATTTAAGGCAGAGAAAGAAATGGCGCCAAATGTATTTGCCAACATCACTCTGCTACAACCACATGCACAAACGGTTAACGATTTACCAATCAGAATGTATGGCGCAATTCCACTTTCAATTGAAGACCCACAAACAATTTTAAAACCAACCATTAAGATGTTGGATAAAATTAAGCCCGAAACTGAAAATACTATTACCGTTGGCGAGCAAAACGGCAAAGCCATGACTTATACAATTGCTTTGGTTGATGAAGGATTATTGGATTTAACACGTTTTAAAACACCAGACCCACACAGTGCTTTTTACGCCCGTGAAGGATTAGGCGTTAAAACCTGGGATTTATTCGACTATGTATTAGGTGCCTGGGGTGGTAATTTGGAACGTATTTTAAGTATTGGTGGAGATGGAAGTATCAACAAAAACTTAAATCCTGCTAAGGCAAACCGTTTTAAAGCCGTGGTTAAATTTATGGGGCCATTTACAGTTGGCAAAGGCGAAAGCAAAACACACAAATTCAAATTGCCACAATATATAGGGGCTGTAAGAGCGATGGTTGTTGCTGGGCAAGATGCGGCTTATGGTTTTGCAGAAAAATCTGTTCAGGTTAAAAAGCCTTTAATGGTTCTGGCTACGCTGCCTCGCGTTATTGGCCCTGGCGAAACTTTTACTTTACCTGTTACGGTTTTTGCTACAGAAAATAATCTTAAAAACGTTTCCGTTCAGCTCCAAGCTAGTAATTTAATTGTCCAAGGAACGAATAAACAACAGCTTTACTACGCAAAAACTGGCGAGCAAATGGCCTATTTCGAAGTGAAAGCTCCTAATACTGTTGGTATTGCAAAGGTTAAAGTAATTGCACAAAGTGGTGCTGAAAGAACTGATTACGATGTAGAAATGGACATTCGAAATCCAAATCCTTATGTAACCAATGTTGTTTCTGCAACAGTTCAACCTGGTCAAAAATGGGCGATAAATTATCAGCCTATCGGGATGACAGGAACAAATTCAGGGACCCTTGAAGTTTCTTCTATACCTGCAATTAACCTAAAAAAACGTTTGAGTTATTTAATTCAATATCCTCATGGATGTGTTGAGCAAACAACTTCGGGCATTTTCCCACAATTGTTTCTTGACAGACTAAGTCCACTAAACGAACAGCAAAAGGCGAAAACTGAATCGAACATCAAAGCAGGAATTACCCGATTAAAAGGTTTCCAGACTACAGATGGTGGGTTATCATATTGGCCTGGTGAAGGAAGCTCTGATGAATGGGGAAGTAACTATGCTGGTCATTTCTTGGTAGAAGCACAAAATGCAGGTTACACTTTGCCTGTCGGATTACTGGATGAATTGTTGCGTTACCAAAAAACAAAAGCTACAAATTGGGCACCGAATAGCAACAATTTTTATGGTGGCGATTTATCTCAAGCTTATCGTTTATACATGCTTGCACTAGCTAAAAAGCCCGAAATGGCGGCGATGAACAGGTTAAAAGCTTTCGAATATTTATCGGTAGCGGCGAAATGGAGACTGGCAGCCGCTTACAAACTGGCTGGACAAGGTAATGTTGCTCAAAATATGATTAGTGGTTTAGATACCTCCATTCAATCTTATAGGCAATTGGGTGGAACTTACGGATCCGATGTTAGAGATGAAGCCATGATTTTAGAAACCTTAACTCTTTTAGGTCAGAAAGCTAAGGCAGCAAGCTTATTGCAACCTTTGGCGGCTAAATTGGGAGAAACTACCTGGTATAGCACTCAAACGACAGCTTATAGTTTATTGGCTATTGCGAAGTTCTGTGGTTCAAATCAATCATCTAATAAATTGCAATATCAATATGTTTTGGATGGGAAATCAGCTCCTGTAAGTTCTAATCAATACATTAATAGCACTGCTGTTAACTTTAAAGGAGGCACGGCATCGGTTACCAATAGTGGCAGTAATGTACTGTTTGTACGTTTAGTTTTAGAAGGACAACCAGTTGCTGGTCAGAATAATTTCTTACCAAACCGCCCTGATGTTTTAGATATGAATGTGGCTTATAAACGTTTGAATGGTACACCTTTAGATCCAACAACTTTAAAACAGGGAACCGATTTTTATGCAGAAGTTACGGTAAAAAATCCTGGCAGAATGGGCTATTATGAACAAATGGCACTAACACAAAGTTTCCCATCGGGATGGGAAATTATCAATACCAGAGTAAATGATAACCAAAGTATGTTAGCATCCTCCCCTTTTACTTATCAGGATATTCGTGATGATCGTGTTTTCACTTATTTTAATATCCGTGAGAATGAAAGTTTGGTTTATAAGGTGTTATTGAATGCTTCTTACACTGGCAGGTATTATTTATCTGCTGTTCAATGTGAGGCAATGTATAACAATGATATTTCTGCTACGCAGGATGGAAAATGGGTTCAGGTGGTGAAATAAGATAAATTGACCTGCGGAGCTTTCATAAATAAACTTCGCAGGCTTCTCTAAGCTTATTAGAATTATTGTCATACTGAATTCGGCAACTTGATAATATGGTAAACTATAATAAACACAGATTGCTTCGTACCTCGCAATGACTTATATAACGGTCGTCATTGCGAGGCACGAACCAATCTTAAAGCGAATTACCTACGTTTTTATATACAAATAAAGAAATATAAATGCGAGGTTGAATACCAAAATCCACCGGCTCGGTTCTTTTCCTCACTAACTGAATTATAAAAAGAACTTACTTAATCGTTCGTGATGAGGAACTGAGATAAAAAAGTATTAAAATCAATGAATAAATCAACTGCCTCGGTTCGTGCCCTCACGAAACGAAACATAAACCACATTTAACTTAATTGTTCGTGAGGACACGAACCATGGCGGCACAACAAAACTATGCCACCAGAGTACGAAGCAAAATTTACAATCGCCTCGGTTCGTGTCCTCACGAAACGAAACATAAAACTAAGTTTAATTTAATGGTTAGTGAGGACACGAACCATGGCACATAACAAGACAATGGGCAACAGAGAGTACGAAGCAAAATTTACAACCGCCTTGGTTCGTGTCCCCACGAAACATAACATAACCAAATTTAACTTAATGGTTCGTGAGGACACGAACCATGGCACATAACAAGACAATGGGCAACAGAGTAAGAAGCAAAATTTACAACGCCTCGGTTCGTGTCCTCACGAAACGACATAAACCAAGTTTAATTTAATGGTTCGTGAGGACACGAACCGGTAACATAACATAACAACGGCAACAGAATACGAAGCAAAATTTACAACCGCCTCGGTTTGTTTACTCACGAAACGAAACATAAACCAAGTTTAATTTAATGGTTGTGAGGACACGAACCATGGCACATAACAAAACAATGGCAACAGAATACGAAGCAAAATTTACAACCGCCTCGGTTCGTGTCGCCACGAAACGAAACATATAAAACCAAATTTAAATGTTCGTGAGGACACCAACCATGGCAGCACAACAAAACAATGGCAACAGAATACGAAGCAAAATCTACAACCGCCTCGGTTCTTTTCCTCACGAAACGAAACATAAAACCAAGTTTAATTTATGGTTCATGAGGACACCAACCATGGTAACAAAACCATGCCACCAGAGTACGAAGCAAAATCTACAACAGCCTCGGTTCGTGTCCTCACGAAACGAAACATAAACCAAGTTTAATTTAATATAATTGTTCGTGAGGACACGAACCACGGCGGCATAACAAAACCATGCCACCAGAGTACGAGGCAAAATCTACAATCGCCTCGGTTCTTTTCCTCACGAAACGAAACATAAAACCACGTTAATTCAATTGTTCGTGATGATACGAACTGAGATAAAAAAGCACCAAAATCAATGAATAAATCCCCAAAAGCATTCCTTATTTCAGATATTTCTTGCGTTGCACTGCTTTTGGTATTTTTATTTTTACTTCCTGCGAAGCTTTTCAAATCACCAACTTCATTTATTATCGAAGCAAGTAATGGTAACTTACTAAGTGCCGCAATTGCGAGCGATGGACAATGGCGCTTTCCTGTTGCAGATTCTGTACCTGTAAAATTTAAAGATTGCATTATTGCTTTTGAAGATAAAAGATTCTACAATCATTTGGGAGTAGATTTTTTGGCAATGAGTAGGGCCATGCGACAAAATCTCAAAGCTAAAAGCGTAGTTAGCGGTGGAAGTACGTTGACCATGCAAGTTATTCGATTATCACGAAAGCAAGACCGAACCCTTTGGCAAAAATTGTATGAGATTATTTTAGCTTTTAGATTAGAATTAAAATATTCAAAAGAAGAGATTATTGGCCTTTATGCTGCAAATGCACCATTCGGCAGTAATGTTGTAGGCTTGGAAGCAGCGAGCTGGCGCTATTACGGACGTGATGCAAAAACACTTTCCTGGGGCGAAATGGCAACATTAGCTGTTTTACCAAATAGTCCGTCGCTTGTACATCCAGGTAAAAACGCTACTCGGCTAATTAAAAAACGAAACGATTTACTGGATAAACTCGTCAAGCTCAAATACATCGATCAATCTACAGCTAACCTATCTAAACTTGAACCTGTTCCGGGCAAGCCATTGCCCCTACCACAAAACGCACCTCATCTGTTGAACCGTTTTAAGGTAGAAAGAGCAAATTTAAAAATCAATTTGACCAGAATTAAATCGACTTTAAATGAAGATATACAACTAAAAGTAAATTCAATTCTGAAAAGATATAATAACCGTTACCGAGCAAATGATATCAATAACATTTCGGCTTTGATATTAGATGCAAAAACTGGAAATGTGGTTAGTTACGTTGGCAATATCTATCAACCAGAAAACGCAGATTTGCAGAGTCATGTAGATATGATTAAAGCACCGCGAAGTCCTGGTAGTACGTTAAAACCACTTCTTTACGCCAGTATGTTAAACGATGGTTTTATTTTACCACACACTTTGATTCCCGATGTGCCTACTCAAATTGCAGGCTACTCGCCACAAAATTATGACTTAGGCTATGATGGAGCAATTGCTGCAGATAAAGCTTTAAGTCGTTCGCTGAATATTCCTGCGGTTAAAATGCTGCAACAATACAAATATGAAAGGTTTTACGATAAACTTAAAAAACTTGGCATTGGAACTTTAAATCAACCCGCCGACCATTATGGTTTGTCGTTAATTTTGGGTGGTAGCGAGGTTACCATGTGGGATTTAGCCAACACCTATATGAGTATGGTTCGAACGCTAAACCATTTTAATACATACAAAGGTTTATACAATCCGGAAGATTATAAACAAGCTACCTATTTTGAAACCGATAAAAAAGAAAGCCAGGATTATCAGCGCAATTCGTTTTTAGATCATGGTGCAATTTGGGCAACTTTTAATGCTATGGAAGAAGTGATGCGTCCTGGCGATGAAGGGTTGTGGGAACAATTTTCATCATCGCAGAGGGTGGCTTGGAAAACAGGAACAAGTTTTGGCTTTCGCGATGCCTGGGCTGTTGGTTTAACGCCAAATTACGTGGTTTGCGTTTGGGTTGGCAATGCCGATGGAGAAGGTAGACCAGGTTTGGTTGGGATTGAAGCTGCCGCTCCTGTTTTGTTTGATATTTTTAAATTATTACCTAACGGAAAATGGTTTGAAACACCAAAAACTAAACTAAAAAAAATTAAAGTTTGTAAGCAAAGTGGTTATAAAGCTGGCGAAAATTGCATTGATATTGTAGAGGAATTGGTGCCCACGGCTGGAGAAAAAACCACTGACTGCCCTTTTCATAAACTAATACATTTAGATAGAACGGCCACTTACCGAGTTACCGACCAATGTGAAAGTGTAACCAATATGCAGCACAAAAGTTGGTTTATTTTACCACCAGCTATGGAGTATTATTACAAAATTAAAAACAGCGATTACAAGAGCTTACCTCCTTTTATGGCGGGTTGCGATATTTCTGGGGGCAATAACGTAATGGAACTTATTTATCCAAAAAATGGGGCAACTGTTTACATTCCTTTAGAATTGAATGGTTCGCGTGGCAAAATTGTATTAAATGCAGCGCATCGAAATCAAAGCTCGAAAATCTACTGGCATATTGACAATGAATATGTAGCTACAACGACAAACTATCATCAACTGGCAATTAGTCCACCACCTGGAAAACACACTTTAACGCTCGTGGATGAAAATGGAGAAAGGTTAGTGCAGGTTTTTACAGTTTTGGATAAGGAAAGAAAGCAAAAAGACTAAAGTATTAGAAATAACCACGCTTGAACACCGAAAAATTCAGATTTGGGTAGGTTAATTATACCTGGGAGAACAGTGCAGGGATTATCAGAGTTAAACATTATATCCAATCACCTAAGTTGAAAATTGGCTGTAGGGAATATGGAAGACTAACCAACTTGCGATTCATTGTCGTTGACATTAATAAGCGGTATCCGATATAGCATTGAGTTTCTTGCAAAAACTTGAGTTTAATAAACCTGATAGAGTGAAAATACTTTTAAATAGCAGTAACCTTGCATGCACGATCATGCTGAGGCACGAAGCAACTGCAACCTATAGAAAAGTTGCTTCGGGTTCAGTATAACAGAACTTTTTAAAAGATTGAAACGATAGCAGGACTGCTGTAACCGATTATTGCAGAACATTGCTTTCCAAAAAATCAGCAAGCTAAAAAAATTAAATCTCTGTTTTTGTTACCACCAATTTTCTTTCAATCGTGCCATAAACAATTAAATATTGTGCAATCATATAGGTTGCCATAATTAAAACGCCAGCTTGTGGAATGGGCTGTGCAAATTTATTTATTGCCAAAGCACTATCTGATAACAGAAAAAATAATGCACCATATAATATAAGTTTATAACTAAAAATATTCACCTTACCATAACGATTTGCAGCCATTATGGCCATAAAAGTGATGATAATAGCATAAATTAAAACTGCAAATTGCATTGCTCCTAAAAATGGTTGTAGATAAAAAAACAAGCCTACGCAAAATATAATTAACGCACCAACAACCCACAAAAAGAAGGGATTTTTATAATTTGGATTTGATTTATGGTCGAGAATGAATGCCCTAATGTAAAAAATATGGCAAAGTAAAAATGCAATTAAGCCAAAAATAAAAAAACTTGGTTGGCCCGATTGTAGCATAAGCAAAACATCGCCAGCAAGCCCAAAAATTAAACCTGTAAAAATACGTTTATGAAATTTTCCTTTTAAATTGGTACTGCTGTAAAGCCACACTAAAAGTGTTACTACAATTAGTGGTTTTGAGAAATTACGTAGCTGACTGTTTCCAGCGGCCTCAGCATATAGCTGAATGATGTAAACAACCGCGAAAATAAAAGAGAATAACTTAGTTTTCATTAGAATTGGGATTTTCCTTTTGCAAATTTACAAACCAAATTACAGATATTAACTGAATGGCGATGAATATTACCTGATAACCAATCGGGAATTTTAAAATTACAGCCAATGCTATGGCTAAACTTAACCTCGAAAATTCGAATTTAATTTGCCACTTTTTTTCTTCAAGCAAACCACCGCAGGTTATTAATGTTAAAATTGTAAATACTGTTCCAAAAATTACTGGAATAGTTTCCATCTGTGTATAAGAAAACAATATAGCCGAACCAGCAGCCAATGCAACAATAAATTGCACTAAAACATAACCAGTAAGTTTAGATTGATATTCGGGATTGTACTTTTTATATAGCTTCGCATTAATTTCTGGTGCTTGCTGAAAGCCTCCTAAATGTTGAGGAAACCATCCTGGAGGTTTTATAAATACTTTAATCTTATCGCTAATTTTTGGCGATTGTTTGGCTGTTTTTATTAAATCATCCCAATAATGCAAGTTGGCCCAAACAGGATTCCAGCTAGCTAAAGGTTTAGTGATGCCATAGTAAACTTCTTCTTCTTCCTTTTGAAAGGTACCAAAAAACCGATCCCAAATTATAAGCGTACCCGCGTGGTTTTTATCAATATATTTTGGGTTAGAGCCGTGATGAACGCGGTGATGTGATGGCGTGTTTAAGATGTATTCTAAAAACCCCATCGATTTTATGGCTCGGGTATGAATCCAGAACTGATATAATGTATTAAAAGAACTTAATGTTAAAAACATAATTGGGTCGAAACCAGCAAAAGCCAATGGCAAATAGAAAACCCAGCTAAACCAACCTTGAAACCAGCTTTGTCGCAAGGCTACAGTTAAATTATATTCTTCCGATTGATGATGAACGATGTGTGCCGCCCAAAGTGCGTTAACCTGATGGCTCATTCTATGAAACCAGTAATAGAAAAAATCTACGCCGATAAATAAAATAATCCAAATCCATATCGTTTTAGGCATATCGAAAAACCGCCAATGTTCGAAAATGTATTTATATCCAAAAAACAGTGCTGTTTTCATGAAAATACCCGTTAGCTGCTGCCCTATTCCCTGACTTAAATTTGCAATACTATCGTTTAAACGGTAATAGTTTAGTTTTTTATAAAAATTGTAAGCTAATTCTATCCCAATCAGGATAAAAAATACAGGCACAGATAACGCAATGTAATCCACTTTCATAGCAACAAGAAATATATTTGGTTAGAAATATTATTGTACAATTTAATAAATATCTGCCTAAGCCCAAACATTCTTCTTTAAACATTGTATTAGCATTGTTCATTTAGTTAATTAAATATAAATATCAATTGAAAAAGGTACTGGTTGTAGATGATGATCCCGATATTTTAGAAGTTTTTCAGCTTGCTTTAGAGTCTGAAAATTATACTGTTTACCCGCTATTATCGCCAAGATTTATTTTTAAAACCATTAAAGAGTTTAATCCAGATTTAATAATTCTGGATATTATGTTAAATGGAATGGATGGAAGAGAAGTTTTTAAACAGTTGAAATCTTCTCCAGAAACGGATAAAATCCCTGTAATAATGGCTTCGGCCAGGTATAAAGAAAGCTACATTTCATCGCAAAAGCATAATCCCGATGATTATCTAGAAAAACCTTTTAATATGACAGAGATGCTTCAGAAAGTAAACAGATTAACAGAAAATTAGAAAAACACATATGAAATTAAAATTATTAACGCCGATTGCGATACTATTAATAGCCCTATCGTTAAATGTTAAAGCGCAAACTGGCCGACCAGATAAACTTTACTCCTTAAGTGGAATCGGTTTCGCTTTTCCAATGGGAGAAACTGCTGATTATCTTAAACCTAAATTCTCCACATCTTTAGGTTTAAATTTAGGTTTAGGAGATGGAGGGTTGTTTCTCTATCCGAAGGTTAGCTTACATGCTTTCGAGTTTAATCAGATTACACCAGATGCAGGCTATACATATAATATAGAAAAAGGAAGAGCCACCACTTATTTACTAAACGTTGCTTTAGGTTATAGAAAAATTGTAGATAAATGGGCCTTTTATGGTTTCGCTGGTGGTGGTGGTGGTTTTATTCTAACTCCACAAGCAGCCGTAAATGCACAATCTTTACAAGTGACAATGGATAACAAAACCAACGGCATGGGGATGATCGAAGCAGGTGGCGGTATAGAATATAACCTGGGTGGTGCCAATTTGTTTGCTGAGGTTAGTTACATGTACGGATTTACTAAAATCCAAAACAGAACTTTTAATACCTTACCCATTAGCATTGGTATTAAACCTAATTTAAGCAAATTGTTGAGCAAACTTTAAGCTACAAGGACTCAAAATGATAATAAGCGATTACGGTAATACGTTGTCGCTTTTTTTGTTTTAAAAATATATTGAAAACACTTTTATTACTAATTATTTTAGCATAAATTTGTATTCAGATCATTTTGATGTTATACGCAATTGTAGATATAGAAACCACAGGAGGCCATGCTTCGGCAAATGGAATAACAGAAGTTGCCATAAATATTCATGATGGTAATCAAACTGTAGAGCGCTATACTACCTTAATTAACCCTAAGCGTGATATACCTGTATATATTACAGCATTAACAGGTATTGATAATGAAATGCTTCAAGATGCACCTATTTTTGAGGATGTAGCCTTACAAATCTATCAGTTGTTACACAATAAAATCTTTGTAGCTCACAACGTTAACTTCGATTATTCTTTCTTAAAGCACCATTTGGCAAACGCAGGTTATGATTTGCAATGCCGAAAACTTTGTACTGTACGCTTAAGTCGGAAGGTATTTCCTGGTAAGATTTCTTATAGTTTAGGGAAACTTTGCAATGCCTTACAAATTCCCATTAATAACAGGCACCGTGCATCGGGAGATGCAGATGCAACAAGCATACTTTTTAACTTATTGTTAGAAAACGATTCGGAAGGTATAATTGCAGAAATGCTAAAAAAAACATCAAAAGAACAAGTTTTACCTCCGAATTTAGATAAAGCCGCAATTATGAAGTTGCCTAATCAACCTGGCGTTTACTATTTTAAAGATAACAAAGGGAAAATTGTTTATGTGGGCAAAGCGAAAGATTTAAAGAAAAGAGTAACCAGTCATTTCACGGGCAACCAACCAAACAGACAAAGACAAGATTTTTTAAGAACCATACATCATGTAGATTATGTTACCTGTGGAACGGAATTAATGGCTTTAATTTTAGAAGCCAATGAAATTAAGCGCCTTTGGCCCGAAAATAACCGAGCCATGAAACGTTACGAGCATAAGTATGATTTATATATTTTCGAAGACCAGAATGGTTATTTGCGATTAGCCATTGATAAGCATAAAAAAAACAATAAAGCGTTTCAAAGTTTTAATAACTTATTAGAGGGTTACAACTACCTAAATATGCTGGTCGAAAAGTATCAGCTTTGCGCTAAACTTTGTTACTTGCAAAAAACGGCTTCTAAATGTATTGCTCATGAAAATGGACAATGTTTTGGTGCCTGTAGCGGTATAGAAACGGTTGCAGTTTACAACAAACGGTTAAATGCGGCTCTAGATGATATTCAGCGGTTACAACCTAGTTTTGCTTTGGTAGATGAAGGCCGAAAAGAGGAAGAAATGAGTTGTTTGGTTGTTGAAAAAGGAATATTTTATGGGATGGGTTATTTTACGGATAAAAACTATCTTAGTGATGGCCTGGCTCCAATAAAGGAGAGCTTATCCATTTATCAATCCAATAGTTATATTATTAACCTAATTCTGAATCATGCAGAACAACATCCGCAGAAATTGTATAAATTATAATTTTTGATAAATGTTTCTGTATTTCTAGTTTCAGAACAAGGATAAATAGGTGTAAATTTGTCGAATGAAATTTTCAATAGCAGCACTATTGAGACATTAATTTAAAATTATGAATATATTTAGTACAGAAGCATTCAGAGAACTTGCACTATCTTTTGATGAAGTAACAGAGGCACCAAACCTTGGTAAAAACACATTCAAAGTAGACGATAAAATTTTTATTACTATTGATAATACCAATGCAAAAGCCATTTTTAAGTTATCAGTAGCCGATCAAAATTTATTTTCTGATTATGATCCATCTGCCATCTACCCTGCTCCTGCAGGTTGGGGTAAGCAAGGCTGGACAATTTTTGAAATTAACTTTATCGAAGCAGAAAAATTAAAAGAAGCCCTTACTAAATCTTACTGCAGTGTTGCGCCAGAAAAATTTGCAAAAAAATACAGTAAATAGTAAAATCGTTTTGTCTCAAATACCCCTTTAAGTTTTCTTATTTTAGTATGCTATCCAAAAATCGGATGCATATCTTTACATACAACAAAATATAAAATGTTATGACAAAATCGCTTTGGATAAACCTTCCTGTAAAAGATGTAAATAAATCAAAAGAGTTCTTTACAAAAATTGGCTTCACTCCAAACGACAGGTATGGCGTTAGAGAAGACTCGGCCTCTTTAATGGTTGGAGAAGGTAATTTGATCATTATGCTATTCGAGAAATCACTTTATGAAACTTTTGCAGGATCTGAAGTATCCGACAATATTTCGGGAACAGAAGTTTTATTCTCTTTTGATGCAGAAAGCACCGAAGAAGTTGATGAACTGGCACAAAAAGTTTTAGATGCTGGAGGAGAGCTTTATGGCAAACCTGGCTATAAAGATGGTTGGATGTATGGCTGTGGTTTCGTCGATTTAGATGGACAAAGATGGAGTATTCTTTATATGGATATGGCTAAAATGCCATTGGGTTAATCTACCCGAATATTTTATTTTTAAAACAAAGTATGCTTAGTATTTGCTTGTTTTATTAAGAAACATCCGAAAATTTAGAAATAAATATCATGGAAAAGAAACCCTTAATCGTAGAAAGCATATATGATGTACCAACTGAAAAAGTTTGGAATGCATTAACAGATAACAGTGAAATTAAAAAGTGGTATTTTCAATTGCAGGATTTCAAACCTAAAGTTGGTTTTAAATTCGATTTTTTAGGTGGCCCTGATGAAGGTCCTCAGTTTTTGCATTTGTGCGAAATTACCCAAATTGAAGAAGGAAAAAAGATTGCTTACACTTGGAAATATGACAATTATCCTGGCAATTCAGAAATTACCTGGGAACTTTTTGAAGCTGGAGATAAAACCAGATTAACTTTAACGCACATTGGTTTAGAAAGCTTTGCCGAAAACGGAAAAGACTTCAGCAAGGAAAGTTTTAAAGGCGGCTGGAACTATTTTCTAAATGATGCTCTAAAAAAATACCTGGAACCAGTAGATTAAAAATTATTTAGGTCGCAGTTTATTAACTGCGACTTTTTTTATACTTCTCTACGAATCTCAAATTCGACAAAAACTTCTTCTACAGGCTCTACCTTCTGTTTTCTAATTAGCCAAACCAGATATAAAACTAAAATGAAGGTGCAGATAACCGAGCCTTCTATCCCAAAGTTTCCGCCAGAAAATGTTGCGTTTCCAACTGGCCTTGATACCATTAAGCCTGGAGCATCTATACCGCTAACTTTAAAACCTAGTAAAGTTCCCTGGCAAAAATTCCATCCAAAATGCATCCCAACACTCCACCAAATATTTCTTTTTTGCAAAGTAATTAATGCGAAAACTATACCACATAGTGTAATATTTATCATTGCAAATACAGAAAAATTGGGGTTTGAAATGTGAATTAAACCGAAAAGTAATCCGTTTAGAAATATTGAAACCCAGATTTTGTACCGCTCTGCAAAAACCACCAATGGAAAGGTTCTAAAAACAAATTCCTCAGAAATGCCTACAAAAATAAAAAATATTAGATAACTCAAAATTGAGCTCACTTCAAATTTGGTATAAAAGAAATCTACATTCCCGTTGATAAACATTAGGCCAGTACAAGCCAGAATTAAAGCTAGGCCGATTCCAGTACCTTTTAAAAAGCCTGATAGCAAATTGTTTTTAACGACAAATACACGTTCAAAATTTCTGGTTGGATAAGTTTGAAATATCATAAACAATGCTCCAATCGCCATAAACGTAAGTGATATTTCGCTAAAGAACAAACTCGGCAAACTTCCCTCTTGAAATTTAAAAAGCGGCAATTGGGCTAAAAAACCAACGGGTATCGCCCAAAGAAATAAGTAGAAAACAAAAAGTAAAAGCCTTAATATTGGTTTCAGAAGATAGATGAATTTATGCTCCATTTGAAGAGAATTGTTTTTTCAAAAGTTCGACAACAGTTTTGTCGGTTTTGAATGTAATTTCATCTATTAATAAATTTTCTATTTTAACCCAGCGAAAAGACTGTAGAATTTCACCCTTCTCATCAAAATCATAAATTTTTGTTTTAAAGGCAAGCTGAAGTGGCGCTTTCTCTTTAACCAAATAATAAACGCTAATAACCTGACTATCGTTAAATGAAGATTTCTCGAAAAAATCGGTAGTGTAAAAATGAGCGGTTACATCAATCTCTGCATTACATTCTTCAACAAATTCTCTTTTTAATCCATCAATTAATCCTTCACCAAGTTCCAAGCCTCCACCAGGAAATTTACTAAAGCGAAAGCCATACTCCTGTTCATCACTAACCAAAACTTCATTATCTTGATTAATTAGCAAACCATAAACCCTAACGTTAAAGTAACTCATTTTCGAAATGCTTTTTGTTTCTAATTACAATTTCTGGCGTCCAAACAATTTCATTTTTAAAAGCCTCGGCTCTTACAGGGCATTCGCTCATGTGGCAATAATGGCAGCATTCTGGCAAGCAAGGATCTGCATGAATAAACAGTTCTGCCTTACGAACGCCATTTTTATTAATTAATTCATCAATTTGAGAAATCTCTTTATGCACTTTATTCAAATCGAAATAATAGGGCAAGGTAACATGACAATCGATGTGAAATTCAGGTCCATATTGTTGTGTACGAAGGTTATGAACATCTATCCAAGGTTTATGTCTGTTTTTTTGTAAAACATCAACAACCTCCTCTAGCAAAGTAAAATCACTTTCATCCATCAAGCCACCAACAGAACCACGGGTTAATTTATAACCAGAATACACGATGTAAAACCCTACAATGAAGGACAATACACTATCAAACCAAATTATATTTGTCAGCTGAATTAAAATTAAGCCTATAACAATAGCCCCACTTGTATAAGTATCAGTAAGTAAGTGTTTTCCATCCGCTATCAAAGTTATAGAATGCTCGTCTTTACCAACATTAATCAGGTAAAATCCAACAATCATATTCACTAAGCCTGTGATCCCAATGATTAATGTTCCCTCCAGCAATTGCCCTACGGCGTGAGGATAAACTAAATTGTATGAAGATTTGAATATAATAATTACACCAGCAATCAAAATTAAAATCCCTTCTACAAAAGCAGAAAAGAACTCCACCTTGCCATGTCCGTAAGGATGATTTTCGTCTCTTGGTTGCGTGCTTAAATAGATGCTGTAAAATGCAAAACTGCCAGCTATAACATTAACAATACTTTCTGCAGCATCCGTTAAAATAGCGTTTGAGCCTGTTATAAAATAAGCTACAAACTTTGCAAGCATTAATACAACACTCACTACCAACGAAATAATTATAGCTTTCTTTTTAACTGTCACGAGGATTTTTTTTCAAAAATACGGTTATCATATAAATTAAATGATAAAAACTATTGCTTTTTTAGTGCAGAATAATATTTGGTTTATATATTTGCGCTCAAAGTAATTAACCATGAGCACCTTATCCAAAAGAATCAACAGTCTATCAGAATCTGCAACCTTAAAAATGACCAAATTAGGTCGTGAATTAGCTTCAAAAGGAATTAATATAATCAGTTTGAGCGTTGGCGAGCCAGATTTTAATACACCAGACCACGTTAAAAATGCTGCAAAAAAAGCATTAGATGAAAATTATACACGTTATTCGCCAGTTCCAGGCTATCCAGATTTACGCCAGGCAATCGTAAACAAGCTTAAAACCGAAAACAATTTAGATTACGACATTTCTCAAATTGTTGTTTCTACGGGTGCGAAACAATCACTTTCTAATGTGATCCTTACTTTAATCGATCCTGAAGATGAGGTAATTATCCCTACACCATATTGGGTATCTTATTCGGAAATGGTTAACCTTGCAGAAGGAAAGTCGGTTTTTATTGATACGGATATTGATAGTAATTTTAAAATTACACCAGCACAATTGGAGGCTGCTATAACCCCAAAATCAAAACTTTTCATGTTTTCATCGCCTTGCAATCCTACAGGTTCTGTTTACAGTAAAGATGAATTGGCAGCATTAGTAGAGGTTTTTGAAAAACATCCAAACATTTATATCCTATCGGATGAGATTTATGAACATATCAACTTTGTTGATAAACATGAATCTATTGCGCAATTTGACAGTATCAAAGACCGTGTAATCATTGTGAATGGTTTCTCTAAAGCATTTGCTATGACTGGCTGGAGATTAGGTTATATCGCAGCAAACAAGGAAATTGCAGCAGCTAACGATAAGCTACAAGGTCAAACTACCTCTGGAACTTGTTCTATAGCACAAAGAGCAGGCATTGTAGCTTACGAGCAAGGTTTAGAAAGTGTTTTAATAATGAAGGAAGCATTCCTTCGTCGTAGAGAACTTGTTTATAATTTATTAAATGAAATACCAGGTGTAAAAACCAATCTTCCAGATGGTGCTTTCTATTTCTTCCCTGAAATTAGTTCTTTCTTTGGCAAAAAAGATGCTGAAGGAAATGAAATCAAAGATTCATCAGACTTAGCTTTATATTTATTAAATGTTGGTCACGTAGCAACTGTTGGTGGCGATTCATTTGGTAATAACAACTATATCCGTTTATCATACGCAGCATCAGACGAGAGTTTGGTTGAAGCACTAAAAAGAATAAAAGAAGCATTAGCAAAATTGAAATAACTAACAGTTATTCTTAATAAAAGCCCTTCGTTATTGATTAGCGAAGGGCTTTTTTTGGTAATCATATCTAAATCGCATTAAAAACATTACTTTAGCAAAGGATTCCCTAATAAAAATGCCCGAAATTAAACCAAAAAAGCCCGAACGTTCTGGTTCACTAGATTTACTTAGATTTTTCGCTGTATTTATCGTTTTTTTTGCTCACTATGTTGATACGTTTAATTATGTTTATAAAATAGTTCCTGCCAATTTAAAGTGGCTACCGATTTCTTGTTATTCAACACTAGCTCTCTTAGTTTTTTTTATTGTAAGCGGTTATGTAGTTACTATGACTTCTTTGAAAAGGAATTTAAGGGAGTTTACAATAACGAGATTATCTAGAATTTATCCATTATTTTGGATAAGCTGCATTGTAGCCTTTGTTATTTCAAGGCTAATGAATCATTCTTTTTTACCTGTATTACCATTTAAGGCTTTTTTGATCAACCTAACAATAATGCCTTCAATTTTTGGGTATGAAATGTTAAATCCAGTTTTCCATACTCTTCTTTTAGAAATGGTGTTTTACTTCTTTATAGGGCTAGTAATAGGCTTTAAACTTTGGAATCGTATCATGATCATAATAAGCATGTTACTTACCTATTGTATATATGCTGCATTCAAACAAGTCGTTCATGTTAATTTTGTTATTCTTCCGTTTACAGCTGGCATGCTTTTTTATTTCATATATAGTAAATATGCTAGCAAATGGAAACTATACATTTTGCTTTTGATAAATTTCTTATGCCAGCTGGCTATGTCACAACCCTTAGAAAAACAGTTTGCACTTTTCTATAAAGAATCTGGAATTGTAAATATGTGGGTAATCGCAGCCTTAATCGCATCGATGTACTTAATATTTTTACTGATTTCTACGCGTAAACTACATATAAAGGGATCAAAATTACATCAAACCCTCGGAGAAATAGCTTATCCATTTTATCTTTTTCATATATATTTCCTATGTTTCTACTGGTTTTTTAGGGATAAGATTCAAGCCGATTTATTATTATTCTTAATTTTATTAGCCATAACATTAACTTCATATATTATTAATAAATTGGTCGAGAAACCATTATCAACATTAGCAACAAATATTTTAAATACAATATTCAATTTTTTTGAAAGGAGTGTTAGAATCAAAAAAATTAAACCGAAAACTAAAATAGGAATTTGATCTAAATCTTATGATCGTAGATTAATTACCTTTATACTTAAATCATCCTCCTTCAATGATAAAAACATTTACCCAAAAAGTACACAAGCTCAGCACTAATTTAAACATACTGAGAATTGTTAAATTGATCCTAGCAGCATCTAAAAAATGGGCTTTTATTTCAATTTTATTCATTGTAATTGAAAGTGCTTTATTCTATTCATCCTTCTACATGGTAAAGGTTTTGATTGATATGGTTTCAAAACATGGGGTAGGCAATTTAAAAGACGAACCTTTAGTAATTAAATATGTTATCCTTGCAGCTGTATCAACAATTGCTTATGTTGCATTAAAATCTATTTCAAGCTATATAATTGAAAAACAATCTGCCAAGGTAACAGAGTATGTAGATGACAAAATTCATAGAAGTGCAATCGAGCTTGACTTGTCATTTTATGAAAGCCCAGAATATTTTGATATATTAAAAAGAGCCAGAGACATGGGAAATGACAGACCCAATCTGATTGTTGCTACAATAATTGATATTGGTAAAAACTCCATTAATCTGGCTTTAATAACCTCAATGTTAATAACAATTGATTGGAGATTATTCCCCATTATGGCATTATTTATAATCCCTACACTATTTGTAAGAATTAACTTTGCCGATACTCAAAATATCCTCCGATTATCTCAAACAGCACTAGAAAGAAAATCTAGTTATTTTAGTTCTTTGCTTACCCTTGATACGCACGCCAAAGAAATTAAAAGTTTTGGTTTAGGCCATCATATACGAAAAATCTACGTCGATATTAGACTCTCATTATTAGATGCCAGATTAAAAATTAGTAAAAGAAAAGTATATCAGGAGGTTGCAACTTCGATACTAGCTACATCTGGTCTTTTTTGCTGCATCGCATATATTGTTATTGGTAGCATGCACGGTTCGACAAGTATTGGAGACATAACTCTATTTCTAATTATCTTACCACAATCTTTTACAGTAATGCAGACACTTTCTACAGGAATTGCAACACTTTATCAAAATAACGTTTATGTAAAAAGTATTTTTGAACTATTTGATTTAAAAAGTTCTTTATCCGAACCTCAGAACCCCCAATCAATACCAAATGATAAAAATATAGATTTAGAGCTAAAAAATATATCATTCACCTATCCTCACTCAAATCGACCTACTTTAACCAATATTAATTTAAAACTACCTGCTGGAAAAATAATCGCTGTTGTGGGCAGTAATGGAGCAGGAAAATCAACCTTAATAAAATTACTTTGTCGACTTTACGACCCTACCTCAGGATCAATTCTTTTTTTTGGTAAGGATATTCGAAATTTCATTAGTAAGGATTATCAAAAACAAATCTGCGCCGTTTTTCAAGATTTTGGAAAATATAACGTTTCAGCAGCAGACAACATTAAGTTTGGAGATATTGATGGAAAAAGCAGACCTGAAATAGATGTAATAGAAGCTGCAAAGAATTCAGGAGCAAACTTATTTATTGATAAATTTTCAAAGGGATACGAAACAACTATGGGTCGAATTTTTGAAGATGGACAAGAAGTGAGTATCGGCCAATGGCAGAAACTTGCCATAGCGAGGGCTTTTTACAGTCCATCAAGATTTATAATTTTAGACGAAGCAACAAGTGCTTTGGATGCTACATCAGAAAAAGAACTTTTTAATTCGTTAAGGGATAGAATTGGCAATAGGGCTGCATTAATTATCAGCCATCGTCAATCTGCAGTAAAACATGCCGATTATATATATTTTCTTTATGAAGGACAAATATCAGAGCATGGAACTCATGATGAGCTTATAGCACTAAAAGGTGGCTATTTTAATTTATTTAAAAATACATCTCTATAAAATTCTATGCGTAAAATATTAATTGTAACCACTTGTATAGATGATTGGGGAGGTAGTGAAGAGCTTTGGGGAAGAAGTACTCCTTTTTTACAAGAGGCTGGCTTCGAAATATCGATTGTTAAAGAAAATATTAATAAACAGCATCCAGAGTATATTAAACTAGCAGAAAATAATATAAAGTTAATAGAGATCTTTCCTAGAAAATCAACTGCTTTTAGGATTAAGAAAAAAGCAGGAAAACTATTCACCAAAATTGCTATTGGATTAAAAATGGCTCAATATGGAGGCGAAGATTTTAGTAATTATATTAAAATTTTAAAAAATAATACGCCCGAATTGGTAATTATATCTCAAGGAATTAACTTTGATGGCCTTAAATTAGCATATCAATGTTCGAAATTGGAAATTCCTTATGTTGTTATTGCTCAAAAAGCTGTTGATTTTTATTGGCCATATTTTACCGATCGGGATAGCATGTCTGAAGCCCTATCAAAATCTCAAAGAATTTTCTTCGTTTCAAAACATAATTTAAGGCTTACGGAGGAGCAATTTGGCAAAAGATTAACCAATGGTCATGTCATCTTTAACCCAATGAAGTTGTCAGGAAAGGTTGTACCTTTTCCTAAATCTGAAAAAATATTTAAGCTTGCTTGTTTAGGAAGACTTTTCTTATTAGATAAAGGTCAGGATATTTTGATTAGGATCATGTCCGAACAAAAATGGAAAGAAAGACCTATTATGATTTCTTTTATTGGAAAAGGAAATGATGAAAAAGCGTTAAAAGAAATGGCTGCACTTCTTGGCGTAAGTAATGTAGAATTTAAAGGTCAAATCGATGATGTAGAAAGCATGTGGAAAGACTACCATGCCTTAATTTTGCCATCTAGAAGTGAGGGTTTGCCCTTATCCATGGTAGAAGCCATGTCAGCAGGTAGACCAGTAATTATATCTAATGCTGGCGGAAATGCAGAACTCGTAGAAGAAGGAAAAACTGGTTTTATCGGGTATCCAAACGAACAGTCATTTTCAGATGCAATGGAGCGAGCTTGGGACGAGCGGCATAATTGGGAAGAAATAGGCTTAAATGCTGCAAAACACATAGCGCAAGTTGTTCCAAAGTTACCAGAAAAAGATTTTGCAAAAATTATTATCAAAATGCTTAATGTGAATTAGAATTGCAGATGTATGATTAGAACTGAAGATATTGACCAATCCATATTGAGAGGAGTAGATTACCTTCATCAACATCAATTCCCTAACGGCGAATTTTGTGTTTACATGGGTTTCGACGATAATTTAACTCATACCATTCCGTATAGCAACGTATTTCCTACATCGTTAATATGCTACTCTTTACTTCATTTAAGGCATTTATCTAAGGTGAAACAAATGTTGGAACTATCAAGTTTCTTCCTTCAGTTTCAATCGATGAGAGCTGGCGTATGGAATAATTTCACGTCATGGAATCCCCTATTCAAAACTTGTCCAGCGGATGTAGATAATACTTCTTGCGCATCTAAAGTTTTACAAGAGCTTGGAAAAAATTATCCTGAAAACAAAAGTATAATTCTGAAAAACCGAAACAAACTAGGTTTATTTTATACTTGGTATACACTTCGACCAAATCTTATTTTCGATAAAAATTACTGGTTACTGATCCTAAGAGAATATAAGAACCCTATTAAATCATTTATGTTTTGGCATAAGTTTGAGTGTAGTAGAAATGACATTGATGCAGTTGTTAATGCAAATGTCCTATTTTACCTTGGCCTTGATGATAATACAAAACCACTTATTAATTATATGATCAATATAATTGAGCAAAATAAGGAGAACGATTGCGATGAATGGTATCGAAATCCATTTTCTATTTATTATTTTTTTTCGAGAAATTACAAAAAGGCAATTGTTGAACTAGAGCCATTAAAGAAACCACTAATTGACCGAATTATTGAAACAGTTAAAGAAGATGGCTCAATTGGTGCAAGTATTTTAGATACCGCTTTCGGTGTAATATCCTTATTAAACTTAAACTACTACTCACTTATTATTGAAGATGCTGTTGCGTATCTAATTAAAAACCAACAAGATTATGGAAATTGGCAAAGATGGGTGGTTTATTACGGGGGAGCAAAAAAGCTAAGTTGTTTTGGTTCTGAAGAATTCACTACAGGTTTTTGTCTTGAAGCTTTAGCACTCTACAAAGAAACTCAAGATAAATGAAAATATTTAACGTTATAAGGTCGCATGAGTGGTGGGCATATAAATTGCCGCCTTTATTAGCTATAGGCTATGCTACAACAATAATGACAGATACGCCGCTATATAAAGTTGCTTTATGGTTAATTTTTCTTTTATGTTCACTGATAATTGGAGCAATTTACGTTAGTGTCATTAACGATATAACTGATATGGATGAGGATATTGCAAGTGGTAAATCTAATAGAATACAGCATTTGCCTAAACAATATAGGTGGATAATCCCTGCTATCTGTATTCTTTTAGGTATTTTTTTTGGATATTTTCTTTATCCTGATGTATTATCATGTTTTCTGTATTCACTTTCGTGGATTGTCTTTAGCCTATACTCGATAAAACCTTTTAGGCTAAAAAACAGAGGAATACTTGGTGTTATTGCTGACGGTTGCGGCTCGCATCTTTTTCCTAGTTTACTTATGGTTTCCAGTATGAGCTATGTTTCAAATCAACAAATAGATTACATCTGGTTTGCAGCAGTAGGTATATGGGCATTAGCTTATGGTTTAAGGGGTATTTTGTGGCACCAATTTTCAGATCGTGAAAACGATATTAAAGTTAATTTGAATACTTATGCAAGCGGAGTTGAGCCTACTGAATTTAACAACAAAGCCAGGTTTATTTTCATTGTCGAAATTTTTGCCCTAACGATCATGCTGCTTAAAATCCACCTAATCATCACCATAGTAGCATTGATTTTTTACTTTATTCTCATATTTCTTAGGTACAAGATAAACAAAACACAAGTTATTATTGTTTTAAAAAGCGATGATAGGCCCTATCAAATTATTATGGCAGACTATTATCAAATGTTTTTACCTATTTCTCTATTATTTGCAGCAATATTAATAAACATAATTAATGTAACAGTTTTAATAATACATATCTCCTTATTCCCATATTTGTTATGGTTAGCTATTTATGATTATGCCTTTTTTGCCAGAGCAATAGTTTTCAAAAAACACCGTAACTTTTAGTTTAAAAAATTAACAGGATTATTTAATAATGTAGTGGATATTGTTTCATTTAGTGTTTTTATTTACAATGCAAAATTCTATCTTTAGTTCATCTTTAAAATCTTCCATTCCCCCTATATAATATCAATGGCCAATCAAAAGTTAGTCACCATAATCATCCCGACTTATAATAGAGAAAAGAAACTTCCTGATGCCATTGAGAGTGCTATTAATCAATCATATAAAAACATCCAAATTGTTGTAATAGATGATGGTTCGATAGATCAAACAGCAGAATTAATCAAAAAATATCCTCAAATAGAATATCATTACAAACAAAATGGAGGTCAGGCCTCTGCCCGAAATTTAGGATTATCTTATGCAAAAGGCTCTATTATTGCCTCGCTTGATTCGGATGACATTTGGCATCCTGACTTTTTGGAGCAATGCATATCTAAATTGGAAGAAGAAAATCTTGATTTTGTATTTGCAAATTGGGAACAGGAAAGTAAAATTGGTAATCCTTGGGATTTTTTAAATAACGATCCGTTTTTAATCCCATACTTCCCAAAGGAACAGGATAATTGGGTTTTACTAGAATATAATGAACTTAGAGACTTATATCTAAAATCGTGTCCTTCGCCATCCTCGTCTGTTGTTATTAAACGTTCTTCAATATTAACAGGTTGGGATGAGGAAATGAATATTGGCGACGATTGGTGTATGTATCTAGAACTAATTTTATCAAAACCCTGCCGTGCTGCCTTTACACTGCAAAAATTATGGAAAAAGCGTGTTGATGAAATTAATATTTATGATGGCAGAAAATGGAGCGAGGTTTTAGAATTTTTATATATAGCTGATGTAAAAGCTAAAATTTTAAAATTTGAGAAACTTTTAAAACCAAATGAACGTAAAATTCTTGATGAAAGGTATATGAGTGGTTTAGTTGAATTTGCTAAGCACAATCTAATTCGGGAATTAAATTTTAAATATTCTCTTAATTTAATGGTAAAATCGTTTGCGATAAATATTCCATTTACATTGGGGCAAATTCCAAAAGTTTTTATGAAAGGTTTACAAAGAAAAATAAACCCTCAACAAAAACTCAATCCTTAAACCATTATCCGCATTCTAAGCCATAATTATTTCCTTTTAGAGTATTTTTATAGCTTAGAATATATCCTATCCTCTCTAGCTTCTAATTGCTTCAACAGGATCTAATCTCGATGCCGAATATGCAGGCCAGAAACCTGATATTGTGCCTATTATTACAGATATGCCAATGCCTAGTGTAATGTTATTTAAGCCAAGGATAATGTGAAAATCGGTTATAGCTCCTATTGCCAGGGCGAGTAAATAAACGAGTAATAATCCAAGCAAGCCACCCAAAATACATAGCGAAATTGCTTCGAATATAAACTGTAAAAGAATAAAATATCTTTTAGCACCAAGCGATTTTTGAATACCTATAATATTAGTGCGTTCTTTTACCGAAACAAACATAATATTAGCAATACTGAAACCACCGACAAGAATAGAGAAACCTCCGATTACCCAGCCAGCGATATTAACAACATCAAACATTTTATTAAGCTGATTAGAAAGGATTGTTGTTTTATTCAAGGCAAAATCATCTTCCTGGTTGGGCCTTAACCTGTGAATTGATCGCATTAAACCCTGCAACTCACTTTCTACTTCTTCTAATGATACATGATCAGATCCTCTAACTGTAATCTGTGGATTATAGCGCTCATTCTGTACATCCAAAATTCCCTTAGCAAAATTTATAGGCAGGTTAACACTTTTATCTAATGAGGTGCCTAACATATCTTCGCCTTCTTTTACGAAAACCCCAATTACGGTAACTCTCCTACCTAAAACTTGTACTTGTTTTCCAATAGGTTCTTCATCACCAAATAAACCTTCTGCAATTTCGGCTCCAATTAAGCAAACTGGCGTACCGTTATTGCTTTCATTTTCAGTAAAATAACGTCCAGATTGCAGTTCAAAATTCCATGTTTTATTAAAATCCTGAGAAGCTGCAGAAATAGAAACCCCTTCAACTGAACCACTTCTATATTTAATAGTTCTATTACCTGTAGAAATTTCAAAAGTTATACCATCAGCATTGCTCATTCTTTCTTTTAAGGTTTCGAAATCCCTAATTGATGGTTGCGGACGGTTTGCGTATTTCCACCATGGATAATTATCGCCAAAGCTCCATGGCCATTTCTGAATGTAAATTGTGTTCGAACCAAGCTTATCAACACTCGATTGCAATTTACCACGAAAGGTATCCACACCAGAAAACACAAAAATAATTACAAAAATACCAATAGTTATCGCCAGGAGCGATAACATTGTACGTAACTTGTTTTGGCGTAATGCATCAAATGCAAAACGAAAACTCTCGCCTATTAGCCTGAAAATTATCATAATTATCTGTTAGATG
The DNA here is from genome assembly GCF_039537385.1 of Pedobacter ginsengiterrae. Classification (NCBI taxonomy): domain Bacteria; kingdom Pseudomonadati; phylum Bacteroidota; class Sphingobacteriia; order Sphingobacteriales; family Sphingobacteriaceae; genus Pedobacter; species Pedobacter ginsengiterrae. Next base: position 33,277 of record NZ_BAABAK010000001.1, read on the forward strand.
CAAAGAATTGAAAAAGGTTACAGTTCATTATCAAAACTAATTAATTTTATATCTATTAAACATTTTTTTAATTGTATAAGCATATTAAAACATAATACACTATAATTGCGTTTGATAAAATACGAAAAAGAAGAATTAAATTCGTATTTTTGCACCTCAAAAAATTCATCAAGAATGAAATTATCACAATTCAAATTCAACTTACCAGAGGCACTAGTGGCTAACAATCCAGCTGAACAACGCGACGAAGCACGTTTGATGGTTTTACACAAAGACAGCGGTAAAATTGAACATAAAATTTTTAAAGACGTTTTAGGTTATTTCGATGACAAAGACGTTATGATATTAAATAACACAAAAGTTTTCCCTGCTCGTTTATATGGCAATAAAGAGAAAACTGGTGCTACAATCGAGGTTTTCTTACTTCGTGAGTTAAATAAAGAACTACGTTTATGGGATGTTTTAGTGGACCCAGCTCGTAAAATCCGTGTTGGTAATAAATTATATTTCGGCGATGACGATTTGTTAGTTGCTGAGGTTGTAGATAACACTACATCTCGCGGCCGTACAATCCGTTTCTTATTCGAAGGAACTGATGAAGAATTCAGAAAAAACGTTGAAATTTTAGGCGAAACTCCACTTCCTAAATATATTAAACGTAAAGCTACTGCTGAAGATAAAGAACGTTATCAAACAATTTTCGCGAAACACGAAGGTGCAGTTGCAGCTCCAACTGCAGGTTTACACTTTAGTCGCGAATTAATGAAGCGCCTTGAACTTAAAGGTATAGAATTTGCCGAAGTTACCTTACACGTTGGTTTAGGAACTTTCAGAACTGTAGAAGTTGAAGATTTAACTAAACACAAAATGGATTCTGAGCAATTTATTATTGAGCAAAAAGATGCTGATATTGTAAATAAAGCTTTAGAAGAAAAAAGAAGAATTTGTGCCGTTGGTACAACTTCAATGCGTTCTATCGAATCGGCTGTTTCTGCAAACAGAACTTTAAAAGCTGCTAACGACTGGACAAGTAAGTTTATCTTCCCTCCTTACGATTTCAGTATTGCAAACTCGATGATAACCAATTTCCACACACCTGAATCTACTTTATTAATGATGGTTAGTGCTTTTGGCGGTTACGAAAACGTAATGAATGCTTACGAAGTTGCAGTAAAAGAAAAATATAAATTTTATAGCTATGGTGATGCCATGCTAATTATCTAAAATCGATTCAAGTATTAAGTATCGAGTATCGAGACTAAAGTCTATACTTGCTACTTGATACTAAATACTTGATACTTTTGATGATGAAATATTACGCTGTAATTGTAGCAGGAGGTTCGGGAAATCGAATGCAAACTGAAACCCCAAAACAATTTCTACTGCTTAATAACCTTCCGGTTTTAATGCACACGATAAAAGCTTTTGCGCAAAGCGATTCTCAACCAAAAATTTTAGTTGTATTACACACCGACCAGCACAATTACTGGCGAAGGCTTTGTAATGAATTTAATTTTAACATACCGCACGAAATTATTGCTGGTGGCTCAGAGCGATTTAATTCTGTTCAGAATGCCATTAAAACAATTAACGAAGATTGCTTCGTCGCAATACATGACGCAGTTAGACCATTAGTTTCAAAACAGCTTATAGATTATAGTTATAAGCAAGCTACTGAATTAGGAAATGTAGTTGTTGCAATACAATCTAGCGATAGTGTTAGGCTTTTAAGAAATGGCGAAACATCTGCTATTAAAAGAAATGAGGTTTATCTGGTACAAACTCCTCAGGTATTCGATCTATCAGTTTTGAGAAGTGCATACGAGCAAGACTTTGAATTAGCCTTTACAGATGATGCAAGTGTTGTAGAAGCACTTGGAGAAAAAATAAATATTATCGAAGGAGAAAGAAACAACATAAAAATAACCTACCCGATCGATTTAGAATTGGCAGAAATGTTAATTAATAAAAATACCCTTTAAATTATAAAGGGTATTTTTATTTTGTTTAGGCAGCTCTGCCTATAACCTTAAGTAATATTGCTATAACAGCTATTACGAGTAGAACATGAATAATTCCACCTACATCACCAAAGCCGTGAAATACAAAACCTATAACCCATAGTATTACCAATACTACCGCTACTAAATACAATAAATTCCCCATAGTGTTAATTTTTTAAGTAAATATTGAAGTATTAACACACACGATAATCTTTTGTTTAAAAAATGTAAAGATTTATTTTGATCTCACCATTTGCCTCTATTTTCATCGCTTATAAAATAAAATGCAAAAAAAAGCTCCCGATTTTCATCGGGAGCTTTTCAGGCTTTCTTTAGTATTCATCCTCATTAAAGAAGAAATCTTCTTTAGTAGGATAATCTGGCCAAATTTCTTCTATTGTTTCATAAGGCTCGCCGTCATCTTCTAATGCCTGTAAATTCTCGATAACTTCTACAGGTGCTCCAGAACGGATACCGTAATCAATTAACTCATCTTTTGTTGCAGGCCATGGTGCGTCTTCCAGGTGGGAAGCTAATTCTAGTGTCCAATACATATCTTCAATTCAATTAAATTCTTATTCTTAATATTTCGCAAAGTATATTAAAATTTCTGAGCAAAACAAACTTATTTTTCCACCATTAAACACGAGGTATCCAAATGTTTTCTTCTGCTCCGAAATCAATATTCAGTTTTCGTGCCAAAACAAATAAATAATCGCTCAAACGGTTTAGATAAACTGTTACGCGTTCATCTACAAAACTATTTCCTGCAAGTTCTACAGTTAAACGTTCTGCCCTTCTGCAAACACATCTGGCAATATGACAGTAGGAAACTACCGTATTACCGCCTGGTAAAATAAAATGCTTTAATGCTGGCAAGCTTTCGTTCATAGCATCCATTTCGTTTTCAAGCAAAGTAACGTCGCTATCATGCAAATCAGGAATCTTCATTTTAGATTTTTCAGGGTCGGCTGCCAAAGAAGAGCCTACCGTAAATAATCGATCCTGAATCTCTTTAAGTAATTGCTGATGATGGGCATCGATGTTCTGGCACATAATTAACCCGATGTACGAATTTAATTCATCAACGGTTCCGTAAGCTTCAATACGTAAATGATATTTTGCAACACGAGTGCCACCAATTAATGATGTCTGGCCTTTATCGCCAGTTTTTGTGTAGATTTTCATACCCTTAACCCCTAAAAGGGAAATTATTATATAAAATCCTAAAAGTCCCCGGTGGGGATTTAGGGATTAATTTATTTTTTCCCAATCGCTTCCGCTTTCTTTTAAAGCCTGCAAGCGTGGCGAAACATTTTTTATATCGGTATTCAAGTAATCATTCTCTATCAAACCATCACGCATACGTACAATTCTGTGTGCATGTTGAGCAATATCTTCCTCATGCGTTACCAAAATAATTGTATTTCCTTTGCTATGAATTTCTTCGAGCAAACCCATAATTTCGATAGAGGTTTTGGTATCTAAGTTGCCCGTTGGCTCATCGGCAAGAATAATAGAAGGATCGTTAATTAATGCTCTCGCAACAGCTACACGTTGACGCTGACCACCAGAAAGCTCGTTGGGTTTATGATCCATACGATTTCCTAAACCTACATTTTCTAACGCCTTAGCAGCGCGAGCATCTCGATCCTTTTTACTGTTTCCTGCGTAAATTAGCGGCAATGCTACGTTATCTAAAGAAGTGGAGCGCGGTAAAAGATTAAATGTTTGAAAAACGAAACCGATTTCCTGATTGCGAACTTCAGCTAAAGCATCATCCGTCATGTGGCTTACGTCAGTTCCGTTTAATATATAAGTTCCACTCGAAGGTGTATCTAAACAACCCAAAATATTCATCAACGTAGATTTACCTGAACCAGAAGGACCCATTAACGCCACAAACTCACCTTTGTTTATATCTAAACTTACTGATTTTAAAGCATGAATTACCTCTGAACCGATAACGTATTTACGTCCAATTTCTTTAATGGTGATGAGTGGTTGCGACATAGTTTTTATTTTTTAGACAAGGGTAATGGGTAAGATGTTACAAGCGATTTTAAAAAACATCTATTATGTTACTAAACGCAGCTTAAATTTTAACCAATTAATTGAAGCTTATTTCTCAATGATTTTTGGAACCATAAAAAACTCATCTGTATGTTTTGCTGCATTTTTCAAACCATCGGCAGTAGAAATTTCTTGTTTAAAAACATCCTCGCGCCACACATTTGTAGCTTCATTCATATAAACCAAAGGTTTAACAGCAGAAGTATCTAGTTCGTTTAATTTTTCCATAAACGATAAGATCTTATTCATTTCAGGAATGAGGGTTTCAACCTCTTTTTCATCAATATGAATCCTTGCCAAATCGGCTATTTTGTGAATGGTCTTTGCGTCTAAATTCATATTATAAAAGTTTGCTATCAATCAATTTAAAAACCTTTTCTTTTAATCCATCTGTATCACCATCTGTTAGCTGAGATGTATTAATTGGTTTGTGGACGTAAATATCGCAAATTCCAGGCTTACTTCCATACTTAGCACCGTCATCCCAGTTAATTTTCCAAACATTGGTTATACTTACTGGCACTAAAGGAATATTTTTTTCTATTGCAAGGCGAAATGGACCATTTTTAAACTCGCCAAGTTTTGGTGGGTAGTGATCATCTATTTTTCCCTCTGGAAAAATGATTAAACTCATCCCCTTTTCTAAATTTTCGCCTGCTTTTTTAAAAGCCCTGAATGCTGATATTTTACTATCTCGTTTTACAGATATATCAATAGTTTTAAAAAATATGCCTAATACAGGGTTATTTAATAATTCATCTTTGCCCATAAAATGATACCGCCCTTTTGCCAAAATGCAAAATATCATAATATCTAAATTAGATGTATGGTTGGCGCAGTAAATATAAGTTTGCTTGTTATCTAATGGCTCTTCAAATTTATAAGAGAAAAATACCCCAGCAAATAAACTACATAGAAAGCTATTTGCCATTCGGCAAAAATTTAATATCCCATAATACTTCGGATTTTTAGACGTAATTATATAAATCGGATAAAAGAGTGCAAAGAAAAACAGTATCCAGAAAAGGTACCAAACGCGATGTAATTGCCTAAAAAATTTTATCATAGATTGTCAAAAATATAAAATAGTTTGATAATTCATTATGATATAAGCTCACGATCTCAGTGCTGATCAGATCATAATCATTTTATTTTCAATTACATTAATCACATCAATAAAAGAGCACATTACTATAATAACTATCCGTAGTAAATAATATCTGTATCCAGTACTTAGCCAGGTGTTCGCCAGTATAAACCCAGTTCCTAACACCGACGCTAACCCAGAGATGACCTTAGAAATATTTGACGATAAAATGGATATGACCACAAGGTGCAGGTATTGATTAACCTAGGAGAAGATATTTTTTTATGATATAAAATTGAATCTATACTATAGTTTGATGGCTTTTTATTTTTAATTTCGTGCCATTATGAAAGAAACAGTGGTGAGTGGCATCAGGCCAACAGGAAAGCTACATTTAGGAAATTATTTTGGCGCAGTAACTAACTTTGTAAAAATGCAGTACGATTACAACTGCTATTTTTTTATTGCCGACCTCCATTCTTTAACTACACATCCAGTACCTGGTGATTTGCATGGTTATGTAAGACACGTTTTAGTAGAATATTTAGCTTGTGGCATTAATCCTGAAGAGGCAACAATATATATCCAATCTGATGTTCCAGAGGTTTCTGAGCTTTATTTGTACCTGAATATGAATGCTTATTTGGGCGAATTAGAACGCAGTGCATCTTTCAAAGAGAAAATTAGAGCAAATCCTGATAATGTTAATGCTGGTTTATTAACCTATCCGACCCTAATGGCGGCAGATATTTTGATTCACAAGGCTACAAAAGTTCCTGTTGGTAAAGATCAGGAGCAACATTTAGAGATGACCAGGAATTTTGGAAATCGTTTTAATAGAATGTATAATACCGATTTATTCCCAGAGTCGTTTGCGTTTAGTTATTCTGAAAATTTGGTAAAAGTGCCAGGTTTAGAAGGTAAAGGTAAAATGAGCAAATCTGACGGTGATGGAAATTGCATTTATTTGTCTGATAGTCCAGAAATTATTCGCAAAAAGGTATCTCGTGCGGTTAGCGATAGTGGCCCGACGGAAGAAAACCAGGCAAAGCCCGAAGCTATTCAAAACCTATTCGATTTAATGAAAATTGTTTCTACCCCAGATACGGTTGAGCATTTTGACGGTTTATACAACAAAATGCAAATTAGATACGGAGATATGAAAAAACAGCTTGCAGAAGATATGATTATTTTTAACTCACCAATAAGAGAACGAATTGAAGAGTTATCTAAAGATGATTTATATTTAAGACAGGTTGCTAAACACGGTGCTTTAAAAGCTCGAGAAAGTGCGCAGAAAACCATTAAAGAAGTTCGTAACTTAATTGGGTTTAAAAGTTTTTAATTTTATTTAATAGATTTGAGATAAGAGACTTTAGATGAGCGCTTAAAATCCTTCATTTTCCTTCTTACATATTTCACATCTTACATCATTATATATGCACATAGCAATAGTAGGAAATATAGGCGCTGGTAAAACAACTTTAACTGGTTTGTTGGCAAAAAATTATGGATGGGAAGCTTTATATGAAGCTGTTGATAACAATCCGTATCTCGAAGATTTTTATAGCGACATGAAACGCTGGAGCTTTAACCTTCAGATTTATTTCTTAAACAGTCGTTTTCAACAAATTACAGACATCGAAGTAAATAAACGTAATGTTATTCAAGACAGAACGATTTATGAAGATGCACATATTTTTGCTGAAAACTTACACGATATGGCTTTGATGACTACCCGTGATCACGATAATTACCGTGCTATTTTCGATAATATTACATCGTTTATTAAACCTCCAGATTTGCTGGTTTATTTACGTGCTTCTGTGCCAACGCTTGTAAATAATATACAACGCCGAGGCCGCGAATATGAAGCTGGTATTCGTATCGATTATTTATCTAAACTGAACGAGAAATATGAAGCCTGGATTAAAGGCTACGATCTTGGTAAATTATTAATTCTTGATAAAGATAAATTGGATTTCACTAACAATCCTGAAGATTTAGGTACGGTAATTCAATCTATAGAAGCCGAAATAAACGGATTATTTTAATTTTTTTAGCTGTAAGAAAAAACGATTCAAAATTGTTACCCTGAACTTTGTAAGAAATCTAAACTTTTATTTCACTTTAAAATACTCTTTATCAAACTCATAATTATGAAGAGTTGTATAATCAGTTAAGGTTTTTTTAAGTAAAATTATCAATCTATAAACGATGGAAAAAGATTTCGAACATGATAAACCAGAAAACTGGAAATGGGGTATTTTCTATTTTAATAGAAACGATTCAAGATTCATCATCAGAAAACGAATTGAAGTTTTGGGGTGGACACTTAATTTTGCACATCCAATTTCCTATATTATTTTGGGGTTAATTTTTGCTTTTGTAGCCTACAGGCTCTATCAAAAAAATATATGATAGATAAAAAATCAGTTATCGGGATAATTCCTGCTCGCTTTGCCTCTACCCGATTTCCAGGCAAGCCATTGGTAGATATTGCTGGCAAAAGCATGATACAAAGGGTGTATGAGCAGGCATCCAAAGCAGAAAGTTTATCGAAAGTTGTAATTGCAACCGACGATGAACGTATTGTTGAAGAAGTTAAAAGATTTGGTGGCGAGTATGTAATTACAGCTTCAACACACCAAAGCGGAACAGATAGATGCGCTGAAGTTATTGAGCAGCTTACTGGTTTTGATATTGTAATTAATATTCAGGGTGACGAGCCTTTTATAGAACCTGCACAAATAGATTTGCTTACCAGTTGCTTTGTTGAAGAAAAAGTTCAGCTGGCAACCTTAATAAAACCGATAGAAAGTCAGGAAAGTATTTATAATCCAAACAGTCCAAAGGTGGTAATTGATGTAAACGGCAGGGCAATGTATTTCAGTAGAAGCCCTATTCCTTTTATTAGAAATGGAGAACCAGGTGTTTGGGCAGAAAAACATCAGTTTTACAAACACGTAGGTATTTACGGTTACCGAACAGAATCTTTAAAAGAGATTACAAAATTAGCACCATCCTCATTAGAAATTGCTGAAAGTTTAGAACAGCTTCGCTGGATTGAAAACGGATTTTACATCCAAACAAAAATTACAGATTTAGAAACTGTTGCTATTGATACACCAGAAGACCTTAAAAAGTTGAATAAGCTTTTAAAGGCTTTGAAATTAGAGTAAATGGTACGAAGCAATTTCTTTATTTGAGATTGCTTCGTACCTTAAAATAGGGATTTTAGCTTACCACTAACTCCATTTGGATATTGCAACGCGTATATGGCGTAGGTTTGCCAGCAACCTTTTCAAAACCTAGTTTATGGTAAAGGTTAATGGCGGGCTTGAGGATAGTATTACTTTCTAAATAAATTTTAGAAGCACCCAATTTTTTTGCCAATTCTATAATTGCACTAGAAAGTAAAAAACCTATATTTTTTCCTTGTGCTTTCGGTGAAACAGCCATTTTTGCCAACTCGAAATCGTATTCCTCATCATCCATTTTAATCAACGCACACACACCTAAAGGTTCGCCATTGTAGAGCGCAACTAAAATATGTCCACCATTATCTAAAATATAGCCTTGCGGATGATCTAAAGCTTTGTAATCAGATTCTTCCATTTTAAAATACGCTGATATCCACTCTACGTTTAACGCCCTAAATACTTCCTGGTATTTTGGCTCATAAGCAACAATTTCAACTTGCTCGCTATCTCTAAGTTTTTTCTTGTCTTCCACTCTTTTTAATAATGTTTTTTGTTCTAATAAAAATTCCCACTCACCTATCGCTTCCCAAAGTTTGTTTTGCGTTTGTGCCGATAATTCTTCAATAGCCGCATTAACATCAATTAACTGGTTAGTAACCTTATCCGAAATGATCAAACCTTGTTTAGAAAGGCTAACTACATTCCGTCGCCCATCACTTTTATCTTTCTTTTCCAATACATAACCTTTCTTCAACATCTCGCTGATTATTTTGCTTACGGAGGGATGTGAATGACCAATCTCTTTAGCTAACTCCGTAATGGTTTTCTCCTCTCCTTTTGATAGAGAATAAAATACGGGGAACCATTTGGGTTGCATATCTATATCGTAAAGTTTATAAATCTGTGCTGCGTCTTCGGTAACCTTGTCTGTTAACATTCTTAATCTACTTCCAATAGCAACCTTACCTGTTTGTTCAAAAAAGCTCATATATTAAATTAATTACGTAACTGATTACGCAATATTACAAAAAAATGTTTTCAATTGGATAAATTAAATTATTTTTAGAAAACGATATACTATGAGGAAGTTTTTATACTTATTGCTTTTCTTATTTATAGCCAAAAACGGAATAGCTCAAAAGCCATACGGAATCTTTTTAAAAACAAATTTATTAAATCTGATTGCTAAGCGACCATCATTTTCTACTGAGAAAACTATCGCACTAAAATATGGCCTGGAACTTTCTTATAACACAGGAGTATTAAACTGGGGAAGAGATTATGAATATAACGGATTTTTACTGCGGGCAAAAATGTATGCTTATGAAATAAAACAACATGAGATTACGCCTTTTTTTGGAATATATACAGGAAACTTAAACAAAACAATTGTATCAAATAATGCCTACGTTCATCCTACTGGATATTTATCTTTTGGAAATGATAGAAACTTCAAGGCGAATTCCATCCGTTCGGGTATTAATATTGGGTTTCTGTATATTCCAGCTAAAAGATTTTTGCTCGAAACAACTACTGGAATAGGTTATGGAAAATATTTCAACATAGAAACATTTCAAGGAAGCGATGCTCCAAAAGGATATTTAGATTTTCAATTAACTTTATCAATAGGTTATTCTCTATAATTCGAACTAAAAATTTGATAAAACTCTAAAATTCGTATTTTCGACCATGAGAAAATTATCATTACTTATCATTACATGTGTTGTTGTTCTATTTGCTTGTCAATCAAATCAAAAAGAGAAAGCAGAATCCATAGAATTTAAGAATGTAAATTCGAGCATAGGTAAATCATTTTCAAATTTAAAGACATTAGATACATTTAAAATTGAATTAACTGGCAGAAAGCCAGAAGATATGGTTTTAAACTTCAGCATCAAAAATGCTGAAGGCATCGAAATTTACAATGCGAAACTAAAAGGTACTGAGCTTTTGGGTAGTACAGATCCCAACATCGATTTATCGAAAGAAAAAGATCAAATTATTTTTCTTAAAACAATAGCTAACGACTTTTTTAGTGATGATAATTTTCTAGAACCTGCAGTTATGCCAGATGATAAAGCTGATAATTACACCCCAGATAAAGCGCTTTATGAGGAATTAAAAAAATCGGGTTTAAATGGCTTTAAGTATCGTTTAGGAAAAGAGAACAACATTTACATTGCCTGGAGCGAAAAAGAAAAGAAGGTAAAGATTTATTACAATTGTTGTTAATTCACTTTTTATATCTACTAATTATCTTCTTAACCCCCATCACAAAAAGCACAAATTATCATCATAATTTAAAGCGAAAAACGAAACTGATCTTAATAATTGTTATCGACTAAGCTTTACCAAAAAAGATAATGCAACAAAACAATTTTATAATCCATTAAATAACATTGCTTTATCATTTTTAAAATTACCGAGTTTTATTTCTGCTTGAACGACTAATTTTACTACCTTTGTACCCCGTACAAAAAGCAACATTTTTTGCCTTTGTTGCATAAATTCACAAACATGACTAAGTATATTTTTGTTACGGGCGGTGTTACTTCCTCTTTAGGTAAGGGCATCATATCCGCTTCTTTAGCTAAACTCTTACAGGCACGAGGTTATCGTGTAACCATTCAAAAATTCGATCCGTACATTAATATCGATCCAGGAACATTAAATCCATACGAGCACGGTGAGTGTTTTGTTACGGAAGATGGTGCTGAAACCGATTTAGATCTTGGTCATTACGAACGTTTCTTAAATGTTCCAACTTCGCAGGCAAACAACATTACAACAGGTCGTATTTACCAAAACGTAATTAGCAAAGAGCGTAAAGGTGAGTATTTAGGTAAAACTGTACAGGTTGTTCCGCACATTACCGATGAAATTAAACGTAATATGCGTATTCTTGGTGATAGCGGTGATTACGACATTGTAATTACGGAGCTTGGTGGTACGGTTGGTGATATCGAATCTTTACCGTTTATAGAAGCTGTTCGTCAGTTTAAATGGGAAGAAGGCAATTCGAATGCAATTGTAATTCATTTAACTTTAGTACCATATTTAGCGGCAGCTGGAGAGTTGAAAACAAAACCAACACAACACTCGGTTAAAGCCTTGTTAGAATATGGTATTCAGCCCGATATCCTGGTTTGTAGAACCGAACATCACTTAGGCCCTGATTTGAGAAAAAAAATCGCCTTATTTTGTAACGTTAATATCAACGCAGTTGTCGAATCAATGGATGCATCTACAATTTATGATGTGCCTTTGCTGATGTTAAAAGAACAATTAGATAAAACTGTTTTAGCGAAATTAAAATTACCAACCAAAAACGATCCAGATATGGAAAGCTGGAAAGATTTTCTTGGTCGTTTAAAAAATCCTACAGCTGAAGTTAAAATTGGCTTGGTTGGAAAATATGTTGAATTACCTGATGCTTATAAATCGATTATAGAATCTTTTGTACATGCTGGTTCTAAAAATGAATGTAAAGTAAAAGTAGAATATATTCACTCTGAAGGCATTTTCCCTGATAATGTAAAAGAGAAATTAGGCCATCTACAAGGTGTTTTAGTTGCACCAGGTTTTGGTAGTCGCGGTATTGAAGGTAAAATTGATACAATTAAATACGTTCGCGAAAATAACATTCCTTTCTTTGGTATTTGTTTAGGTATGCAATGTGCCGTAATTGAATATGGCCGTAATGTTTTAGGCTTAAAAGGCGCACATACGGTAGAAATTGAAGAAAATGCTGAAAATCCTGTAATCAACATGATGGAGGAGCAGAAAAAAATAACAAATAAAGGCGGCACAATGCGTTTGGGTTCTTATCCTTGCGACATTAAAAAAGGCACAAAGGCTTTTGCTATTTACGGTAAACAACATATAAACGAGCGCCACCGTCATCGTTACGAATTTAATAATGCCTATTTAAAACAATACGAAGAAGCAGGAATGATTGCCTCTGGTATTAATCCTGAATCGGGCCTTGTTGAAATTGTAGAATTAAAAAGCCATCCTTTTTTCGTGGGCGGCCAGTTTCACCCAGAATTAAAATCAACAGTAGCAAATCCTCACCCACTTTTTGTTAAATTTGTGGCCGCTGCAATGGAGTATGCTAAAAAGAAAACTAATTAACTGCAGCATAAAAATAAATAATGGATAGAAATACCTTTACAGGATTATTCCTGATTATGATCATTTTGGCAGGATCATTCTACTTCTTCAAACCAAGTGAAGCAGAACTTAAAAAAGCCAAAGAAACAGAGAAAATTGATTCGCTTAAAAAAGCAGGTGTTACTGCAACTACATTAAAAGATACTGTAAAAAATACAGCTGTTGCAAATCCTGCAGTTGATTCTTTAGCGCTTAAAGGCCCTTTCGGAACCGCTTTAGCTGGAACAGAATTGAATACAGTTATAGAAAACGAAAACTTATTAATTACCTTGAGTAATAAAGGTGGTAAAATTGCATCGGTGCAAGTTAAAGGCCAAAAAACTTTTGATGGTAAACCTTTAATTTTGTTTAGTGGAAACAACAATAAGTTTGGCTTAAACATTAATGCAGCAGGAAAAGTAATCAACACAAACGATTTATACTTTACACCTGTTAAAAATGGCAATAGTGTAACTATGCGTGCTAATTATGGTGCCAATGCTTATGTAGAATTTGCTTACGATTTAAAAGCAGCAAGTAACAAGGTAGCATTTAATGTTAATTTGGTTGGTTTACAGCAAGTTATTTCTGGCAACACAATTAATTTAAACTGGGATGCAACGTTATTGCAACAAGAAAAATCTATTGAAAGTGAGCACCGTTATTCTGCTCCATACTACAAATATTTAGATGGTGATGTAAACCACTTAAGTGTTTCAAAAGATGAGAAAGAAGAATTAACTAAAGGAAAAATCCAATGGGTTTCATTTAAGCAACATTTTTTCTCTGCTTCATTAATTGCTAAACAAGCATTTGAAAAAGGAAGTTTAGAAGTTAAAATTCCAACAACTCCAGGTCAGATTAAATTCTATAGTGCAAATATGCAATTGCCTTACACGCATCTTGCAAATCAGGCTTACGAAATGGAATTCTATTTTGGCACCAACAAATTCTCGACTTTGAAAGCTCAAGGATACGATTTGGAGCAGCAAGTTGATATGGGTTATTGGCCGTTAAAATATGTTAACCGTTTTATCGTATTGCCAGTATTTAATTTCCTTAACGGTTTCGGTTGGGGTTATGGCCTGATTATTTTTGCGCTTACCATTTTATTAAAACTTGCATTATCACCATTAACCTACAAGTCATACTTATCGATGGCTAAAATGAGGGTTTTAAAACCTGAAATGGATGAGATTAAAGCAAAAGTTGGTGAAGATAATCCTACTTTAGTTCAGCAAGAATATTTGAAACTCTATAAGAAAGCTGGTGTAAATCCACTCGGCGGGTGTTTGCCGATGGTTTTACAATTACCATTAGTTATGGCTTTCTTCTTCTTCTTCCCTAACTTGTTCGAGTTAAGACAAGAAAGTTTCCTTTGGATGAAAGATTTATCTACTTATGATGAGTTTATCCGTTTCGGTGTTAAAATTCCTTTCATAGGCGACCACTTAAGTTTAATGTGTGTATTGATGACGATCTCTACATTAATTATGACTTACTTTAACAACCAGGTTTCGGGTGCAACAGGTCAAATGAAATACATTGGCTACATTATGCCAGTAATTTTCTTGGGTGTATTAAATAGCTATCCTGCCGGATTAAATTATTACTACTTCTTAGCTAACTTAATGACATTCGGACAGCAGTTCTTAATCCGTAAAATGGTTGATGATGATAAAATTCATGCTTTAATTCAACAAAATAAGGCGAAACCAGCTGATGAGAAAAAGAAAAAATCTAAATTCCAACAGCGTTTAGATGATTACATGCGTCAACAACAACAGCAACAAGGTAAAAAGTAATTGCTTATTTATATATCAAAAGCCTCGATTGTTTAAAAGCAATCGAGGCTTTTTGGTTTAATATCCCCTGATTAATAAAATCGCTTTTGGCGTTAAGGAATTGAGTTAGTATATCAAAAAATAAATTTATTCAACATCCCGAATTGAATAAAGACTGCGTTTATTTGTAATATTTGACGTACATCTTTTTTATTAAGACAAAATTTTGCAATTTTTAAGGATTGAATCTCAACCAACAAATTAATTTATTCATAAAATGCAAAAAGGACTAACAATTATTCTGTTTTTCGTTGTCAGCTTTGCCTGTGCGCAAAAAAAACCATTGGATCATAAAGTTTATGATACATGGGAATCAATAGGTACAAAGCAACTATCAAACAATGGCCAATTGGCTTTATACAGTGTTTTACAACAAGAAGGTGATGCAACTTTATATATCACAAATTTAAAAACAAACGCAAAGCTAACGGTACCGCGAGCTTCTCTGGGCCAGTTTAGCAACGATTCGAAATTCGCTGCCTTTCTAATAAAACCTTTTTATAAAGATTTACGCCAGGCAAAAATTAAAAAAGCAAAACCCGATGCAATGCCAAAAGATAGTTTGGGTATAGCAAATCTAACTTCGAATACGGTAACTAAAATTGCAAGAGTAAAGTCTTTTAAATTTCCAGAAACTGGCTTTGGCTATATGGCCTATCAATTAGATAAATTAGATACTGCAAAAAAAGCTGCTACTACTACACCTAAAAAAGATTCGGAAACGGATTTTGCTGACGATGAACCTGCTGGCGGTCCTAAAAAAGACGAAGGAACTGATCTGATTGTCAAAAATCTATTAACTAACGCTGATAAAACCTATAAGTATGTTACTGACTATGCGTTCAGCAAAGATGGGAAACAACTGGTTTTCGCTTGTAGTGGTTCCAAAAAAGATAAATCTGCACCTCAAGGTGTATTCCTTTTAAATACAGAAAAAGGAACGCTTAAGACTTTGGTAAAAGGTAAAGGCAGCTTTAAAGGATTTACTTTTGATGATGAGAGCGAGCACCTGGCGTTTGTAGGAGAACAAAGTCCTGAAAAACAAGAAATTAAAGATTTTAATATTTACTACAATTCTTTAACGCTTGATACTGCACAAACTATAGTTGATTATGATATGCCAGGTTTACCAGCTAAATGGTCGGTTAGTGGTGATGGAAGAGTTTCATTTAGTAAAGACGGAAAAAAATTATTTTTCGGTATTGCGCCTATTAAAAAGGCAAAAGATACCACTATTGTAGATTTCGAAGTTGCAAAAGTTGATGTTTGGAATTACAAAGACGATTATTTGCAACCAATGCAACTTAAAAATGCAGATAGAGACGGTAAAAGAAGTTTTCTTTCTGTTATAGATGTTTACAGCAATGATCCAAAAGTTATCCCATTAACGGATTTATCTTTACCTGATGCAAATATGGTGAGCGATGGTAATGCAAACTTTGTTTTAGCTTCTACGGATTTTGGTCGCAGAGTAGAATCTCAATGGAGCGGTTCTACTTTAAGAGATTATTATTTAGTTGATACCAAAACTGGTCAGCGTAAAAAAATTATTGAAAAATTAAATGGTAATGCTTCGGCATCTCCAGCGGGCAATTATGTAATCTATTTTGATGAAAATACTTCGAACTGGTTTACATACAATGTTGCTACTGGAAAAGTTTCTCAATTAAATAATGGCATGGCGATTAAGTTTGCCGATGAGGAAAACGATGTTCCAGATACGCCGAAAGCTTACGGCATTGCTACGTGGACCGAAGGTGATAAGTCTGTTTTAATTTACGATAGATATGATATCTGGTCCTTTTCGCCAGACGGAAAAAGTCAGCCAAAAAATATTACTAATAACTTCGGCAGAGATAATAAAATTGCATTGCGTTACGAAAGAGCGCAACAAGACAATCGTTTTGAACGTGGTGCAGATACTAAGTTTGTAAAAGCAAATGAGTTGGTTTGGTTAAGTGGTTTTAATACTTTAACAAAAGAAAATGGCTTTTACCGCAAAAATGTTGGTGTAGTAAAAAATCCTGATTTAGTGGTGATGGGCAAAGCTAAATACTCTAATTTATTGAAAGCTAAGGATGCTGATGTTTATATTTTCGATAAAGGAAATTATGTAGCCTCGCCTGATGTTTATGTTACAAACGATTTCAAAACTGAAACAAAATTAACAAGCACTAACCCACAACAAGCAAGTTACAACTGGGGAACAGCAGAATTAGTAAAATGGACTACTCCAAAAGGTTATCAATCTGAAGGTATTTTATATAAGCCAGAAAATTTCGATCCTTCAAAGAAATATCCAATGATTGTATATTTCTACGAAAAACTTTCTGATGGATTATATTCTTATCAGGCGCCAGCTCCTACTCCATCAAGATTAAATATTTCATTTTTTGTGAGTAATGGTTATTTAGTTTTCGCACCAGACATTTCATACACAACTGGTCATCCAGGTCAATCTGCAGTAGAATTTATCAATTCGGGAGTAGAAAATTTAAAGAAAAACAGTTGGGTGGATGGTAGCAAAATTGGTATTCAGGGACAAAGCTGGGGTGGTTACCAGGTTGCTTACCTAATTACACAAAATAATATGTACGCTGCTGCATGGGCAGGTGCGCCAGTTGTAAATATGACATCTGCTTACGGTGGTATTCGTTGGGAAAGTGGTATGAACCGTCAATTCCAATACGAAAAAACACAAAGCCGTATTGGTGCTACCCTTTGGGAAAAACCAGAGTTATATACCGAAAACTCACCCTTATTTATGTTTCCTAAAGTAAATACACCTGTTGTAGTTATGGCAAACGATGCCGATGGAGCTGTGCCATGGTATCAAGGTATTGAAATGTTTACAGGCCTGCGCCGTTTGGGTAAACCAGTATGGATGCTAAACTATAATGGTGAAGCTCATAACCTGGTTCAACGCCAAAACCGTAAAGACATTCAAATTCGCGAGCAACAATTTTTCGATTACTATCTAAAAGGTGCTAAAGCGCCAGCATGGATGACTAATGGTATCCCTGCAACCGAAAAAGGTAAAACCTGGGGATTTGAATTAACCGACGATAAACCTTAAGTCAAATTAAAAGCTAATTTCAAAAGTCCATAATTGATAATTTTAAATTTATCGATTATGGACTTTCGAGTAAAAAAGGTATTTTCAACTTATAAACTAAACAAAACAAATAAATGGCATTAAGCAGAATTTGGTCTGGATTTATAGTTATTGCGATTCTTGTAGCTGCAATTAAATGTATCTTTTTTGGGCAAACTGAAATTTTTAGTTGGATGGTGATTGGTAAAGCAGATGATCCGACAAACCTAACAAAGGTAAATGGCATAATAGAAACTTGCTGGACATCAGTGGAGTTATGCTTAAAATTGATTGGTATACTCGCCTTATTTATGGGTTTCATGAGTATTGCAGAAAAAGCTGGAGGAATTCGTTTACTATCGAGAATTGTAGGCCCTTTTTTTTCAAAACTTTTCCCCGAAATACCGAAAGGCCACCCATCAATGGGTCACATGATCATGAATTTTTCTGCAAACTTGTTAGGCTTAGATAATGCGGCTACGCCTTTTGGCTTAAAAGCAATGGAAAGTTTACAAGAACTTAATCCTAATAAAGAAACAGCCTCTAATGCTCAGATTATGTTTTTATGTATTCATGCTGCAGGCTTATGTCTTATTCCAGTAAGTGTGATTGCTATCCGTGCCTCTCAAAATGCTTCTGACCCAACTGATGTTTTTATTCCTTGCTTAATTGTAACATTTGTTGGCACCATGTCTGCGATGTTAATTGTTGCATTTAAACAAAAAATAAATTTACTCCAACCTGTAATTATTGGTTGGGTGTTAAGCATTTCAATCGTAATAGCTCTACTAGTTTTTTATGTAACTTCTTTAAATGCAGCTGGAATTAAATCGTTTTCAGGACTTTTAAGTAACGGGCTTATTCTTTTTGTTTTTCTCCTTATTGTTTTAGGAGGAATTTATAAAAAAGTTGATGTTTTTGATGCCTTTATTGATGGGGCTAAAAATGGTTTTGAAACAGCAATCAAAATTATTCCATATTTAGTTGGCATGCTGGTAGCAATCAGTATGTTACGCACCAGCGGAACTTTTGATGTGGTAATTATGGGTATTAAAAATTTATTTGTTTTCCTTGGAGCAGACACACGTTTTGTTGAGGCCTTACCAACTGCTTTAATCAGGCCATTAAGTGGCGGTGCAGCCAGAGGAATGATGGTTGATACGATGACGGCTTATGGTGCTGATTCATTCGCAAGTAAATTATCTGGTGTTTTTCAGGGTGCTTCTGATACCACTTTTTATGTAATTGCTGTTTATTTTGGTTCGGTAAGTATCAAAAATACCCGATATGCAGTTGGCGCAATGTTACTGGCCGATTTAGTTGGCGTTTGTACTGCCATAGGTTTAGCTTATTTATTCTTCGGATAACACAAGGATTTCTATCATAACAGATTTTTTTTAGAAGATATTGATGCAAAACAAAAAATGCTTGCTCGAATAATCGAGCAAGCATTTTGTTTTATAAATCGGTTGACTTAAAATTTGTTAAGTAATTAAGGTTTATCCCACCAAACTCTAGTATTTAAACCATCTGCACCACCGTAAGGAAATGCTGCAACAGCTGCATTATAATTTGCACTGTTATTAGATTGTTCCTGAGTTGGATAACCATCTCTGCGAGGCATAATTCCACCGTTTATTCCTACTGGCAAGGTTAATACAGGGAATCCAGTTCTTCTAAATTCTGACCAACCTTCGTAACCATTTAGAAATAAATGAACCCACCTTTGATATCCAATTTTCCTTAAACCATCAACAGCATCATACGCTACACCTGGTTGCGCCAAAAATGCTGGCACTGTAGTAATGGAACCAGTCCATTGTCTTACTGACTCGGTTATTGCGCTGTTGTAATAAGTTTGAGCTTGGGCATCTCCACCAGGCAACCAGGTAATTTTTGCTGCTTCGGCCATAGCAAATAATAATTGCGAATAGGTTACAAGCGTTACAGGTGAATTTTGTTGGCGTAATGCAGTTCCTAAAAGCGACGAATTATTAATATCAGCAGTAGTTGGCGAAGCCTTGCCAAATTCTAATCCCCCGTAAGTTCCAGAACTATTTAAATTTCCATAAACGGGTAATCGCGGATCATTCAAAGGTTTCATATAATCGACCAATGTATTACTCAAAGCGTACCAGTTTCTTCCTAAGCGACTAAAAGAATTAAACCAATAGTTTTCATTCGCTTGCTCAGCAAGATGATTATAAACCAGATTATCTGTATTGGCAACCATTGGCCCATTGGCCATTGCCTTTAAAAACTCTGCTTTCCCTTTAACAGCATCTACCTTTGATAAACGCAGCGCCATTAACATATGAATTGTATTACCTAATTTCTTCCACTTCGTAATATCTCCATTGTAAACAATATCATTTTTAATATTACCGTTAGTTAATACAATTTCTGCATTGGCCTCATCCAACAAAATAAACAATTGGTTATAAATATCTTGTTGTTTATCGTATTTAGGTGTGTAGTTCGCAGAACCTTTTAAAGATTCCGATGAAGGCAAGTCGCCCCATCTATCGGTTAAAAACCACATAAAATAAACTTTCAATATTTTCGCCACAGCCTTTTGGTTTGCCAATGGTCCATCACTCAAATTTTTAGCGTTTGCAATAGCTTCTTCCAGATTCTTCAATGGACCTGAGTACCAACTATAAAAATTAAAATTTGTAGATACAAACCGACTATTATCTGGGAAAGCAGTTAAGGATAAATGCTGAGCATAATGTACCCCATACGGTGAGGAACTAATATCAGGTAGCGAAAACTCCGCATTTGCGATCAACTGAACGCTGGAAAGTGTAGCAGGATTATTTGGGTCAGTACTTAAACTAGAATCAAATTTCTTACATCCATTAGCCATTAAGGCTAGAGAAAGTAGGGCTAAATATGTTTTTTTATTAAATATTTTCATGTTTGAGAAGATTAAAAAGTAACATTCAAATTAAATCCAAAAGAACGAACCGTTTGCAGCTCTCCTTTTTCTATCCAGCTAATGGATGCACTACCAGCTGAAAGCTCCGAAGGGTCTAATCCTTTTGGTGCTTTTTGATAAATCATTATCGGGTTACGGGCTATAGCAGCTACTCTTAACGATTTAAATGGCATCTTTTTAAAGGTTGCTTTATCAAAAGTATAACCTAAGCTAACTTCTCTTAGTTTAATATAAGTTGCGTCGTAAAGCCATTCTTCGTAAATCTGTGTAGCAATTTTATTTCTGAAATATGTTCTGGCGTCTACATAATTCGAAACTGGCAAACCTGTAGCTTGTGAAATACCACTTACTAAAACACCTCCGCCATTAGCTAAAGGCTCACGAACATTAACACCGTTCCCGTTTAGGGCAACAGTTTCTTCAGCCTGCCCTGATTTTACTGATAACATTTTACTCCAGCTAAAGAATTTTCCGCCACTTTGGAAATCAATCATTGTACCCAGATCGAATTTCCAGATTCTAAAGTTGTTAACAAAACCTCCCGTAAATTTCGGCACAACCGTTCCGAAATCCTTATTTAATTCTTGTACAGGCAAATTATCAGCCCCGATCAACAGTTGTCCATCAGCGCTACGTTTATAGCCTGGACCAACTAATGTGCCGAACTGTTGTCCAACGGTTGCATTTAAAAATACAGTTTGGCTCGAATAAACATTCGCATCTAACTGGTAAACATTAATGCCTGGATATAATTCATTAATTCTACTTTTATTTCTAGCATAATTAATCGTTGCATTCCACTCAAATATTTTCGAAACAATTGGTTTACCTGTTAAAACCAATTCAATTCCCTGGTTTTGAATATCGCCAGCGTTAACAACTGTACTGGTAAAACCACTTGCTCCTGAAACAGATAAATCAATAATTTGATTTTTGTTTCTTTGTTTGTAATAAGTAAAATCTAAACCAACCCGGTTTTTAAGAAATTTCAATTCTAAACCAGCTTCAAATGAATTTGCAAATGAGGGCTTGATATTTGGATTTTTCAGTTTATCAGGTACATAACCTGTAGTAACTGTGCTAGCCTGAGCTTTATAAACCGTTCCTGTTGTGTAGTTTATGGCTGTTTCATAAGGTGATAAATCAGAACCTGCGATAGCATATGATGTTCTTAATTTACCAAAGGAAAGTGTATTTGATTTAATCAGATTACTAAAGACAAAACTTCCAGAAACTGATGGGTACCAATATGAATTATTATCATCAGGCAAGGTCGAAGAAATATCATTTCTAATTGAGGCATCAACAAAATAAGTGTCTTTGTAACCAAAAGATCCCATTGCATAAACACTTCTCACTTCTTTTTCTCTCAAATACGAATAACTTAATGGGCGATCGATAGATGCTTCAATACTGTAAAATCCAGGAGAAGATAAACCTCCACTCGTTGTTGAGGTTACATAATCATATTTTTGTGTTAATAAGTTTGCACCTGCATTTAAGTTGAAATCAAAATCATTCCACTTTTTGCTGTATTGCGCTAAAAACTCGTAGTTAGTTTCTATATTTTGATATTTCCCTGTACTATAGCTTTCATCTAAACGGCCACCAAGTGCATTTCTTCTATTAATATTCTGAGTATATCTATCCGATCTGATAAATCCACTTAGTTTTAGTTCGGGTAAAACCTGATAACCTAAATTTATATCGCCAAATAAACGATCACGATTATCAAGATTTAAATTTTCGTAAGCATCAAAATAAGGGTTATTCCAATCTGATGGTCGGTTTGAAACAATGGTACCTAAAGAAGTGCCCGACGTACTTGGGTTTACATTCCAGTTTAATATTGTTCCATCCGCATATTTATAATTTTTTAATCGGTTGATATCAATATTACGTTGAAACCATTGACTAGCCCCTGTAAAAGATCCTTGATAACCCTGAACAGGACGCTGACCGTTATTATTTGCATAATTTACATTTGCACCAACGGTTAATTTTGAGGTAATATCAAAAGAAGAACTTAAACTAAAATTATTTCTTTTTAAGAATGAGTTAGGATAAGTTCCATTTATATAGGCATTGGTATAACTCATTCTAAACACCGAACTTTCGTTAGAACCTGTTAGCGTAATACCATTATTTGCGTTAAAGCCAGTTTCATAAAAATCTTTAATATTATTTGGTTGAGGAACAAACGGAGTAAGTTTTCCAAAATCTGGATCTTGAGGATAAAAGCTATAGAACATTCTTACTGGCGTACCATCCATTTTTGGCCCCCAGCTCTCATCGTTACCATTTACATACTTTTCTCCGTTTGAAAAAGTTAAAAAGGTTTGATTATTACCTACCCCATAAATGTTTTGAACTGGCATAAAGTTGGCAACATTTTCTACCGACAATGCCGAATTTAAACTTACTTCTACACGTTTAGCGCCTTTTTTGCCTTTTTTTGTAGTAATTAAAATTACGCCGTATTGCCCTCTTAAGCCATAAAGTGCTGAAGCAGCAGGTCCCTTAAGCACATTAATACTTTCTACATCATCGGAGTTTATGTCTTGGCCAACATTTCCATAATCTACACCGTTACCATTTGAGCTACTAAAATTGGAATTAGAAATTGGTGTTCCATCTACAACCATTAATGGCTGTCCGCCTCCAGTTACGGAGTTAACCCCTCTTATTTTAATTTTCTGTGTGCCACCCATACTTGCTCCAGATGAACCCGTAACCTGAGCGCCAGCTATTTTACCTGCCAATGCGCTAATTACGTTGGGCTCTTTTGTTAGCGACAAATTGTTTCCATCAACTTGCTGGGCAGAGTAGCCTAACGATTTTTGTGATCTTTTGATACCAAGAGCGGTAACCACAACCTCATCAAGATCATTGTCTTTTGAGGCTAATTTAACATCAATTTGAGTTTTACCTGCAATAGCAACCTCGCGAGTAGCAAAGCCTAAAGAAGTAAATACGAGCGTAGTTGCATTTGCAGGAACGGATATAGAATACGTTCCATCATTGCTTGTAGAAGCACCAGTGGTACTTCCTTTTACCATTACGCTTACACCAGGAATTCCGACGTTTGTATCATCTGTAACTTTGCCTTTTATCGAAGTTTGGGCAAAGGAAACAGAATGGCACGTCAAAATCCCTAACAGAATTAGTAAAAATTTGTTAATCATAATGAAAGATTTAGGTTAGTGATTTGTTTAAGTTGCCTTAAAATACAAATTTTAACCTAATTGCAGTCTATTAAAACCTACATAACAAACTATAATCATTCTTTTAGAGAAGAAATTACTGCATAATACCGCATAAACCTGCTGAATAACTCAATAATTATTCGGCAACTTTTTCGTTACAGAAATTTAAGATGTTTGCGGTGGAAATGAAATTCTACTTATAATTTCATCGATAGCATCAGGATCGATCGCTACATTCTTTGAAGCATGCCATTTTGCTGACTTATCATCTAACCAAACACAGAAAGAGTGATAACCATCTAAAACTACAGCATAAGTTTCATGAAAATCATCGTTAATACGCATGCAAAATCCCTTAAAAATTTTGCCTCGAACAATAAATTGTAGGGTGGAATAATTTTCTAACATGGCTCATTATATTTTTGGTTAATTTATAACAAATTTAAAACGAGAATGTTTCGTTAATTTAAAGGAATTAATAACTTTTTACCTTATCATTAAAAAAAGCTTAACCTATGTTTAACATGTTGGAATAGCCTTTAGCAATTAAACGCTTTTTTGACGGTAAAAATATCTCGCACTGAAGATTTAAGATTGTTTTCCCTCTTTTTACGATTGCAGTTTCAGCAATAACCTCATCGCCTTCTTTTGCTGGCGCAAAATAATCTATGTAGTTATTAACTGTAGTAAAT
Source organism: Pedobacter ginsengiterrae (assembly GCF_039537385.1). Lineage (NCBI taxonomy): Bacteria > Pseudomonadati > Bacteroidota > Sphingobacteriia > Sphingobacteriales > Sphingobacteriaceae > Pedobacter > Pedobacter ginsengiterrae. Next base: position 57,572 of record NZ_BAABAK010000001.1, read on the forward strand.
CTATCGTTCAGGCCCATAGTAAAAACGGTAGCGCCAATTAAATCATCAATTATACCTGCAGTAACACCGCCATGTAAAATTTGATAAGGGTTTGTCATCTCCTTACGGATGGTGTACTTACAAATCAAAATACCGTTTTCTGCTTTAACCAAAACTGGAGCCAGCCAATTCATAAAATTAGAAGGCGAATTTGAAATAACCTTTCCGATTGATTGTCTTAAAAAATTTAGCCTTTGTTCGCTTAACGATTCTTCCATAAGATAAAGGTAATAAAAAGAAGGAAGTGCTATGGAGGAAGAATGCTTTCAGTAGAGGATATTTTTCGCTAACACATTTACTGATGTTCCATTCTTCCAAATTACGTGTTATATGTATGTTTAAAAAGGTATAATCGCTTTAAAACTTATATTTCTACCCATATTGTAAATTCCAGAACGGCCGTTGGGCGATGAATTGTAATATTCGAAATATTTTAAACGGTTTAAGTTAGACTGATAAGCCGTATTAAAAATATTATCGCACTGAATAAAAATATCTAAGATGGTTTTACCCGATTTCGATCGGATTCCAGAACCTAACCCTGCATTAAGTAAGCCATATCCAGCGGTAAAACTTTCCGTATCATCTAAAGCATAAAATCTATTCTGATCTGCACTAAATACCGCGTCAAACTTAATATAAGGCTTATCAAAAGTTCCCTTTGTGGTTTGAGCTGTCAACTTAATTTCAGAACGAATTTGTAAAGGCGGTATAAAAGGCAGGTATTTTGCGTCTTGGCCATGTTGATTTAACAAAGATTCATCTTTATTTAAACCAACTACATAAGCAAGGCTGTTGTTAAAAGTTAACCATTTTAATTGCGATGGATGTAAATTAATACTCAATTCGGCTCCATACAGCCTCGCCTTTGCTTGTTGGTATTGATATGTTAAATTCCCTGGCACAATAACAACTGGATTACCAGCCGCATCGGTTAATCGCGATTGATAGATATAATTCTGGATGCTATTATTAAAAACCTCTATACTTATATCAGCATCCTTTAAATAAGCAATAATGCCGAGATCTTGTTGTAAATTAAATTCGGGCTTAAAAGTTCTGTTTCCTAAATAAACAATGTGTGCACCAGGATCTAAACCATTAGAACCAATTTCGGTAATATTTGGTGCACGGTAGCCCCTTGCTAAATTTGCCTTAATCAACAATTTCTCTGAAAGATTATAGGTTAAGCCCACACTTCCTGATAAACCGTAATAGTTTTTATTAAAAGATGGAAACTGAAGCTCTGCTCCAGGAGTATTGGCTGTAACTTGTTGACCAAAACCTGTTTGTGCATTTGTTCCAACATAAAAATTATTCCAATTGATGTTTCTTCTATCTATACGGATGCCACCAGAGATATCAACTTTTCCAAGAGATTTTTTAGCAAAGTAGAATGCGCCAATATCAAACAAATCGTAGTCTGGAATCGGGAAATCGGTTGCTGCCTTACTCCTGTTGCTCTGAAACATTCCATTCACTCCAAAAGTGCTTTCAATTCCAGCAAAATCTGGCAGGTTATATTTCAAATCATAATTTAAAGTATTTAACACAACATACAAACCCGCCTGTGCTGGAACAGTTGGATGATTATATTCGCGTCTTACACTTTGTTGTGCTCCAATTAAAACATTTAAATCACTATTCCCTAATTTAAACTGACTGGAATTGTAAAACCTATAATGTTGAATGTGCTGATGAAGGGGATTTAGGGTGTAGCTTTTCAACTCATCCTCTGGAACAATTGGTCGGTTTTTAATATCATCTCCATTATCAAAAATCTGTCTGGTAAAACGTCGGCTTAGCGAATCGCGACTCCCATCGGGAATTTCCATTAGGTTATCATAATATGTAAGTGCAGTTTTTGAAAAGCCCCATTTTTTATCTATTCTGGCACTCGCCGATAAATTATATTCTCTAAAACCTGTTCCATAAACATAGCCATCAACCTTGTTGTAGTAATTGTGTGCAGCTTTACCAGTTGCCCTAAATGTATATTTCCAGTCGTTTTTAATATATGCCAAACCCAATGAAGAACCCGCCATGCCATTATTGCTTTGATAATTTAGTGTAAAATCACCTTTCAGTTTTCCATCATCAAAATTAGGATTATAGGGAATCATATTAATAACTCCTGCCAATGCATCAGAGCCGTAGGTTAGGCTTGCCGGGCCCTTAACTACTTCTGCTCGGGCAATTCCATACTCATCTACCTCTATTCCGTGTTCATCGCCCCATTGCTGTCCTTCTTGCCTTAAACCATCATATAATGTGAGTACACGGTTATAACCTAATCCTCTGATAAAGGGTTTCGAAACATTTGGCCCAGTTGTTACGGCTGATACTCCAGGAATACCTTTCACAATTGCATCAATAAGATTCGTACTTACACTCTGATTCATGATTTTTTGTGAAAGTACGGCAATGGGTACAGGACTTTTTCTCAATTCTGTAGCACGGTTAACGCCCGTAATCACAACATCATTCAAACTAGATTCGCTTAGCAAAATTTCTATATCCAACAGCTGATCATCCTTATCTATAGTAACCCGCTCCTTTTTTGATTGATAACCAATTGCACTAAAAACAACCTCATAATTACCTACAGGAATTTGCTCAAAGGTATATTGCCCTATCTGATTTGTTTTTACAGATTTATTCAAACCCAGGATTTTAACACTAATGTTTTCTTTGGCTTCTGTAGCAGATGTTACCCGACCTTTTAAAATCCCAACCTGGGCATTTGCCAGCCCCGAAAGAAATACAATTAGAGAAAGGCATAAGAGATATTTAAAGGGATTCATATTTATCTAAATTTATTTTTAGACAAATCTAAATTTAATTTTAAACTTATCAAATTAAACTTGATTTTTATTATTCTCCACAACTTTTATCTTCGAAAAATATGCTTAAAGCAGAAAAAGCGTTTAAAAGCATTTTTACATTTAGAAACAGCAAAAAAAAGTGTCTAGGTAATTAATTAGTTTTGAATTACTTATAAGAATTCTTGGTTTTTTATCCTGAAATAGGCTGAAATAATTAAAATTTATTTCTCCTTATTGAATAGAACTTCTATATTTGCACACGTTAAAAAAATGGGCCTCGGTAGCTCAGCTGGATAGAGCGTCGGTTTTCTAAACCGAGGGTCAGGGGTTCGAGTCCCTTCCGGGGTACTAAAAACCCTCTTTAATTAATTTTAAAGAGGGTTTTTTATTTATAAAACGATCACTACAAATTCAGCAATAGTTTTCTCACTCGTGCTTATTTTGCTAGCTTTATTAAGCTCTCAAGCATTCTCATCTTTTTAGTTAAAAATATCTATTGTTCTTTGTTGCAATTCAATATTCATTAATAGATAAATAAATATCTGTAATACAGAATTTTAATAAAAATCTGAAGCATAAAAAAAGGCAAGATTTTATCTTGCCTAATTTGAGGCGTTAACTTAAATCCTTGCAATAATCATTAGCTGATTATGGTTAAGGATTGCTAACAATCAAATGTAAAAATTATTCCTTTTGGTATTTGAAGCTTTATGCAAAGCGTATAATTTATTATGCGAACGCTTTCCATGGCAAATTTTGTCTAGGCTCAATTAGCTCTGTTCGATATTACTTAATAACCCCAATTATTCCTGGATTCAATCGGAAGTTTCTTCAAGAAGAAAAAAATAGTTTTATAATGTGCAAGAAAGCTAATCTGGTCCTTAACGGCGGGTTTCTTTTTCGGGAAATATCCATCCAAACCTTTTCTTTTCAAATTTCATGATCATTCCTTCTAAAGGAATTTTTATAAGAATGCCTGTTCCTTTGTAGTTTTCGATAATCAGACTGCCCTTTAACCTTTCTATTCGGAGCTTAATATTACTTAAACCCATTGCATTTATTTTCGTAACATTTGGATCAAAGCCAATCCCATTATCTTTTATAGAATAAATAACTAGACCATTACTAATGCTTATTCCTAAATGGACTGTGGTGGCTTTCGAATGTTTAAGCGCATTATGCACAACTTCTTTTATCAGCAAGTAATTATTTCTTCTGATTTGGCTTGTAATGATTACATCAGGAATATCATTTGGCATCGACGCCGTAAATGTAATGCTCGAATGTTCAAATAATTTTCTAGACTGTCCTTCTATAAAATCGAAAAGGCTTTCTAAATTGTCACTTTCAGCATTAGTACTCCATATAATTTCATTTATTTTATCAGCCATTTCATTAATCATAACATTAATCTGCCTGATTTCATCAACATCTTTTCTGTTTTTACTGGCTACTTCCGAAAAAAGCTTTATAGCGGATAAACCTGCACCAATTTCATCGTGCATTTCACTACTTATTCGCTGTCGTTCTGCATCTATGTATTTTTTTTGTTCAATATAGTTTCGGTGTGAATAATGGTTAATTGTAGAGTTTTTAGTGAAATAATAAAATATGATAATACCTAGTGCAAGTAAAAGAATAGATCCAATAATCCATTTATTTGATATTGAAGAAAATACATTATCACTTAGAATAAGTAAACCTAAATTACCAAAAACTGGAGAATTAACAATAAATTGAGATTTTGTATTAGTAATAACACTTTTAACAGTATTTAAATGATTTTTTATATATTTAAAACTGTGTAAACTTTGCAAATAAATAGCTAATTTGCTTGGGCTTTGCAGGCGAGCGGAGTTAGCTTTTAAAAGGACATATATATTTTTAAAAGGATAATATTTTTCTAATACATTCGTATTGATTAAGTTATCATTTTTTCCAAAAACAGAATATAAAGATTCCTTTTGAGCTATTTTATTTTCTCTATGCAACCCATTATTAGTTAAAGGGTGATGGATTAAGAATAAATAAACTGCTGATATAGTTAATAAAACAAGTTTTAGTTTATAATTTTTCGTCATAGTTTGTTAATACGCAGATGATTTACGAATATAACACAATAGTACCTTTTACTTAAATCTAAATTAGTTGAATAGTATGATTTCTGTTTCCATTGTTGAAGATCATGATAATTATCGTAACTCTTTGGTTAAAGCTATTGAGGAAAATGGATTATTCACGATAAATGGAGCCTATTCATCAGCCGAAGAGGCTCTTATTAATTTACCGCTTAACCCACCCGACATAGCTGTAGTTGATATAAAATTAAAGGCTTTATCTGGGATCGAACTTATTCAACAAATAAAATCACATTTACCTCTTACACAATTTCTTATGTGTACAGGTTATCAGAATAACGAATATGTATTTAGTGCATTAAAAGCTGGTGCATCTGGCTATATTGTTAAAGGTTCTTCTTCTTTCGAAATTCAAAATGCAATTGTAGAACTTTATAATGGAGGTTCGCCAATGAGTCCGTACATTGCCAGAAAGGTTATAACATTACTTCATCAAAAAAGCGATGAAAACAGCTTTGGTTTGAGCAGTAGAGAATTAGAGGTTTTATCACTTTTGAGTGAAGGACTTTTATATAAAGAAATATCTGATAAATTACAGATTAGCCAAAATACCGTTAAAAACCATTGCAAAAATATTTATAAAAGATTACATGTTCAAAACAGAGTAGAAGCTTTAAATAAATTTAGCCAATACAACTTGCATTCAAACGAGAATCAAGAATAGCTTTATACTCTATCCAACAAGCTAACTGACTCATCGTTTTCATCAATTTTCTTTTCGCTATCTTCAATAGCTGGAAAATCATAAACTTTTTTAAGCAATTTAGCAGGATTACCAACCATTACAGAATTATCTGATACATTTTTAGTTATAACTGCTCCTGCACCTATTGTTACATTATTACCAATTTGTATATTTCCGATAATTATTGCGCTAACGCCAATATCTACATTATCGCCTATTTTTGGGGCACCGCTAAATGTATTATCTATTAGCTTTTTACGTCCTACTACCGACAGCTGACGAAGTGTGCAATTTATTCCAAACTCAGCTTCATCATCAATAAAAGTACCTCTTCCATTCTCAATCCTAAAATCCTTTCCAATTTTCGCAAACAAGCTAATTTGAATTCCAGAGATCCATTCGATAAAGATTTTATACAAAATAAGGTACCAGAAAAAAAGTATTGTTAAAATAGTTTTATTACGAGCCCATTTAGCAATCCTATAACTTATCATGATGACTTGGCTATTTACATTTCCACTATTAGCCTTCCAATCTTGAAAGATATTATAAGAAACCCCGTTGCTATCAGAACTGTTCATTTAGTTTATTTATTAGAGGCATAATTTAACAAATCGTGAGAACATTTTAAAGACAGATTTATTTATTTTAAAAAAAAATAAATAAAGTTGATTAAGATCAAAAACAAAAACTCTAAATCGTAATGAGGTTAACGTAAAATAATAGAAATTATTTAAGTAAATATTTAGGCTAGTTTCGCTTATTTTTCAAATTGTTTACCGAAAAATACTACCTAAATTTAAAAAATAAGTTTTAACAAGAAAATAGCCCTTAAAGGCTACTTTACTTTATTATTTTTATTACAACCTCGTATTTAAATATTGTATTTTACTGTAAATCAGGCATCTTCCCCATTCCAAACATCGTCGTCTGCATTTCTAAGTTCGTCGTGACTTCCAGTTTCGCTTTTAAATTCTTCGTGATGATAATTTCTTTCAGGATTTTCGGGTAGCATATCATCCTCGTTGGATGATGCTTTTCTAAGATGCTCTGGTTTTTTAACTTCTGGTAAGTCATCATGAATTACTGAAGGCTTTAGAATTCTTTTACTGGGATTTGTATTTCGTTCCATAAATCAAGATTTAACCTAATCAAAGGTCAACTAAAATATTGAGACTAAAACAATCTATTTTAATCTTTCCTTAAAGAATTTGGAAAATAATTTATCCTGCCAGCAAAATTAGCTGGCAGGATATTTTTTAATAGTTACCTGTTACACCAAGCTCAAGTCCACGTAATTCGGCTAAACCGCGTAAACGCCCAATTGCAGAATAGCCAGGATTACTTTGTTTAGCTAAATCATCTAACATCTGGTGGCCATGATCTGGCCGAAATGGTATAGATTTATCGCGTAAAGCATTTTCTTCTGATAATGCTTTCATAATATCGTACATATTTACATCGCCACCTAAATGATCGGCTTCGTAAAAACTTCCATCTTCATCTTTAGTTACGTTTCGCAGATGCGCAAAATAAACTCGGTGTTTTACAACATTAAAAATCTCCAATGCATTATTATCAACCCCTGCTCCTAACGAACCTGTACAAAAACAAACGCCATTGAATGGCTTATCAACATTTTTTAAAATATAATTAAAATCGTCAATTGTACTGGCAATACGTGGCAAACCCAAAATCGGATAAGGTGGATCATCAGGGTGAATAGTCATCTTTATGCCTTCTTTTTCGCAAACATTTGCAATTGATGAAAGGAAGTAAACCAAATTATCTCTCAACCCATTAAAACCAATGGCTTTATATTCATTTATACTATTTCTAAGCGTTTCCAGTTCAATTTCTTTTTCATTAGGAATACCCATAAGTACATTGATTCTTAAATCATCAAGCTGATGCTGATTTAAAGTAGCAAATTTGGTTTTTGCACGTTCTAAAACCGAATGTGGGTAATCATTTTCGGCATCAGTTCTTTTTAATATGTATAAATCAAAAATAGCTAGATCAATCCAATTAAAATATAAAGCTTTTGAACCATCAGTCATTTCTAAATCTAACTGCGTACGTGTCCAATCCAAAACTGGCATGAAATTATAGCACACCGTTTTAATACCACAAGCCGCCAGGTTCTGAAGCGAAATCTTATAATTTTCGATAAACTTATCCGCATCTCCCCTTCGGGTTTTAATGGCCTCGTGCACTGGAACACTTTCAACTACAGACCAGGTTAAACCTGCTGCTTCGATAATTGATTTTCTTTCTTGAATATCGGCCAATGGCCAGATTTCGCCATGAGGAATATGATGCAACGCGGTTACAATTCCTGTAGCGCCTGCCTGTTTTACATCTTGCAAACTAACTGGATCGTTTGGACCATACCAACGCCAGGTTTGTTCTAATTTTTTAAATTTCGTTACCATAAATTACACACCTGAAAAAGCACTAAAACCACCATCAACTTTTATATTTTCGCCATTAACAAACTTTGAAGCATCGCTTAATAAATAAACCAAAGCACCTATCAACTCATCGGGATTACCAAATCTTTTAAATGGTGTTTTAGTAATTATAGATTGTCCTCTTGCGGTAAGAGAACCATCTTTATTGGTTAATAAATCTCGGTTTTGATTGGTGATAAAAAAACCTGGAACTATTGAGTTCATTCTGATTTTATCGCCATAGCGATTTGCTAATTCGATTGCCATCCATTTGGTATAGCTATCGATAGAAGATTTAGCCAGCGAATAACCTAAAACTCTTGTTAAAGCCTGCGTTGCGGAAACAGAAGAGATATTAACGATACTTCCACCCTGTTTTGCTATTTCTTTACCGAAAATTTGCGTTGGTAAAATGGTGCCAAATAAATTTAAATCGAACGCTTGTTTTAATGCAGAAATATTTAAATCGAAAACATCATTTCCTGGTTGAACAACTGCTTCTGCAACATTGCCACCAGCAGCATTTACTAGGGCATCAATTCTACCAAATTTTGATACAATTGATGCTTTGGCTTTCATTAAATCTTCTTCGCTTAATACATCGGCAAGAATATAAATTGATTTGCAACCTGCAGCCTTAGCATCTTCTGCTCTTTTCTTTGCAACCACTTCATTTCTTCCGATGATAATTATAGTTGCATTTGCTGAGGCAAGGCCATTAATAAAAGCTTCACCTAAAACGCCTGTAGCGCCTGTTACTACTACAACCTTATCTTTTAACGAGAAAAGGTTAAATTCTTTTATCATTAATTTAGTATTATTCGATTACCAATGTGGTTATAGAGCGAGGTAAACTTGTTGTTGTTGCAGCTTCTCCTTTGATCCATAAACTATATTTTAATTTTTCGTTAGATTGATTCATAACCACAACAGCAATTTTACCATCAGTATTAATGAAGGCGGTTGCTTCTAATTTATCGCGGCTTGATGCCGAACCAATTCTCTTTGCACCTGGACGAATGAATTTAGAGAAGTGCCCCATGTAATAAAAAGCATTTGTATAAATTAATTTATCTGATTTTACATCTGCATGAACTGGTGCAAAACAGAAATTACCAACGTGATTTGGTCCACCGTTTTCATCTAAAAGAATGTTCCAGTCTGTCCACGCAGCCGTTCCACTATTAAAATCGTTGATCATCGAATTACCGTAACGTTCTCCCAAAGTCCAATCATCAAGTTTAGTTACGTCGTATTTTTCTTTACATCCTTCTGTAAAAATTAAGGCTTTATCAGGATAAGCCTCATGTGTTTGTTTAACGTTTCCGAACTGCATGTTGCTACCTGTCCAGGTTTCGTACCAATGAAAACCAATCCCCCAAACATATTTCGCCGCGTCTTTATCGTTTAATATGGTCGAAGCTCTCTGAAAGATCTGATCGCGGTTATGATCCCATGCAATTAGTTTTTTTGAAGCTAAACCAGATTTGTGAAGCGTTGGTCCTAAGAAATTTTTAATAAAATCACGTTCTTCTTCGGCAGTGTAAATACAAGATTCCCACTTTTGTTTTGCCATAGGTTCATTTTGAACAGTTAAACCCCAAATAGGCATGCCCATAGATTCGTAGGTTTTTATAAATTTCACATAATGATTTGCCCAACTTTGACGATATTCTGGAAGTAAATGCCCGCCTCCAAGTACGTTATTATTGTCTTTCATCCACGATGGTGGCGACCATGGGCTTACATACAATGGAAGTTTACCGCCAGCAGCTTTAATAGCTTTCTTAATTAACGGGATTTTAAATTCCTCATCGTGTGCAACACTAAAAGTTTTTAATTCTTTATCGTTATCCTGAACGTAGCTATAACTACCGCTTGAGAAATCGCAACTTGCAATATTAGTACGTGCTAAAGTATATCCAATCCCACTATTTGGATTGTAGTATTTCTCCATCAACTCATCTTGATTTTTCTTAGATAGCTTTGCAAATGTTTCGGCAGAAGCATCGGTTAAGGCGCCACCAATACCAACCAAAGTCTGGTATTTTACTGTAGGATCGATGAATATACAAGGCTCAGTTTCAAAAGGCTGTTTATTTGTGGCGAAATTTAAGGTTTCTGTTTTGCGGATTCTTAAATCAGAATTTTGAGCGGTAACATACACCGATACTTTTTTATTACCTACTGTATAAGCCTGAACAGGTTTAGCTGCAGAATTATTAGCTTTTTTTGTTTGAGCGCCAGCGGTAAACGCCGTTGCCAAAACTAAAATTAGACTTAGATTTTGTTTCATTTTCATCACTCGTTTTATTTCTATAATGTTCTGATGCAATATTATTAATTTATTGTAATCGTTTTATTTTAAAGTTTTATTAATTTGATTAAGCAAATAGTCATTCATATCAGAGCTATATTCCCAAAACATTACACCGCCCATATCATTTTTAAGTACGTATTTACACTTCTCCTTTACCGATTCTTCATCATCAAAAGTCATATATTCTTTAGTTGTTTTATTAAAAATATAGGGTGCTTTTGCTTCTTTATCCCGATAAAATATCAAGCCATTTTTATTAATTAAACTATCTTTTATAAAAGTATAACCTTTTCCATATCTACTACTTAGTACAGAATCACCTAAACCATTAATTGAGTTAGGTTTTAAAGTAAAAGCACGACTATAAAATGCTATTCCCATTACCAATTTATTAGCTGGAACCCCAGCCGCTAAAAATTCTTTAAAAGTTTTATCTGCGCTATGTTCAGCAGTTATTGTTTTTGAAGGATAAAGATTTGTGTGGTGTCCTGCAATAGTTGCACTGTAAAAATCGTAAGTCATCAAATTTACGTAATCGAGATATTGTTGCACTTTATCCATCTCCGTATGCTTAATGAAATTAGTGAAACCACCAACTGCAATTGTTAATAGCTTTTTTGTATTCCGACTTTTCTCTAAAGTATCGAGTTCCAATCTCAATTCCTTTAGCATTAACGTAAAATTCTCTTTGTCTTCTGGTCGATAAACATTTCCTTCTTCACCAGAAATACCAGGATATTCCCAATCTACATCTACCCCATCCAAATTATACTTTTCGATGATTTTGACCGCACTCGAAGCAAATGCTTTTCTAGAGGTGTCTGTTAATGCAGCATCAGAAAAGTTCTCACTCCACGACCAGCCACCAATAGAAATCAAAATTTTAATATCAGGGTTAACTTTTTTAAGCTTATTAAGGTTTTGAAAATTTACGGTATCTGTTGCTTCTCTATTTAAGAAGGCCCTATTATTTTTAACATTGATAAAAGCATAATTTATGTGTGTTAGTTTATTTGCATCGATTTTACTTAAATCGGCCAGGCCTTTATAACCCCCAACATAGCCTATAATAACTTTTTTTCGAATTGCGACATTATCGGAGCGCATAGACATAAAAACAAATGCACCTAAGAACGTAAAACCAATTAAAATTTTAACTAACCTCATATTTCCTATTTTTTACTTCTTAATAATGCCTCAAGGTAATAGTAATCTGCGTAATTAATCGGTACGTCAATTTCAGATTTCGCAGGTAAGTGGCCTGTACTGTGCTCTAAAATAAAACCATAATTATCGCCAGGTTTACTTATATATTTCGTGCTTAACGAAAGCAAAATTTTATCGGCTGCTGCCTTATATTGCTTACCATTTTTACTGTATTTTGCTAGTTCGTATAGCGCTGAAGCCGTAATTGAAGCAGCTGAAGCATCTCGTGATACATTCGGTATTTTTGGATCGTTGTAGTCCCAATAAGGAATACCATCTTCAGGCGTGATTTTTGAACTTAAAATAAAGTTTGCAATTCCATCAGCCTGTTCTAAATAGGTTTGTTTTTTAGTTTCTCTAAAACACATGGTATATCCGTACAATGCCCAAGCTTGTCCGCGTGCCCAGGCCGATTCGTTTGAATAACCCTGAGCGGTTAATTTTTGTAAAACCTTACCATTTTGAGTAGTATCGTAATCGATAACATGGTAAGAACTGAAATCTGTACGGAAGTGATTTTTGATTGTGTTATCGGCATGAGAAATAGCAATTTTATAAAATGATGAATCGCCAGTAAACTTAGTCGCTTCAAAAAGTAATTCCAGATTCATCATATTATCGATAATAACAGGAAATTTCCATTTATCGCCATTATGATCCCAAGATTTCAATACACCAGCAGTTTTATTAAACCTTGTTGATAGTGATTTAGCCGCCTGAATGATAACGGAGCGATAGGCTGTATCTTTTGTAATTTTGTAACCATTACCAAATGGACAGTAAATCATAAAACCTAAATCATGTGTCCCTTTATTAAATTGTTCCTTTTTAATATCCTGCGTATATTTTTTTGCTAAATCAAGCCACTTTTTATCCTTTGTGTATTCATAAAAGTACCAAAGCTCTGCAGGAAAAAAGCCGCTGGTCCAATCTTTAGAAACGACCATTTTAAACTGACCTTTTTCTACTGTTCTGGGCGAAACCAGATTAGGTTTTAACTTTCTGGCTGAATCTACATTTTTAACTAATAAATCTGTCTGTTTTTCAGCCAGTTTAAACGCTTTTGCAACATCAGTCTTTTGTGCATTTACAACACTAAAAGACAATAACATTAAGCCAGATATTTTAATCCTTAAGTTCATATAATTACTTTTTACTTTCTTCTACTTGTTTTAAATAAAGAGATTTAGGATTTAAACCATCTTTGTTTTGCCCTTCCCAAACACCATTTGGTCTTTCTGCTAAACGACCATCATATTTCTTAGCTTTTAATCCAATTGCATAGTTTTTACCACTTACGTATGGACTTTGAACTACCGCCTTAACTGCCGTACAATTCCATAGTACTTGATTAACACCAGACCAACCATGACCTGTACCCCAGTTTCCTCTATCCTGAATATTAATTTCGCCATCGGTAACAACATTATCGTAAAGTGTAGCAACTGCCCAGCGATGATGTGGACCAATATCTGCTTTGGCATTTTCAGATTTACAATTGTAAAAAACATTAGGTCCACAAACCTTTGCACCCGTTACATAATCGTGCCTACCTTCTGATGCGAAACAGTTCATAAAAAGATTAAGCTGTCCGTCATTGTTAAAGGAATACCTCCTACCGCCAATAATTTGCGACTTTGGCTCAAGACATTTACTATCCTGAACCGTAATTTGCTTACTGTCGTTACCTAAGTTAACGCAAGAATATCCAAAATAACGACTTGTCACATTCTTAATCCAGCTGTTTTCTATTTTGTTAAAAGAAATGGCATCCCAACCGTGTTCTTCATCTATGTCGCCTTCATATTCAGATTCGAGATATAAATTCTCAATCCCGACTTCAGCAATGCGACCATTAAAATTATACTTGTAAATTTCTCCTCCTCCATATTGATCCTCCATTGCCATTACAACAGGATTATCTATTGTAATTTCATTGCCTTTAATTGCCGTTATTACTCTTTCAAATTGCAAATTATAATCTGCGGCTATCCATTGAACAGTACCTGTACCAGGTTCAATCTGATCCATTTTTAGATCCTTAATCCATTTGTCGGTACCTGGCCGATAAACTATAATTTGATCGCCGACATTTAAACCTTGTGTTGACGCGATTGCAAAACTTTTCGCCCCAACTGGAACGTAATGATTTGTAATCTTCACCCGTGTATCCTTAATTTCATTTACTTTTCCATTTCCAGAAGCGATGATTGTTTTTCGTTTACCTCTTCCAGTAGCTATTAATCTTGTTTCTTCGCCTTCACCACGAAGTACAATTCCACTGGCTAATATTTTTAAACTTTCGGGGATTTTATAGGTACCTTTTTTTAGTAAAATCGCTCCCCGAATACCATTTTTGTCAGCTTGTTTTTTTGATAAATCATCTATGGCCTGTTGAATTTTTTGCTGATCAGAGTCGCCTGTTGCCGAAAGCGTTAAAACCATCTTTACTTCTGGTATTGCTTTAGTATTTTGATGATAACCTACTCTGCTAAAATCAGGTATAATATTTCCCATTTCATCAGCAATATACTTTAAACGGCCATTTGATTCAATTTTCACAAATTGAGACTCCCATTTTTGTGCGAATCCTTGATGTGTAATAAACAGCATCATTATACACAAAACCACAATATTAACTTTTCCTTTAAACGCCATTTTTATAACCAAATTAAAGGATTACGGATTGGCAGATTTCTAATAACTTCTTCTACCTGTGGTTGGTGTTCTAATCTTTTCCATGTATTTAGCCAGCTTGTTTCGTTATATGCATTGGCACCAAAAAGCAAGAAAGGTTGTGCAACTGGCCAATTATTCCAATACATAACATCTGGTGCTAACGTCCATTTGCTTTTATCAGCTATAAAAGGATATAAAAATGAAATCCCTTTTTTTATTGATTTTCCATCTGCAGTACTAAAATTCCAAAGATTTTCTTTTGGGGTTGATAAAATTTGACAAAGCATGGTCATCGCATCTAAATTAAAAATAGCGTAACCATAAGGCTTAGTACGTGCCATTTCCAAAGGAAAACTTCCATCAACTGCCATTTGGTTTGGGAGTAAGTTGGTTTTGAAATTGGTTTTAATGGAATCGAGCATATTTTGATCTCCACAAAGTTTAGCGAATGAGGCAACTTGCATTGCCCAACAGGTGGCGTGGTTGTTTTTAACTGTTTTCTCTTGAATACCAGGTTTACTCGTATTTAACCATAATATATAGTCGGCAAACCATTTTATAACTCCCCTTGCAGTTTCATTATCAAAAGCTTTTGCCTTTTCCATAATTAATGCACCTTGCGCAACTTCCATTAAATGTATAGTATCGATAATACCATAATTACGGCCAGTAAACTTACCTTTAACCGCCTGTGCATACAGTAAGTTAGGATTCATTAAGGTTTCAGGATTAATAAACCAGGCTTTTAAATGTAAAACAGCTTGCCTTACATATTTCTCGTCGCCAGTAATTTTATAGGCAGAGGCCAGAACACCAATAATCTTGCTTAAGCGAACCATAGCTTTTCTGTGCTTCAGAAAGTTATCAGGATTGGTTAAACCATCTCTATTAATGTATGGCCCATCGGGGTTTTTAGGATCTGGCCAAAAATAATCAGCCTCCGAAAAGAAATCGTGTTTTCCACCTGCACTTCTTGGCGATGATGACGCTGTTACCGTTATAGGTTTTTCTTTTAAAGCCCAATTTGCTTCTTTTAAAATTTGTTTTTTCAAAACGGCTTCCGCTTCCTGCTCTACAGTACCTTTGGATGGACTTAAAGCCGAAAAAGATGTTAACATTAAATAAAATAAGCTAACTAATGTAATTGATAGGGTTCTTTTCATAATTTAAAGCTCTGTAAATACGGTTGGTAATCCTTCTGACTTAACAGAAACAACACTTTTACCTTTATTTAATTTTATACTGATTATTGCTCGTCCGTTGTAAGCCTGAACTTTTCTAGATCCTGAAGATGTTCCAAGGTTATCGAGTAATTTTCCATCGCCAGTTAATCCGAAATTGATCCAGTTAATGGCATCCAGGCATTGTACGCCTTTGTTGTCATATAATTTTACTTCGACAGTTGCTTCGTCTCCTTGTTGGCTTATCTTTTTCAATTCCATTTTTGTAGGTTTTTCCCACTTCTCTGTTTGGTAATTGAATTTAATTTCATCCGTTACCGTTTCCTTTCCCTTTTTACCAATTACCTTTACTATGTTTTCGCCTTTTGCGAAAGGTAAACTCCATCTCAAGCCTGCTGCAGGGTAATCCTGGCTATTACGTTTCTTGATTCCAAAGCTTTTACCGTTTAAAAACATTTCGGCTTCGGTGCAATTGGCATAAACTTTAACCATTTTTTCTTCGCCTTCATCACCCCAACGTACGGGCCAGGTATGACCATAAATGTGGATCATGGGTTTATCTGTCCAATAAGATTGAAAAACGTAGTAAGACTCTTTTTTAGTTAGGTCGCGTTCTACCACCCCTTTCTGGTTCATATACGGTACAGGATTATCAGGTCGAACAGGGGTCGAAAAATCTTTGAAAGGCCAATATGCAGTTCCGCTTAACCAAGGCATAGTTTCTTGCTCTTTTAAATGCCAATCTATCAGATTTGTTATGTACGATTCACTCCAATCTCCATCTTTTGAAATTCTTGCTGCCCCTCCATATAACGAGGCATCACCTGCACGTTCATCGGCGCTTCCGCCTGTTTTAATTTTACTTAAAGCCTTATCAGGATTTTCTGAATGGCGCATTGCATGGCTATCGCCTCCCCATTCTACGTGTAAAAAGCGTTTTACTTTCTTAAACTCATCTTCCGACACTTGTTTGTAATCGGTATAAACACCGCGGTACCAACCAGCCCAAATAGAAGGCGAATACACATCAACAATATCACTGCAGAAATCGCATCTTCTAATGGCGGTATATCGAGATGCATCCATTTTATGTGATAAATCATTCAGCTCCTTCATAAAGGTTCTGATTTTTTCTTTATCAAATTCGGGAAAATCTCCAGGCCAATCGTTTTCATTGCCTAAACCCCAAATCATGATGGATGGATGATTGTAATGTTGCTCAATCATATTTTTTAACATCGTTCTGGCTTGTTGCTTATAAATATCGCCACCTAAACCACCGCGGCACCAGGGAATTTCTTCCCAAACGAGAATACCCAAACTATCACAAAGATTTAAAACGATACGCGATTGCTGATAATGGCCCAAGCGAATAAAATTTACCCCCATTTCTTTCATCATTACCATTTCCTTTCGGATAAGGTCTTCTGTCATTGCAGCAGCTAAACCCGCCTGGTCTTCGTGGCGGTGCGTACCACGAAGCAACAACCGCTTTCCGTTTAGCTTAAAAGGCCCTTTTTCAACAAAATTTATATTTCTGAAACCGATTTTTTCTTCGCCTTTATAATTACTTTCTGAGGAGATGATTTCATATTGTACTGTGTATAGTGCGGGCTTATCTGGTGACCAAAGTATTGGTTTTTTAACTTCTATGTTTAATAACTGTAAATCTTCACTTATTTCGAATTTCTTATATGTTTCATTAACAATTTTTCCACTCGGATCAATCAGTTTTAATCGATAACTACCTCCTCCGTAATGATTTGGATTATAAAACCTGGCTTTTACGTTGAGCTTACCCAATTTACCGAGAGAATCTACCTCAGCTTTTGCAAACATTTTATCTATAGAAAGCGCTGGTAAATAAACTAAATTGAGGTAACGATAAATACCGCCATAAACATTGAAATCTGATAAATTAGAAGGAATCATTTCTAAATCCCTCGAATTATCGGTTCTTACCGAAATTGGAACTTTACCTTTGAACTGTTTTTTATAAACATCACTTTTCTTGAAAGCTTCAACAGCATCTGTAATATCAACTGTCCACTCATCGTAACCACCAACATGCGCTCCTACTTTTGTTGTATAAATATAAACCTCGGTTTTTTGTCCTGCACCTTCAAAATGTAGAATTGTTCTACCTTTTTGATAAGGATTTTCGACAGCCAACTGTGTTCGATACCAAGCTGGCCCTTGATAATAATTAACATCGGGATCTACCGCATCTTCTGCATTAACGGAATGCGGTAAAGTAACGTTTTGCCACAATGGAACAGATTCGGGGTTACCCAAACCTACTGGGCGAACAGACTCCCAAATGCCACCCAAATCTTGCTTAATAAATTCCCAGTTATTATTTAAACGTATACTTTGCTGTGCCAACGATAAATAACTGATAAACAGAAAGCTTATTAAAAATAAATATTTTATTTTTTTAAACATATTTTAGAATTAAACCTTTAAACGCAGTCGCTTTTTTTCTAAATAAGAAACAATACCAATTACCAAAAAAGCTATAAAAAAAGACCTTATTATACCACCAAACCCATTACTTAAAAATTTAGGAAAATGAAAATGTATCAGCGTGAAAACGGAGTAAAGTAAGTAAGGGATTAGGTAACAAGTTAAGGTGCTTGTACCTGCAGGCTTGATCACATTAAACCAATTATTTTTTCCTTTAATGTCAACCAGAAAAATTAGCAATTTAAAAACCAGAATGGTTATGCCCATGCAAATAAACACCCATGCAGGAGTTGCATATATTTTTGAAATTCCACCAGCATAAGGGCGGATAAACATGCCAAAAGCAATTGAAATTAAACCTATTAATGCAAGCTGTATCCAAAAATCCCTATAATCCTTATTATTAACAAACCGAGTATATAGTAAGGAAATAATAATCCCACCTACCATTAAGGTAATTGATGAGGCATCTCCAATTATCCATAAGCGAAGATTTAATAAATTCATGTGAACACTGATATTTATTCCTGCAAACACGAAGAATGCCAAGATTAAAGCCATTAAATTTCCTTTACTAAGTAGAAAAACAAATGCAGATACCAAATAAGCCCATCCAATTATACCTAAAATACCCCACCAATGTGGTTTTAATCCTTCAACATGTGCTGCATTCCCCCCTCGATATATTAATGCGAGAATTGCTAAAAGCAAAACACCAGTAATAATAAACGCCAACTTTTTAACTTTTGAAAAACTTTGAGGATAATCTAACCATATCATAAAAAAAGAAATGGTAATCAGAATTGTATAAATTGAATAAGGTAAAAGTGCAGCTTCGTTATTATAGTTTTCTAGATTAACTTGAAAAAATCCCATTACTATAAGCGCTGTAGACCTTAACAGAATATACATGGCGATTGAAGAAAACGGCTTTCCTTTATCTATTCTGCCTTTTATTGCAAATGGTAATGATAAACCAACAATAAACAAAAATGCTGGAAAGATGAGATCTGAAAAGCCCATACCGTCAACTTCTGCTTTAGTATGTTCTATCCATTCTGGAATATTTCGTACGCCTGCCACGTCGTTAACAAAGATCATTAAGAACATTGTTATCGCTCTTAATACATCAACTGATAAAATACGTACAGGTAAATTTTTCATGTTTGAGAATTAATATATCTTTCTTAACTGTATCGCGTTTAAAACAGGTTTTCCTATAATTTCATTAAATTCGACTGAAATACCTTTTCCGTTTTGAATGGTTAACCTTGTTTTTTTCTCTACTGCTTTTGTATATCCGAAATCTTTGGCCAGATTTAGTTGCTCGAGAAAAAGAACATTGTTAATTGTGACATTGAAAATGCGTTGTTCTTCTATCTCTTTTTTATGGTTATTATCTAAATTATAAGCTAAAGCCTCCTTGGTTTCACCACCTACTAATTCAGCGAAATGCAGAACCAGTTCGTACTCTCCATCTGGCACATCTAATTTAAACTGCTTAATTCCTACTTGTTGGGTTTGATATACCGGATCATTATCTGTTTGAAGAATATTTTTATCGCTTCCATATAAAATCCTATTATTGGTTCCTTTGTACGCTTCTCCGCCTATCCAACCCCAACTACCTGTTTTGTAAGGTTGATCTGGTAACCATAATTGCTGATTTTTCTCATCAATATAAAAGCGTTTTGAACCTAAAAGGATGTTAATATTCTCAAAAGGGATTTTATCAGAAAATTTATAAGGTTGCAGCTGGAAATCAATATCAGCTTCATCGGTATTAAATCCCGAAACAACTTTAATCTGATTCATACCATCAATAAAAGGAACCTGCCATTCGCAAATATGATCGGTTGCTTCTTTAACTCCAAGGCTTTTACCATTCAAAAACAGCTCTGCACTTTTTTGGTTTGTAGCCACTTGTAGAGGTTGTGTGCTGGTTAACTTTAAAGAGTCGGCTATGCCTGCTCTGGTTTTCCATTGCGCAGAAGTGATTTTTAAATAAGGTTTATCAGAAAGATAAGCCTGATAAAGGAAATAAGTATCTTTCGGTTGGCGACCAATGGTTAACAAACCCTTATTATTAATATGTGGCATGGTTTCCTCGCGGGTTTCAGAATTAAAATCGGCTAAATTCCAAGCCATTCCTCCACTTACAAATGGCCGCTCTAGCATTGCGTTTAAATACGTTTGATGAAATTTAGTAGCATATTCTACGCTTTTATCAAATCGAACTGGTTGAAAAGAACGAATTCTTGGATCAGCATCAGCACCGTATTCTGTAACTAAAAATGGTTTATCAGGTAATTCTTTATGATGGCGATCTAAAAATTTTCCGAAATCAGCTGGTATTCCAGAGTACCAACCTGAATATAAATTCCATCCAACAATCATTGGTATCTTCGTTAATCCAACTCTATTGTAATTATCAAAAGCCCCGTGGTTAACCAACATTGTATATCTTGATGGATCAAGTTTTCTGGTTAAGTTTTCTAATTTTTGAGCCAATTCGCGGATATGATTGAAATAGATTTCCTGGCGAGGCTTATCATTTGCAAACTTTGGGCGTAATAAAATTTCGTTCATGTAAGCCCAAATTACCACGCTTGGATGATTAAAATTTTGTTTAATCATTTCAGTTTGCATATTCAGGCTGTTGGTTGTAAAGGCTTCAGATTCGGTAATGGTATTAACCAAGGGCACTTCTACAGATGCCAGAATGCCTAACCGATCGCAGGCCTCCAATATTAGCGGATCTTGCGGGTAGTGTGCTATTCTTAAAAAGTTACCGCCCATTTGTTTAAGCAATTCCACATCTTTAGTTTGTAGTGCATCTGGAACAGCATTACCTAAACCTTCATAATCCTGATGGCGACTCACACCAATGATTTTCAATGGTTTATCATTCAGAAAAAAACCTTTCTCTGCATCAAACTTAAACCATCTAAATCCTAATGGATTTGAAATCTGATCTAATACAACTTTTGAACCAGCATCACTTATTTTTGTAATAATTCGATACAAATAAGGATTTTCTGGCGACCAAAGTTTGGGTTGTTTAACAGTTTTAAAATCCTGAACTATTATTTTATTTTCTCCAGAAGCAATGCTAACAAGTGAATTTTGTGAAGCAATTTCCTTACCGTCTGCATTTACTAAACGATTATTAATTTGAATCTTTTTAGTCGTTGATGACGAATTATCAATTAAACTTTTAACCTGAATGCTTGCTAAATTAGCTGATACCTGTGGTGTAGTAATATATACACCCGAACTTCCACTATCATTTTGTGTAAAATGAACAGGTTCGGTAATTAACAAATTTACATTACGATATAAACCACCAAAAAAGGTAAAATCTGCAGTTAAAGGTGGAATATTTTCGTTAAAACGATTGTTTGCTCTAACTTCAATTACATCATCCGTAAAATTTAAAAACTTCGTAATGGAAACTGTAAATCTTGTATAACTCCCAATATGCTTACCCGCACTTTTACCGTTAATTAAAATTTCAGCCTCTTGAGCAACACCATTAAAAACAAGAAAAATTTCTTTTCCTTTTGATGATTGATCTAATTTAAGTTTTCGTTTATAAATACCTAATCCACGATAATAACCTGGTGCATCGTCTAAAACATCTTTATCATTCCATGTATGCGGAATATTAACGTTTATTGATTGACCGTTTTCTTTTTGAAATGCCCAGCCATCGTTTAAGCTGATGAGCTGCCTACCTGGATTTTGCGAAAAAGAATTTAAGGCAAAACTTAATATTGCGAACAATAAAAGTGTATTCTTTTTCAGTTTTAAGCTTTTTAACATGGATGATTTAAATGCTGATTATTTTATTAACCGATGTTTTAGTTCGTTAATGTGAAATCTTTTTCTAGTTTAATTTTATCTGATGCGGTACCAATCATTAGTTTGAAATCGCCTGCTTCTGCACCCCACTTTAATTGTTGGTTGTAAAAGGATAGTTTTTCTTTATCAATAGTAAAACTTATGTTTTTAGCTTCTCCAGCCTTTAAACTAACTTTTTGAAAATCTTTAAGTTCTTTTACTGGTCTAACTACTGATGCAAACTTATCTTGCAAATACAATTGAACAACTTCTTCGCCATCATATTTACCTGTATTTTTTAAAGTGAAACTCACGTTAATTTTATCGTTCATTGTAAGTTGAGTTTTGCTAAGCGATAATGCGCTATAATCGAAAGTTGTATAACTTAAACCATGGCCAAATGCAAATCGAGGACTATTTGGCGAGTCCAGGTATGCTGATTTATAGTTTCTATCTTTATCGCTATTTGAAGGACGACCTGTACTTAAATAATTGTAATAAAGTGGAATTTGACCTTCGCTACGAGGGAAAGTCATTGGAAGTTTTCCTGCGGGATTATAATCGCCAAACAAAACATTTGCCATTGCATTACCAGCTTCGCTACCTAACCACCAGGTATACATTATCGCTGGAACGTTATCGGCTGTCCAGTTAAAAATTAACGGACGACCCGCCATAAGCAACACCACAACTGGCTTACCTGTAGCTTGGATGGCTTTTATTAAATCTTCCTGAACACCAGGAATATGAATATTAGTTTTGCTTTTTGCTTCACCACTCATATCCAAAGTTTCGCCTGCAGCAATAATTACCACATCAGCTTGTTTAGCTACCTCTACGGCCTCTGCAAAACCTGTTTTTGAACTATCAGAAATTCCACAGCCTTTGGCGTATAAAAGTTCTGTTTTATCTCCTACTTTATTTTTTAACCCTTCGTACAAAGAAACCAGCTTATCGTTTTCCCATGCTATAGACCAAAAGCCCTGCATATCTTTCTCTGATTTTGCTAATGGTCCGATAACGGCTATCTTTTTTAAATCTTTAGAAAGAGGTAATGTTTGTTTTTCGTTTTTTAACAGTACTATACTTTTCTCTGCCATTTTTAATGATGCGGCTCTATTTTCAGCTGAGTTTAATTCCTTTTTTTCACGTTCTACATTACTGAAACGATAAGGATCATCAAACAGCCCCAATTCGAATTTCTTACGTAAAATTCTTCTAACAGCATCGTCTATCAATGCAACAGATACTTTTTTATCCTGAACCAGTTTAGCAAGAGATGGTAAATAGCTTCTACTTTCCATGTCCATGTCACTACCTGCTTTTATGGCTAATTCTGCTGCTTCAGATTTATTTTTTGCGTAACCGTGATTAATCATTTCCCCTATCGAACCCCAATCACTCACCACAAAACCTGTATACTTCCATTTACCTTTTAAAATATCGCGTTGTAGGTAAGTATTTCCTGTAGCTGGTATACCATTTAAAGTATTAAAAGAATTCATAAAAGTTGCCGCACCAGCATCGAGCGCAGCTTTAAAAGGAGGTAAATAAGTTTCCCACAAAGTATGTTCGCTCATATCTACGGCGTTATAATCTCTCCCTGCAATTGCAGCACCATAAGCGGCAAAGTGTTTTGCGCAAGCCATAATGGCATCAAGGTTTCCTAAACCCTTTCCCTGAAAACCATGAACGCGGGCTTTTGCTATTTGCGAACCTAAGTAAGTATCTTCTCCTGCGCCTTCCATTACCCTGCCCCATCGCGGATCGCGGGCAATATCCACCATCGGTGCAAATGTCCAATGTACACCAGATGCAGCTGTTTCTCTTGCGGCAACCCGTGCTGCATTTTCCATTTCAGCCAAATCCCAGCTTGCAGCTTCTGCTAAAGGAATAGGAAAAGTAACTCGGTAACCATGAATTACATCTAAACCAAAAAGCAAAGGAATTTTCATCCGCGATTGCATTGCAGCTTCTTGTACCTTTCTGGTTTCGGCAGCTCCTTTTACATTTAACAGGGAGCCAAGTTTACCTTCTTTTATATCCTTTAACTTATTTGGATTGTTGGTAATTGGACCAGTTGCATCGCCTCCAGTATATTGATTTAGCTGACCAATTTTTTCATCCAAAGTCATCAGTTTTAAAACTGAATCGATTTTCTTTTCAATTTTTTTATCCTGCGCTAAAGCATCTGTAAAGGGAAATGCTAAAAGAAGTGCAAACGGAAGATATTTTTTCATATTTATTTATCTTGAAATTTGGAAAGCCTTATTTATATTTTTCTTGCATTTGATTGTAAAAGTTTTTAAGCACAAAATAGGCTTTCTTCTTTTTGCCTGTTTCGGTCATAACCCCTTTACGGTTCCAAAAATTTTGGTAAACTGGATGTTGTCTTCTCGGAGAGCGGAAATCAGCTAAAATCCATGGAATGATACCACGAAGTGACGATATTTTGCTTAACATAGTCAGCTGGTTTTTATATAACGCTTCCTGATATTCTTCACTCCATCGTGTGTTTTCATCAGCATGAAAACCGCCTAATGCATCGCCCCCAAACTCTGTAATTACTACTGGCTTATTGTATTTAATATTAAAATCATATTTGGTAATTTCGCTTGGTACACCGCCAAAATACCAGCCAGCGTATTCGTTAAAGCTTACCAAATCTATCTTTTCACCAAGTGGATCATTCAGAATCATGGTATTTCCTTCACGGTGAACTTCTAATGCCGCAGCAACAAGTCTTGTATCATCTAAAGATCGTGCAGTTTCTGCCAGATTACTCATAAAACTAAGTCTAGGTGCGCTTAATGGTGTTTCGTTACCAATTGACCAAACTACAACACTGGCTCTGTTTTTATCACGAGAAATTAAATCGGTTAACTGTTGTTTTGCATTTGCATATGTAACTGGATTTTCCCAGCTGATGGTCCAGTAAACAGGAACTTCAGCCCAAACCAGTAAACCCATTTCATCGGCCAGGCGAATCATTTCTTCGTTATGAGGATAATGAGCCAAACGAACGTAATTACAGTTCAAATCTTTAGCCCATTGCAACATCATACGCATATCGCCTTGCGAACGTAAACGTCCCTGCAAAAGCGGATTCTCATCATGCATAGAAATTCCGCGAAAGAAAACCGATTTTCCATTTAGTAAAATACTATCGCCCTTTACTTCAATAGTTCTGAAACCAATTTTATCTTCAATATTTTCATTTGCAGATTTAATATTTACTGTATAAAGCTTAGGGTTTTCTGGCGACCAAAGGCTAAGGTTATTCCAAATAAAAACCTCACTTATTTTACCTTCGCTATCTGTTTTATAATCTTTTTTAAGATTTAATTCGGGAATAGAAACCGAAACTTCCTGACCGGCAAAAGCATCAGCAAGTTTTAAAGAGAAGCTAATTGAATTGTTACTGCCCTTTTCAAGCTGCATTTTGTAATCAGCAATAAAATGCTCGGGTAATTCTGCTAAATAAACATCGCGGGTTATGCCTCCATAGTTCCACCAATCGGTATTAACAGTTGGTATTTCATCAGGTTTCCTTGTATTATCGGCCTTAACAACCAATGAGTTATTTCCAGATTTTAATTTCCCTGTTACTTCAAATTGAAATGGTGTAAATCCCCCTTTATGGATACCTAATTTTTTGCCATTCAGGTAAACATGAGCTTCATAGTTAACAGCACCGAAATAAACAAAATAACGCTTGCCTTTTTCTGGCTGTGCATTAAATTTTCGTCTTAACCATACAGTGCCTTCATAAAGTTCGAGTTTTTCTGATTGAGAGTTCCAGTCGCCAGGAACATTCATTTGAGGCGAACCATCAAAATTGTATTCTATTAATTCACTTTTATTTACCTGTTCTTTATCATCAAAAAAACCTCCCGTACCAGTTTTCGATTGGTCAAATGGTTCGTGTCTGTAATCGTAAAATCCATTTTCATACGGATCTACAATATAATTCCATTTACCATTAAGGCTTTGAATTTTACGGGCCTGAATATTTTGAATAGAGCTAACCTGAGCAAAACAAATTGAAGAAAACAGTGAGAGGCAAATTACAAAAACTCTAGAAATAGATTTAAGCATAACGTATTGTTTTAAAAAATGATTAATAACGTAAAACTAATAATTAATTAGTGGACGGTATTGCCACCGCCCACTAAAATTAACCTAAATTTAATTTAACAATTAATAACCAGCATTTTGACCTAAAGCAGGCGCCCTATTTAATTCATTTTGAGCAATTGGATATAAATAGTTTTTTGCAGTAAACACTCTGTTTTCTACAACAAAAGGTGTGTAGGTAAAGGTATTTGTACCAGTTTGAATAATACGCATTCCGCTTACAGCTTTATTGAAAGTCGATTCTCCTTCCTTCCATCTTCTAACATCAAAAAAGCGGTGTTCTTCAAAACATAACTCTACTCTACGCTCGTTACGTATACGCTTACGTAGCTCAACCTGAGTAGGTGCTACATAACCGTTTCCTGCTGGATTAGTTGTTTGCAATGCAGGCATAGCTACACCACTACGGGCACGAATTAAATTAATTGAAGAAAGTACTTGTGGCATTGCGCCAACACCTTGTGCCTCGTTTAAAGCTTCGGCATAATTTAGCAATATCTCTGCATATCTAAAAAATATCCAAGGACGACGAATATTAGTTGTAGTGCCTGCCCAAGATGCGCTTTCACTCAAGTATTTACGCATATAATAACCAGTTTTTGTTGCATTTACATTTAAATTCAGTCCATCTTTACCACCAACGTAAGTGTCAACTGTTTTACCTTTAAATGTAGAGCCATTGTACATAATCGCAAAATTTAAGCGAGGATCGCGATTGGTGTAAGGAGCACTAGCTACATATCCTGAAGCAGCATCCGTAATCGCTCTGCCAGTTCGCATTTCAAATGCATCAACCAAATCTTGTGTTGGGTTTGTTCTGCCGTTTGCTGCGTCGTAACTAATTGGCGCATTGTTAGTTTCAATTGTAACGGTATTCAATGTACTTGTTGCAAAAATGGTTTCTGCATTAAATGCCCCCACGTTCCAAAGCCAAATATTTGGATAAGATGTGTAAATGCTGTGTTTACCGGTATCCATAACTCTTTTAGCAGCATCAGCCGCTAATTGCCATTTTGTTAAATCATTTGATGGATTGTATTGTGGACTAGCAGCGTACAACAATAATCTTGCTTTTAAAGCCATTGCTGCAGTTTGTGTTGCTCGTCCTCTATCTGTTGTTCTCCATTCTGTTGGCGATAAAGGTAGTCTTGAAATTGCCTCTTCACAATCATCTGATATTTGCTTTACACACTGATCAAATGTATTTCTTGGTAAATCCAAGTTATCATCTACAGCCAGCGTACGTGTAACAATTGGAAAAGAGCCATAGCGTTTTAGCAATTCAAACTCAAAAAAAGCTCTCAAGAATAATGCCTGCCCTTTTAAACGGGCAACTTGAGCTTCATAGGTTTGATTTACTGGTACGTTTGCTGGTAACAACTCATCAATTGGGATAATTGCACTTCCATCAACTTTCTCTAAGAACATGTTCGCCTTACGGATGCCTACATACATATCAGAATAAACATCATCAAAAGTTCTTACAGGACTCCATGTTCCGTTATTATAGGTATTAATTGTGGAGTTTAAGTTTGAGTTAACAGCTTCATCACTCCCCGAGGCTAAAATTGCACCATCGGTTAAGTTATATCTATCGGTTAAAACCGAATAAACATTATTTAAGAAGTTTCTTGCATAATCAGGATTAGCCCAAAGTTGTGCTTCTGTGATATCATTTGTTCCACTAAAAGAACCATCTTGCAAGAACTCTGATTTTTTACATCCAGCGAAATAAATTGCTGTTGTAAATAAAACGATATAGAATATATTTTTTTTCATTTTCTGCTCAATTAAAATTTCAGATTCATACCGAAAGAATAAATTTTCATATATGGATAAGAGGCACTATTGATACCACCAATGCTTGATGCATAACCCGATTCTGGCAATTCTGGGTCGACTGGTAAACCATTAAGTTTATCGAAGGTAAGTAGGTTTAATCCACTAACAAAAAACCTAAGCTGGCTTATTTTTAATTTTTTAAGGGTTGAAGCAGAAAGACTGTAGCCCAACTCTACATTTTTCAATCGAATGTAATCGCCTGAACGGATCCAAAAATCTGAGTTGGCTGTGTTGTTTCCACGATCAGATAAAAGTAATCTAGGAAATTGTGCATCCGTAGTTGTTGGTGTCCATCTATCCACACTAAACTGATTTAAGAAACCGTTATTGGTAGTTCCAGCATTTACAAGCTGCTGAATGTAAATAGAACGGCCACTTGTTCCCTGAAACAAGAAGTTCATATCTAAATTCTTAAATGCGAGTGAAGCTCCAAAACCAAAGTATGCTTTAGGTACAAAATTGAAATCGGTTCTAACTCTATCCAAGTCGTTAATAATTCCATCACCATTCTGATCAACATATCTGATATCGCCTGGCTTTACATCTCTTGATAAAAGTTGTTTCGGTGCAGCATCAATTTCTGCCTGACTTTGAAAAAGCCCCTTTGATATTAACATGGTACTAATGTATCCAGGATTTGTTGATGCGGTAGCAGAAGGCGCAATTACACTGGAGATTGGATGACCCAAAGCTTTTTGATATTCAGGTAAATTTGCGGCTTCGTTAACCGCTAAAATTTTACTGGTATTGTAAGTAAAATTACCAAACACATTAAGATTAAAATCACCTAATTTTTTACCATAATTTATCCCCGTTTCAAAGCCTCTATACGACGCTTCTCCTTCATTTACATAGGTTAAGGTTTGCCCTAATAAACTTGGTAACTGAGAAGCAGTTGCTAGATTTTTTCTATCTTCATAAAAATAATCGGCACTAATTGATAAAGATTGTTTTAACAATTTGGCATCGAAACCAATACTGGTTTTATATGCTTTTTCCCAGGTTAAGAAAGGATTTGCCGCAGCCAGCTGTGCCGTACCACCTACACCAGTAAAGCCTGTTCCAAAAGTATAACCAGTTGCGCTTCTGCTGTAGAAATTATTGAATGCAAATCTTCTGGCAGAACCAAGGGCATCGTTACCAACCAAACCATAAGATGCCCTTAGTTTTAAGAAGTCAAGAACTGAAGCACTTCCTTTCATAAAACTTTCGTCAGAAATGATCCATCCTCCAGATATTGCTGGAAAAAAGCCATATCTATTTCCTGGAGCAAAGTTTTCAGATCCAGAAAAAGATCCAATTACATCTACAAAATAACGCTCTTTAAAATTATACGATAAACGGTTTGACCAGCCTTCACGTCTAATATCCAAGAAGCCAAATTGCGAATAGTTTTGTCTAGATACTCTCGTAGAAAACTTAATGCCATGTTGACCAAAAGTTCTGTCGTAATCTAAGCCTGCCCAAAATTCACTTTTCCTTAAATTACCAGAGAAAGCATTAGGTAAATAATCTACATTTTGTGCCGTTCCGTAAGTTTGATACACATTTGTTGGTAAAAGTTCTTGCGTTGCATAAGATTGCGTAAAACCCGAACGGTATAAACCAGCAATATCATAAGCGTAGTACACTTCTGCGGCTAAACCTTTCAATACGCCATCCATCTTCTGCCTGGCACTAATGGTCGCAATCATATTACGGGTTAAATCTGTACTTGCACCTGCCGACTCTAACATTGCCAGCGGATTGCTTGATGTAAAAATCGATGTACCACCATAAGAGCCATTTGCGTTAAGAACTGGAAACGCATTTGGAGGTGTAGAATAAACAGCACTTAGAAAGTTTCCAGTACCTGCAGCAGGGAAATTTAATGTACTAATCCGACCGCCAATATCTAAAGCTACATCTAAATTTTTATTTACATGCAGATCAATATTTGTTCTTAAATTATAACGTGAGAAATCTGTATTTGCATCGTAAGTTTCATTGTTTCCGCCCTTATAAAATCCGCCTTGATTAAAGGCACTTAATAAAGCATAGTACTTAATGAACGCATTTCCTCCAGAAACTGATGCTACATAACGTTGGGTTGGAGCTACAGTTTTTGTAAAATCACGTACAAAGTTATTGTTGGGATATTTGTATGGATCACTTCCGCTTTGGTAGGCTTGTAAAGCTGTACCATCGTAAAAAGATGTACCACCACTATTTATCGAAGCTTCGTTATATAAATTAGCATAGGTGTACGAATCTAATGGTTTAGTTACCTGTAAAGGAGCTTGTAAGCCTACTTGAGCATCAAAAGATACCTTAGTAGAAGTTGCACTTCCTCTTTTCGTTTTAACATAAATTACACCGTTTGCCGCATACATACCATACCAAGCTAATGTTGCAGCATCTTTTAAAACACTAATACTTTCAATTTCGCCCAAATCCATTGATCTGAAATCTCTTTCAATACCATCTACTAAAATTAATGGGTCTTGATTGCTATTATATGATGATCGCCCGCGGATTAAGAAACTCGCAACATCATAACCTGGTTGTTGAGAACCACTTGGGTAAATTGCTAAACCAGGCATTCTACCTGCAAAAACATTGGTTAACGATGAAGATGGAATTTGAGGAAGTGCATCAGCAGAAACTGTACTAATTGATGCTGTAATTTCTCTTCTTTTTCTTACTCCGAATGGAATGTAAACGTTATCATCATCACCAGCGTCAACCAAAGCTTTAGATAAAACAACCTGATCTTTGTTTACTTCGGTAGCTGGCTTTATAATCATTTTATAACCGATAAATTTAAATACCAAAACATCGCTGGTACTTGCATCTATAGTAAATGAACCATCGGCGCCAGTAGTTACCGATTTATTCCTTTTATCTTCTTGAATTGTCACCACAACACCAGGAAGTGGTTTTTTATCCTGATCGACAACTTTACCTTTAACAGTTATGTCGGCATCTGGATTTTGTGCATATACATTGATTGTACCTACAAGGAAAAACAGTAAGCACGCTATATATCTTATTTTTGCTAAATTCATTATTAATAATCTTTTTAAAATAACACTAATAGATAACTATTCCCACCCTGGGTTTTGGATTAATACGCCTTTACTTTTGTAAATTTCTGTACGGGGAATTGGGTATAAATTCTGTTTCTCTGTCCACGACTTTTGAAAACCAGCAGCTAAAACAAATGGTGTATAAGTAAATGAACCATTGGTGTTTCTGATTACTTCCATGCCTTTCATAGGCACAGCAATGGTTTGGGTTCCATTTTTCCAACGCATTATATCGTACCAGCGATGATCTTCAAAAGCAAGTTCAATTGCTCTTTCGTGTCTAAGTACGGTGCGCATTTCATCCTGAGTCATGTTGGCTTTTAATCCGTAAAGATTATCTGCACCAGGATCTATTCCTGCTCTTTTTCTTATTAATATTAGCTGATCGTAAACAGAGGCATCTGGTCCAACTGCTTCATTTTGAGCTTCAGCATAATTCAACATAATTTCACCATATCTGAAATAGATATAATTTAACAATGTTGTGCTACCCCCCACAGTTCGGTAAACTTCTGGCCAGTATTTTTTACAGTAATATCTGGTTGCAGTGTAAGTTATGGTTGTATTATAATCTAATGCTCCTGCTGGAGTAGACCACATTTGAATTCTACGGCCCTGCCACGGTCTGTCGTTGTATATTATATTTGCATAAAAACGTGGTTCTCTGTTTAGATATGGCTGTTGAGGATTGTAACCAGATGTTGGATCTGTTATCGCTTTTCCGTTTGCCATTTCATACATATCTACATGGTTTTGAGTAGGATTCATTTGTCCTTGTGCACCACCAGAACCTGGCGACATAGAGAAATCCTGCATCATTTCACCTGCTAATGGTGTATTTCCTTTAATTCTTATCATAATGTACTCAGGAGATGAAGGAACGTTTAACAAGTCTTCGTAAGAAGATTGCAGCGAATATCTTCCATCCATTAAAACAGCAGCTGCATCTGCTGCCGCTTTCCATTTTGCTTTATCTCCAGTAGCATTATTAAGCGGGCTGGCAGCATATAAGAGAACTCTTGCTTTTAGGGCCTGAGCAGCACCTTTTGTTGGTCGGCCATACATCGAAGCAGTGTAATCTGCATCGTTACCTAGTTTAGCAACCGCTATCTCTAAATCTGCTAGAAGGTATTTCGTAACTTCATCAAAAGAACTTCTTGGCAAATTAAGTTCATCATTTACTTCGTAAACCTTATCTACTATCGGTACTCCGCCAAATCTTTTTGTCAATTCAAAATAAGAAAGGGCTCTCAAAAATCTCATTTCGCCCTCTACCCTTACTGGATCGAAAATTGAAACTGTTGCTGGTGGTGCTGGAGGAACACTTGATAGTTTTGCCAGCATTTTCGTTTCAATTGCTATACCAGCATACATCAAATTCCATATGGCCCCAATATCATTTAGAGATGGACCAGTAGAATGTTCGTGATATAAACCTCTGTTTAAAGATGTAATTGAACCTTCAGAGTTACCTGAAACAGCTTCATCAGAAGCCTGAGACGTGCAACCACGATGATCATTAAATCGCACGTATTTATTAATTACATAATTATATGCATTATCGGCAAATTTAGCCGCTTGTGCGGGATCTGCAAATATCTGTTCTTCATTTAATGCTACTCCAGGTGTCCTTTCTAAAAAGTCCTTTTTACAAGAAACACTAGAAAGTATTAAAGTAAAGATGATTGTATATTTTAAATAGTTTTTCATGTTCTTAAAAAGTAAGATTTAAACCTAAGTTGTAAATTTTAGAGGTTGGATAAAGCGCTTGTAGTGGGAAAGCTGTATTTATCGTATTCACATTTTCGGGATCTATATAGAACTTGTATTTTGTCCAGGTGTAAAGATTTTGTCCTTGTAAGTAAATCCTTGCATTTGCTATTTTAATAGCCTCAGCCCATCTTTTTGGTAGAGTCCATGATAATTCGGCGTTTCTAATTTTTAAGTATGCAGAATTTTGTAACGTAAAATCATTTAGAGCATAATTTAACGATGCTGTACCTCGAGCGTGCAGTGCTGGCCACGTGGCAGTAGCAGCTGTTGCTGGGGTCCAGGCATCAAGCATAAACGGATACATTTGCTGTCCGTTATTTTGCTCATTTAAAATTACATTTGAGCTAACATTCGCTACGCCTTGAAATAAAATGGAAAATGAAAATCCTTTATAACTTAATCTTGGGCTAAAGCTGTAAACATACTCTGGTGTATTGCTATAGCCTATAGCTTTTTGATCGAGCGTAGTAATTTGTCCGTCTCCATCCAAATCTTTCATTTTCAAATCGCCTGGAATCGGACTAAAACCTTGCTGTTTTGGTGATGCAGCGATATCTGCGGCAGATTGATAAAAACCATCTGTAACGTAACCGAAAAACTGTCCAACGCGTGTTCCTTTTCTTACCGATGCTTCAGGCATTCCATCTGGCTCGTCGTTTTCAAGAA
Organism: Pedobacter ginsengiterrae; assembly: GCF_039537385.1. Lineage (NCBI taxonomy): Bacteria > Pseudomonadati > Bacteroidota > Sphingobacteriia > Sphingobacteriales > Sphingobacteriaceae > Pedobacter > Pedobacter ginsengiterrae. The sequence goes on from NZ_BAABAK010000001.1 coordinate 90,893, forward strand.
TTTTATTTTTAGCAAAACTGATTTGAGCATTTAATCCAACGGTTAATTGTCCAAACTGTTTTTGGTAATCCATCTCAACCTCATACCCTTTGTTGTACACAATACCTTTATTTAACTTAGGGTAAGAGTGACCAAATAACGCAGAACCACTTAATGAATTGGTTAGGATATCACGACGAGTTTCATCAAATATATCCACATTCAGTTTTAAGGAATTTTTAAAGAAGATACTTTCTATTCCTAAATTTCGCTTTGTTCCTGTTTCCCAGGTTACCGCGTTATTTCCCAAGTTTGTGTCTCCGATAAAAAGTGTTGGAAAATTACTTATCGATAAAGGATTACCAAAGGGTGCCTGAGTATTTGCAGAATAACTTGTTAAATAGAGAAAACGTAAATCTGATATCTTATCGTTACCTACTAAACCATAACTACCTTTAATTTTAAAGTAATTTAAAATGTCGTTTTTCTTCCAGAATGGTTCATTGGTGAGTGCCCATGCTGCAGAAGCCGCTGGGAAAAAACCATACCTTAAACCTTTTGGAAAATTTTCTGAGCCGTTATAACCTGCGTTAAACTCAGCAAAATATCGTTCCTCATAATTATAGGCAACACGAGAAGCTAAACCTTGAACTGCTCTTGGCGGTGCGGTAAAAGCCGTTTCTCCAGTAGTTCGTACTAGTTGTCGAGTTCCTAATAATAAGCCAGTTACGCTGTGTTTACCGAAATGTCTATCATAATAAAAACCTGTTTGCAGGTTCATGTTGGTACTTCCCGAAGTTACCCCCCCACCTTGAACAGCACCAAGAGGCTCATCACGATTCCTCGTATCGGTTGATAAAGTTGAAGTTCCTGTTGCTGCATTATAAACATAAGCTGCCCAGTTTGCATTTCTTCGCTCAACGTTGTTATAGTAAGAATCGTAACCAAAGTTAGTTTTGAATGACAAACCTTTGGTAATAAAACCCAACTTATAATCAATATTAAAAGTACTTTCAATCGTATTTATATTATCGTTACGGGTACCAAAACGGGTTAGTATCGCGTAAGGATTCCAAATGTTGGTTCCAATATTTGGATTTGCCGTAATTCGGCCATCGGGCAATGTTACAGGATAAGCATAAGCTGGGACCTGTAAAATACGAGAAATCATCCCCTCAATCGTATCGTAAGAAAAAGCAGACGAGGATAGAAGACCAGCTGGCTGATAACGATCTGCAAATCGACCGCCTAATTTTAAACCAACAGTTAAATCTTTATTTAAATTAAAATCTAAATTTGATCTGAAATTATAACGATTGTAATTAGGAACCGTATTGATGCCATAAGGCGATTCAAATTTCTTAAATATACCATCTTGAAAAGAATAGCCTGCTGATACGAAGTATTTGGCAATTTTTGTTCCTCCGTTTATATTAATATTATGTTGAGTTTGGGTATAATATTTTTTGGTTAAATAATCGAACCACCTCACGTCAGGATGCCCAAGTGGATCAGAACCATCAGCAAACTTTTGTAAATCATCACTTGTAAAAAACGGTGCCTTCCCATCATTTGTATACGATTGGTTTAGCATAACCGCACTATCATAGGCTCCAGATCCAACAGCTAAACCAGTATAAGTTTGTTGGGCCAAGTTGCCTGTATAAGTAACCTTTGGCTTACCGATTTTACCCACTTTGGTGGTAATAACAATAATACCATTTGCACCTCTAATACCATAAATGGCGGTTGAAGCCGCATCTTTTAAAACTGTAATGGTTTCAATCTCATTCGGATCTACATCAGAAAAGCTTGGTCGCTCTATTCCATCAACCACTACAATTGCCGCATTGTTACTACCATAAGTAGCCACACCCCTCACTTTTAAAGATGCACCATCAGCCCCTGGCTGACCGCTTGTTTGCACCGCGATTAATCCAGGCAAACGTCCAATTAAGCTATTTGTTGGATTTGGTGTTGGCGATTTCATAATTTCCTCAGAATTTATTTGAGAAACAGCGCCTGTTAACGTAGATTTTTTCTGAACGCCATAGCCTACAACCATTACCTCTTCCAAGCCTTGGGTATCTTCTTCGAGACTTGTATTTATAGTTGTTTTACCTCCCGTTTGAAGTTCTTTTGTTGTATATCCGATACTTGCGAATACAATTGTTAAATTACCATTAGAAACACTTAAGGAAAATTTTCCATCCTCATTAGTAGCTGTGCCGTTTTGGGTTCCTTTAACCCTTACACTTACTCCAGGAATAGTTTCTCCTTTACTATCTCTTACTGTTCCTGTTAATGTTGTTTGTGCAAAAATTTCGGAACAATTAAAAAAAAGAAAAAATGCTAACGAATAAAGAATTTTCTTTCTTAAATCAAGCTGGTAGATAAAGAGAAGTTTTTCTTTAAAAATGTATAGTTTATCCATAATTAATTATATTGTTTATTTGGTTTTATTTTTCTGTTTTATAAATACCTGCATAGAGATTTCTTAGCAAAAAAAATGCAAAAAAATAGCCCCTTGCAGTTTATAACCGCATTTCTTTTGTTAAAGAATTTTAAGAAATCTGTTTTTTGTGCGCTAAAATTAAATCAATTGGTAGAGCCAAATGATGATGAATTTAACGGACTTTTTTTCTAGTGGGAAGTAGTGATTTGTGCATAGTTATTTGGTTAGTTGTGATTATTAATAACGAATGTATAAAACGGAGGATTATAAAATCACTCTTAAATGGCTAAAAACAACGAATACTCATTGCATATCTATTTCAAACGTTTGAAATAATTTCCAAAATTTTTCTTATCTATGCAATGGAGATTGGAAAAGAAGATGAATAATACGCCCGTTACGTTAAAATTTTTGGCAGAAAAGCTAAAAATGTCAGTATCAACAGTATCTAAAGCGCTTAATAACTACCCTACAATTAATGAATATACGAAGAAACGTGTTCAGGAAATGGCTCGCGATTTGCATTTTACGCCTAATAAATCGGCCATTAATTTAAAAGAACGTAAATCGAGAATTATAGGTATTATTCTTCCTAATTTATTAGACCATTTTTTTACCCGAAGTATTTATGGCGTTGAACAATTTGCTATGCAGCATGGGTACAACGTTATCATTGGGCAATCTCACGATGATTTAGAGAAAGAAATTCAATTGGCCAATATGCTTTTAAAAAGTAGGGTTGATGGGTTGATTGTAGCAATTTCGAAGAACACCCAAGATTTTTCTCACTTCGATCAGTTTGAGCAAATTGGTTTGCCTGTTGTTTATTATACCCGTAACCCAAGTTTTAACTTAAACTGTCATAAAGTTTTAGGAAATACTTTTCAAGGATGTTACCAGGCTACAAAGTTTTTAATAGATAGAGGCCACAAAAAAATTGCTTATTTAGGTGGGCCAAAAATGATCAACTTTACACACGATCGGTTTAATGGTTATATTAATGCCTTAAAAGATAATAATGTTTCTTTTGATGCCACTTTAGTTGCGTACACAGATTTTGATAAGGAAAATACAATAACAGCCATTAAAAACTTATTTGCCGATCAAAGCAATATGCCTACGGCTTTGGTTGCTTTTAAAGAGCCTATATTATTTGATGCTGTGAAATACCTGAGAAGTATTAATCACCCAAAATTTAATGAGTTTGAATGCGTTGGTTTTGGAAACAATTCGTTTATCAGCTATTTGGATTCCCCCCCTATTGCATCGATAGAAGAAAATCCTGAATCAGTTGGTGAAAATGCCATTAATCTGCTTCTAAAATTAATTAATAAGGAAATTGACATGGAAAATTATCAAAAAATAATGGTTGATTGCAAACTAGTTATTCACGATTCGAACTAAACTTTACGGAAAGTTTTTGTCATCGCAGCAAATTAGCCCTATCTTGCAAACTTAATGGCACTATATTTTACATCTATAAATTCTGGAAGCAACGGTAATTGTTATTACATTGGTAATAAAGAAGAAGCTGTTTTAGTTGATGTTGGTTTATCTTGCAAAGAAGTAGAAAAAAGGATGGCAAGACTTGGTTTAAGTCTTCAGAAAGTCAAAGCTATTTTTATTTCGCACGAACATAGCGACCACATCAGAGGTTTAGCTGTATTATCAAAAAAATACAACCTTCCAGTTTACATTACCACAAACACTTTAAAAAGCAGTAAACTGGTTTTAAATACAGATAATGTTTTCACATTTACACATCTCGAAACCATTAGCATTGGACAATTAAAGGTCTGCGCTTTTTCGAAATTTCATGATGCGGCAGATCCATTTAGCTTTACCGTTGAATATAAGAATACAAGAGTTGGAATTTTCACTGATATAGGATCGGTTTGCGATAGGTTAATCTCGCAATTTAAAAATTGCCATGCAGCATTTTTAGAGGCAAATTATGATACCGATATGCTGGAAAACGGACGATATCCCTATCACTTAAAAAGAAGGATTACAAGTGGAAAAGGACATCTTTCGAACAAGCAAGCTTTAGAGTTATTTCTTAACCATAAGCCAGATTACATGAGCCATCTTTTACTCAGTCATTTATCAAAAGATAATAATGACCCTGTTTTGGTAGAAAAGTTATTTAAAGACGTTGCCGATAAAACTTTTGTAACAGTAGCCTCTCGTTATAACGAAAGCGATATCTATTTCACAGCTCATCAAACTGATACAATAAACGAATATAACTTCGACCCACTACTTTACAAACCTACACAACTTAATCTATTTTAAATTGAAAAATACCAAGTATTAGGTATTGTTTTAGCCTCATTATTTATAGAGGTTTGTTTCGTTAGAAATAAATCAACGGGACGATTTAAAATTAACATCAAAAAAGGGATTAATTAATTTTAATCTCTTTTTTTTGAAACAAATTTATTTCTTGATGGTTATATTAAAACTTCATAAATAGTTTGTTTGGTTTATTGGGGCTTATGGATTTAAGCCCCTTTCTCTTTTCTACGCAACCATATATTTATATCTAAACTAAAACATTTAATAGTTTGCTAGAATCAGTCCCAAACTGTGTATAATTAAACCATTGTAAAACTGAAATATGAATATTCCTTGTTTTAATATTTAGTGAATGTAATCGTTACAATTAGTCTGATATTTTATATAAAATATGCATACGATTTCATTATATTTGAAATGTATTTAAATACAACCAAACAAACGATTAATTACCAAATAGACCTAAGTTGTTTCATAAACAGCAACAATTATCCTATTTTTTAAAAAACAAAAGCTATCATTTATTTGATAATTTTTGATGTGAATTTAAGTCGACAACTCTCGATCATGACTAACAAAAAAAACAATTCAAGCCATCCAGTCGGGCAACTTGCACGAACTTTTTTCTATACTTCTGCAATAATCAGCCTATCATTATCTGACATGGTTTTGAGAAAAAATTAAATAAAATATGTTAAATTTAATAGTAGTCATATTATGCTATTAAATTGCAAAATACAGTAATCATCATTTTTTTATTATAAAGCTTTATTATTTAAGCTATTGCAATATTTAAAAATATGTTTTCAACCCAAAAAGACGCATCGGAAAGCGACATTATCATAATGCTTAATACCTTAATCTACAATACTGTTGAGCAGTATGGTAACGAGGTTGCCGTAAGCTTTAATGGTATCTCAATTTCTTATGATCAATTAAATAAAAAAGCTAACCAACTTGCTCGTTTTTTAATTCAGAAAAACATTAAACCGAATGATAGGCTAGCATTATCTACGGAGCGTTCAATAAATACAATCATTTCTTTACTCGCTATTATTAAAACTGGGAGTGCCTACGTACCTGTAGATTTAAGCTATCCAAAAGACAGAGCAAATTTTGTACTCGCTAATTCTGAAGCAAAATTCTTTTTAATATCGAGCAAAAACGTTTCAAAATTTGATGATTCAGACTGCGAAACTTTAATAATAGAAGACATCTTAAATTATTCAAAAGACTTATCGGATGAAAATTTAGATGTAAAAACAGAAAAAGACAGCCTAATTTATATTTTACATACTTCTGGTACCACTGGTATACCGAAAGGTGTTTGCATGGGACAAATGGCAATGGTTAACTTATTGCTATGGCAAAAGGAAAAATCGATAGCCGTCCCTAAAACTAAAACTTTACAATTTTCTCCTCTTAGTTTCGATGTTTCGTTTCAAGAGATTTTCGCTACTTTAACAACTGGCGGTCATTTAGTTCTTATCTCAGAAGATTTAAGATTAGATGCTTACATGCTTTTAAATTTAATTAAAGAACAAGAAGTAAACAGAATATTTCTTCCGTTTGTTGCCTTGCAATCTATTACAGAAAGTGCAATTGCAAATGATATTTTTCCCTCATCGCTAAAAGAGGTAATGACTGCAGGCGAGCAGTTAAAAGTTACGCCTCAGGTGATTAGCTTTTTCACAAAAATACCAGGTTTAATATTATATAATCAATATGGGCCTACTGAAGCACATGTTGTAACTGAGCTTAAGCTTACTGGAAATCCTTCTGAATGGCCAAATCTGCCAAACATTGGCAAAGCCATTTACAATACTAAGATCTTAATTCTCGACGAAAACTTAGAAGAACTACCCAGCGGACAAATTGGCGAACTTTGCATTAGTGGTGTTTGCTTAGCAAACGGCTATTTAAATTCGGCAGAAATGACTGCCGAAAAATTTGTGTTTATACCAGAATCGAATACCAGAATATACAAAACTGGCGATCTTGCTTTAATTCTTCCTGATGGGAATATCGAATTTTTAGGAAGAAGAGATCTTCAAATTAAAATTAGAGGTTACAGAGTTGAACTTGGAGAAATCGAAGTTGCTTTAGCTCAACAAAAAGACATAAAACAGGTTGCTGTTGTTTTAAGAGAGGATTTACCAGGAAGAAAGGTTTTGGTAGCTTACTTAATCGGCGAAAAGGAGAACTATGAAGGAAATAAACTTCGTGAGTTAATGGCAAAATCTTTACCAGATTATATGCTTCCTGATGCATTTGTGTGGTTATCAGAATTCCCTAAAACAACAAGTGGAAAAGTTGATCGCAAGTTGCTCCCAAAACCAGATAGTAAAAGACCTGAATCGAACGTAATCTTTAAAAAACCATCAACCCAAAAAGAAATTGAAATTGAAAAAGTTTTAAAAAACATTTTCGGTTATGATAAAATTGGCGTAAATGATAATTTCTTTGAATTGGGTGGCAACTCTTTACTGGCTCAAAAAACCGTAGCCGAATTAAAGTCTTCATTTAACTATAGTTTACCTGTTACCAGGCTTTATCAATTTCCAACCATATCTGGAATAGCACAATACCTTGATAAAGTTAATTCTAAACAAAAAACAAGCAACACTAAAAGCACATCCACTACTACAAAAGATGTAGCGATAATTGGTATGTCGGGCAGGTTTCCTGGTGCCGATACGATTGAAGAGTTTTGGAGTCTTCTTTCTGAAGGTCGCGAAACCACAACATTTTTTTCTGAATGCGATTTAGACAAAAGCATACCCGACGAATTGAAAAATGATTCGAATTATGTTAAAGCAAGAGGAATTATAAATGATGCAGATAAATTTGATCCTGCTTTTTTCGGAATAAATGCAAAGCTTGCCGAACTAATGGATCCACAGCAACGTGTATTTCTAGAAGTTTCTCATGAGCTTTTAGAAAAAACAGGATATCTATCTTCTAAACACAAATCTAAAATTGGCGTATACGCAGGCAATGGAAATAATACCTATTACGAAAACAATGTTTTGGGTCATCCAACCTTAATTAATAATCAAGGTAAAACGCAGGTTTTATCTGTTAATGATAAAGATTACCTCGCTTCGAGAACTGCTTATCACTTAAATTTAAAAGGTCCTGCTGTAAGCGTAAATTCTGCGTGTTCAACTTCTCTTTTAGCTGTTGCTACAGCGGTAAATAGTTTACGTGCAAATCAATGTGAAATTGCCATAGCGGGTGGAGCTAGTATTACTGCACCTATAAATAGCGGCCACATTTATCAGGAAGGCAGCATGTTAAGTGCCGATGGCCATTGTACACCATTTGATGATAATGCAACAGGAACGGTTTTTAGCGATGGTGTTGGCGCTGTTTTATTAAAGCGACTTGATGATGCTTTAAATGATGGTGATAAAATTTATGCCATTATAAAGGGTGTTGGAATTAATAATGATGGTTTTGGCAAAGGTAGTTTCTCTGCTCCAAGTACGGAGGGACAAGCGGGCGCTATAAGTGATGCAATTGCAGATGCGGGAGTAGAACCTTCTGAAATTAGCTACATTGAAGCACACGGAACAGGCACGCCTATTGGCGATCCAATTGAATTTGAAGGCTTAGTTGAAGCATTCGGCCCACAGGATAAAAATAATTTTTGTGCTATAGGTTCAGTTAAAAGTAATTTTGGCCATTTAACGCATGCCGCTGGTGTAGCAGGTTTAATAAAAACATGTCTGGCTTTACAGCACAAAAAACTTCCAGCATCTTTAGGTTACACTAAACCAAATCGCAATATTGATTTTAAAAACAGTCCATTTTATGTTAACAATACTTTTTCTGCCTGGGAAACCGATAACAAAAGAATTGCAGGCGTAAGCTCTTTTGGCGTTGGCGGAACAAATGTTCATGTAGTGCTCGAAGAATATGATAATATTATCGAAGAACCTGCAGAAAAAATGCCTGCTGAGCTTATTACTTGGTCGGCGAACTCAGAAAGCAGCAGAGAAAATTATGCAACAGCGCTTAATGTTTATTTAGATAAAAATCCTGATGCAGAACTCTCAGATATTTCTTATACCCTGCAAAAAACCAGAAACGATTATCGATACCGCAGGTTTTTAGTTGCTGATTCAGCTAATCAGTTTAAAGAATTACTAGAACAATCGAATGTAATAAACGATAATACACTTAATGAATTACCGAGCGAATTGGTTTTCACTTTTCCTGGGCAAGGTGCACAATACTTAAACATGGGTTTCGAACTTTATAAGCAGGAACCTGTTTATAAAGCTGCAATTGATGAGTGTGCTGGTATATTGAAAAAGTATATCGATACCGATATCAGAGCGATAATCTATGTAGAAAATACCTCTGAAGAAGCAAGTAATATCTTAAAAGATACGAAATATACTCAACCAGCCCTCTTTGTAACTGAATATGCTTTGGCTAAGCTTTGGATAAGTTGGGGAATTAACCCAACCATGTTATGCGGTCATAGTGTCGGAGAATATGTTGCAGCCCAGCTTGCAGGAATTTTTTCTTTAGAAGACAGTTTAAAATTAGTTGCTAACCGAGGTAGGTTAATCAGCGGATTACCTTCGGGTGCTATGCTTTCGGTACGAGAGAAAAGTGAAATTGTTGCGGATTTATTATTTGGTGATTTATCAATAGCAGCAATCAACAGTCCGAGGGTTTGTGTAGTAGCTGGACCTTTTGATCAAATCGAAGAATTTATAAAGCTTTTAGATAAAGCTGAAATTGCTAATAAGCAACTATTTACGAGTCATGCTTTTCATTCGAGCATGATGGATCCAATATTAGATGATTTTAGAAAAATTGTTTCGGAAGTAAAATTATTCTCCCCTGCTCTACCTATAATTTCTACCGTTACTGGAAAAATTTTAACTAACGAAGAAGCAACCGATACTGATTATTGGACGTTACAGTTACGAAAAACAGTTTTATTCTCTAAAGCAATAGAAAATATTATTGATGGAGATTTACCATTATTTTTAGAGATTGGACCAGGCAATGTAACTGCTACTCTAATTAAACAAATTGCCGCTGTTAAGGCAACTAAAGTAACTTCGGTATCGAGCTTAGCGACTAAAGAGCACGAATACAGTTCATTGCTAAACGCATTGGGTACAATATGGGTTAATGGAATTAGTCCGAATTGGGATGATTTTTATGCAAACCAAAACCGAAGAATTGTAGATTTACCAGGATATCAATTTGATAAAAAGAGATATTGGGTAAGTGCTGTAACCTCGAAACCAACTGAAACAGAAGTTGTACCAGAACAAACCAAACAAAGTATACCATTAAATATTATTGTGATGAGAAAAAATAACCTGACAGAAAAAGTTAAGCAAATATTAGAAGATGCTTCAGGTATTGAAATGAGCAATATTGATCCGAAAAGAAATTTTCTTGAATTAGGACTAGATTCATTATTATTAACTCAAGTTGCTATTTCATTAAAAAGAGAATTTAATTTACCTATTACATTTAGAAAGTTAAACGAAGAATACTCTTCTATAGATACTCTAGTTGATTACTTAGATACAAATACACCTGCTGATGCAATACAAGAGCAACAATATGTAGCTCAAGCAGTTACACAACAACCTCTTGTTGCACCACAAGCTGTTCAATATATACAACAAAACGTAGCTTCAATGCCTGTTAATGATAGTGCACTTAGTTTAATTGCGCAGCAGTTAGAAATTCTATCTAAACAAGTTATGCTTATGCAAGGTGGTGCACCTGTATCTATCCAACCTACACGGGTACAAGCAGTTGCTACGAATAATACTGCAAAAACACCAGAGTTAAATAAAACTTCGGATAATAGTCTATCTGCAGAAGAAAAAGCAGAAATTCAAAAACCTTTTGGTGCCACTCCTAAAATTGAACGTCAATCTTCGGATTTGAATCAAAAACAAACAGATTTTATTAGCAATTTAGTTGAACGCTACAACAAAAAAACCTCTAAAAGTAAAGAATATACCAAAAACAGCCGTTCTTATATGGCAGATCCGAGAGTTGTTTCGGGTTTCAGACCTGCAACTAAAGAACTTATTTATCCGATCGTTATAAATAAATCGAACGGTAGCAAGTTGTGGGATATCGATGGCAACGAATATATTGATGCTTTAAATGGCTTTGGATCTAGCATGTTAGGTTACCAACCTGAAGTTATAAAGGCAGCAATGCACGAACAAATTGATAAAGGCTACGAAGTGGGCCCTCAACATGAATTGGCTGCAGAAGTTAGCAAGCTAATTTGTGAATTTACGGGTTTTGATAGAGCAGCGCTTTGTAGCACTGGTTCTGAAGCTGTTTTAGGTTGCATTAGGATAGCAAGAACAGTAACAGCCCGATCGCTTATTGTAGCATTTACAGGCTCCTATCATGGTATTATTGATGAAGTTTTGGTTAGAGGAACAAAAAAACTAAAATCATTCCCAGCAGCAGCAGGAATTATGCCTGAAGCTGTGCAAAATATACTCGTTTTAGATTACGGAACTGATGAATCTTTAGCAATAATTAAAGAAAGAGCAGACGAAATTGCAGCTGTTTTAGTTGAGCCTGTACAAAGTAGACGACCAGAATTTGTTCCAATAGAATTTTTAAAGAAAGTAAGAACAATTACTGCTGAGGCGGGTATTGCATTAATTTTTGACGAAGTAATTACGGGATTTAGAATGCATCCAGGCGGCGCTCAAGCTCTATTTGGAATTAAAGCCGACTTAGCTTCTTATGGTAAAGTTATTGGTGCAGGCGTGCCAATTGGTGTAATTGCTGGTACCAGCCATTTCATGGATGCGTTGGATGGTGGAAATTGGGATTATGGCGATAACTCATATCCAGAAATTGGCGTAACCTATTTTGCAGGAACATTCGTACGCCATCCTCTCGCTTTGGCATCGGCAAAAGCATCACTTAATTACATGAAAGAAAAAGGTCCTGCTTTACAGCAAGAGCTAAACGAAAAAGGCGCTTATTTAAGTAAGGGTATAAATGATGCTTTCGAAAAAAGACAACTTCCTATATATGTGGCTAATTACGGCTCGCTTTGGAAAGTTAAATATCATGAAGAAATTCCGTACAGCGAATTAATGTTTGCTTTAATGCGAGAAAAAGGCATTCATGTTTTAGATGGTTTTCCTTGTTTTATAACAGAAACACTAACTTATCAGGATATTGATAAAATTATCAATTGCTTTACTGAAAGTATGGATGAGATGATTGAAGCAAGTTTTTTCCCTTCGCTAAATCAAACTAATAATAATTATGTTGCAAGTGATGTAGTTGTTGATGGAAATAATCCTCCTGTAAAGGGTGCTAAGTTGGGAAAAGATAAAGAGGGAAATCCTGCTTGGTTTGTTCAAGATCCTAACCAGGAAGGAAAATATCTGCAAGTTAAACTTACGTAAAAGTGTTTATGACAGAGGCTAACTTTATTGAGGTTGATTATAATCCTTTCGAAGAAGGAAAGGAAATTGAGAAGGTTATTACATTAAATGAATCGCAAAAGGAAATTTGGCTATCGTGTGTCATAGGTGGCAACCCTGCAAGTTTAGCATATAACGAATCTGTTTCGCTACAATTAAGTGGTAGATTTAATTTAAGAGCATTTCAAGAGGCAGTTAAGCTCGTTACGGCTCGTCACGAAGCATTAAGGGCTAATGTTTCTAAAGATGGCGAAAATTTAATCGTATATAATCAGGTAGATAACGACATTATTTTTGCTGATTTTTCGGATATCGATCAATCATTAATTAATGCAAAACTTAAAGACTTTATAACCGAAGAAATCGGTATACCTTTCAACCTTTATGATGGTGCACTTTTTAAAATATTCGTTCATAAACTTAACGAGGAAACGCACTATTTTACTATTATCATCCATCACATTATTGGAGATGGCTGGTCGTTAGGAATTATTCTGGAAGATTTAAGTAATTGCTATAACATTTCACTTAGCGGACTAAATTCTACGCTTGTTTTACCAGATCAAATCAGTAAATATGCGTTGGAGCAGGTTATTTTTAGTAAAACTGATGAATATTTTGAAACGCAACAATTTTGGTTAAATCAATACAAAGATGATATTCCAGTTTTGGATATGCCTTTAGATTTTAGCAGACCAACAACCAGAACTTACGAAGGCAAAAGGAATGATTACATTGTAGATAGTGCATTATACGATTCCGTTAAAAATCTATCTGTTAAAGCTAAAAGCAGTGTTGTATCAACATTAATTGCGGCGTTCGAAGTATTTTTATACAACCAAACAGGGCAAGAAGAAATTGTATTAGGTTTACCATCGGCTGGGCAATTGGCATCCGAAAATTTAAATTTGGTTGGCCACTGCGTAAATTTATTACCACTTCGCAGTAAAATCGATCCAAATGCTTCATTTTTAGATTATTTACTGAAACGAAAAAACGAAATTTTAGATACATACGATCATCAAAGATTAACGTTTAGTGAATTACTTAAAAAGCTTAATATAAAAAGGAACAAAGCAAATATTCCTTTAGTGCCTGTAGTTTTTAATGTTGATAAAGGAATGGACGATGCTGTTAATTTCTCTGGCTTAACACATAAAATCATTTCTAACCCAAGGGTTTGCCAAACTTTCGAAATTTCGTTGAATGTAAATGGATCAAAAGATTCGATGATTTTTGAATGGGCTTATAACACTCAGCTTTTTAAATCTGAAACGATAAATAGAATGATGGGCGATTTCGTTTCATTATTATCAAAAATATCTTCAAATCCTCAGGTCTTAATAAGTGATACGCAATCTCACCTTAACCCCTTTCCCGAAATAACGCCTGCTCATTGCAATTATCCTAAAGAAAAAACAATTGTTGATTTAATTAACGACAAAGTTGGCGAATTTCCAAATCAAACGGCAGTTGTTTTTGAAGGGAAATCTTTATCGTATGAACAGCTTAATATCCAATCGAATCAGTTAGCAAATTACTTAATTGATGCTGGTGTAAAAAAAGATACGTTAATTCCAATTTGTATAAACCCATCTTTAGAAACTGTTGTTGGTATTCTTGGAATTATAAAAACTGGTGCGGCGTATGTTCCTATAGATCCTGAATACCCATCGCAACGGATAAAATTTTTAACTGATGAATCGAAGAGTGACTTTGTTATTACCGATAAAGCAAGCCATAAAAAAATATACGAATCTTTTAATGGCAATATAATTTGCTTGGATGATATTAATCATCAGGTTTGGCAGGCAAAAAAAGAAAAGCCACCAATTTCTATAAATTCAGATGCTTTAATTTACGTTATTTATACCTCTGGATCTACTGGAAACCCGAAAGGTGTTATGATTCCACATAGCGCAATTGTAGATTATTTATTTGGTTTAAAAGCAAAATTAACGAAGTTAGAAAGCTGTAAGAGTTTTGCTTTAGGTTCTGCTATTTCAACTGATTTAGGTAACACAACACTTTTTAGTGCTTTAACCTTAGGTTCTTCACTACATCTTTTTGCTAAAGACAGATTTAATAATCCAGAATACATTCACGAATATTTTAATCAAAATGAGATAGATTTTTTAAAAATCGTTCCCTCTCATTGGAAATTTTTAAACTACAAAAGCAAACTTCTCACCGCTTGTAAAATTTTAATGTTTGGTGGCGAGGCTTTACCAGCAGAATATATAAAACAGATTAAAGCGCTAAATGCATCGTGTGAAATTGTAAATCATTATGGGCCAACAGAAACAACAATAGGAAAATTAGTACATCTGGTAGATAAAGATTACGATTATCCTGTTATTATACCTATTGGAAAACCTTTTTCAAATACATCAGTTCACATTTTAAACAAAAACTTAAAATATTGCCCAGTAGGCGTTCCTGGAGAATTGCATATCGGCGGAGACGGGCTTGCTAAAGGGTATCTAAATAACGAAGAATTAACTCAAAAATCGTTCATTCAAAATCCTAACACCAATTTAGAAGACAGTAGAATTTATAAAACAGGCGATTTGGTTAAATGGTTGCCTGATGGCAATATATTATATTTAGGCAGAATTGATGATCAGGTAAAAATACGAGGCAATCGTATCGAACTAGGTGAAATACAGAATATTTTACAAAAGCACCCAAACGTTAAACAATCGGCTGTATTAACCACCGATTCGGATGGCGAAGAGAAAAAACTAATTGCTTATTTGGTTACTGAAAATGCACTTGATAAAGAAAATATAATTTCTTTTCTAAGAAGCCAGTTACCAGAATATATGATTCCTAGAATATTAATTGAGTTAGATAATATACCACTAACATCTAACGGTAAAGTTGATAGAAAGGCGCTTCCGCAATATGATGTTAGTGAACTAGTTGATAAAAATACTTTTATTGAACCAGAAAACAAAGAGCAGGAACTTATAGCAAAAATATGGGCAGAAAGTTTAGAGCTAAATCAAGTAAGTATTACCGATGATTTTTTTGAGCTCGGCGGGCATTCTATGATTGCAATTAAAGTAATGGTTGAGGTTGAAAAACAAACTGGGCTACGTTTACCGCTTGCCATTTTATTTGACAATTCTACTGTCGAAAAATTCGCATTACAATTAAACAAATCAAAACACGAAATAACTTGGGATTCGTTAATTCCAATTAAAAAATCTGGAAACAAACCTCCGCTATACATCATTCACGGACAAGGAATGAATATTATCATTTTTAAAAGCCTTGCGGGAGTAGTTGATAAAAATCAACCAATATATGGTGTTCAGCCAAAAGGATTAAACCCTGATGAAGAGCCATTTACCACCATTGAGGAAATTGCAAGTGGTTATATTCAAGAAATTTTAAAAGAAAATCCAAATGGCCCATATTTAATCATGGGTTACTCTTCGGGCGGAGTTATCGCTCTAGAAATGGCAGATCAGCTCCAAAAAGCAGGTAAAAATGTTTCCTTTTTAGGCTTGCTTGATACTTATTACGATGGAGACAGTTATACAAAACTGATGAAAGACGGTAATTTTTCAGCAATTTTTAGCCATATTTTTAAAACCGTTGGCTCAGCTTTTTTATATCTATCTAAATATCCGAAGGCATACATAGATCATAATATCAGCTTTACACTTGGATCGATGTATAATTTTTATAAAAAATTCAATCCAATTAAAGCAGATTTATCTAATCCAAAATATGTGTTAGATAAGATTCAGAAGACTCATGAAATTGCCTTAAATAATTACAAGCTTAAAAAGTATGATGTAAATGTTCATCTTTTTAGAGCCAATGATAAAAAAATGAATTATGTACCAAATATGGATAGTAACGGTTGGTCGCCATATATAGGTAAAGAATTAAACATAGTTGATATTCCTTTAGAACATTTGCAGTTTTTTGATCCAAAGCACGTACATATCTTTTCACAAAAGCTACAAGAAGTTCTTAATGGCATTCAAAAATAATTTTGCTGCATTAAATTGAATAACTTGATAACCGATAATATTATTTGGGAAGACTATTATGGCGAGAAAATGCTGGCAACAGATTGTATTCACGTTTTTAAAATTTCGATTAATGCATATAACGAAATAGAAAAATCCAGTAAAGAAGTTCTTCAAGCTGATGAATTACAAAAAGCTGAAAAGTTTAGGCAATACGACGACAAAAGAAGGTTTATTGTTGGAAAATTCTTTTCTAAAATGTTATTATCGAAGCAAGCGGGCTTAAATGCATCTGATATTATTTTTTCTTTTAATGAAAATAAGAAGCCATGTTTTAAAAATTACCATTTTAATATTAGTCATAGCGGTAATTTTATAGTCATCATTTTAGGTCCTTTACCAGTTGGTGTAGATATCGAATTGATTAAAGAAAATTTTGATTTCAAATCATTACTACCTGAGTGCTTTAATAAAACAGAGATTAATAAAATAAATAATATAACCGACTTTTATACTTTTTGGACTAAAAAAGAAGCACTTTTAAAAGCGACTGGAGAAGGTTTAGTAGATAACCTAAATTCTATCGATTGTTCTGAGGAATTTGTAACAAGATTTGATTCACTTTACAAACTGATTAGTCATCAAATAGAAGATAATTATCTGTTAAGTTTAGCTACAACAAACTTAAATAATCAACATAAATACTGGGATTGGAAATTTTAAAAATTAAAAGAAAATCATTTAAAATAGCTAGTTATCTCACTAAATAGCATATCGTTAAGACAAATTTTATAATTATAATTGTATTCTAAAATAACCATTAATCCCCATGGAGATTCAAAGAGTTGACAACATTTCTCATCAGGAATTTATAAAAGAATTTTATGAACCTGGCATACCTGTAGTTTTCAAAAATGCCGCCAGTGTATGGAAAGCCAAAGGCTTATTTACGCCCGATTGGTTTAGAGCAAATTACGGAGATAGAAGGCTAGAAAAAGGAGGACAAACATACACCATGAAAGAGGTAATGGATTTAGTTGAAGCCAGTACAGAAAGTAACCCCGCTCCTTACCCTTTAAAATATAATATTTCAAAAGAATTACCAGAGTTATTGCCTCTTATAGATCCATTGAACTTAAATTATGCGCTTCCTAATTGGTTGGAAAGTAAATGGTTTAAGAAAGGGTACTGGGGAAGTGCAACCGAACTTTTTATTGGTGGGCCAGGTGGTAAATTTCCCTATCTACATCTTGATTACTATCACTTAAATGCCTGGATTACACAATTATATGGCGATAAGCAATTTACAGTATTTCCAAGAGGGCAAGAAGAATTTCTTTATCCAAAAGCTGATGATCCTTGGCGATCTGAAGTGAATATTTTTGAACCCGACTACGAGAAATTTCCTTTATATAAAAATGCGACCCCAATAAATTTTACTGTTGGTGCAGGCGAAACTTTGTTTATTCCTTTTGGAACCTGGCATTCGGCATATTCTTTAACGGCTACAATTTCAGTTGCTTTTGACCAATTAAATGCTAAAAACTATAAACCATTTTTAAAAGATGTTTGGGACTTTAGACGGCGTGAAAGTTTAATGAGAGCTGTAGTTATGCACGGTTACGCTTGGGTTGGTTGCCAAATGGGCGATAGCCTAAAATAATAACATCTAATCTTTTGTATGACTTAAAGCTTATAAAGCTCAATCATAAAAAGTAAAAAAATTAAATCTCTTGTTAGAATATTGACTTTAATCTCATCAATGTTCTAGTAATCATTCTAAATATTATGAAGGCTATAAAGGAAATTGCAAAAAAAATAATCAAATTCCATCCTCAATCAGATGTAAAACCACTCAAAAATTTAGTTCATATAGGTTCAGAACATCATGGCTATAAAGTTCCTGATGGTTTTCTGAATAAACATTCGATCTGCTATTGTATTGGAGCGGGTGAGGATATCTCATTCGATACAGAACTCAAAGTTTTATACGATTCGAAGATTTTCATATTCGATCCGATGCCAGAGGGCATAAACTATTTTATTAAGCTTAAAGAATTCGTTGCCAGAGGCGAAACCTTCGGCGTATTTGACGATGAAAACTTTATGTATCGTGCAAACATTAAACAATTAGATGAGATTACGTACGTTAACAGAGGTGTTTGGGATGAAAATACGATCTTGAAATTTTACGCTCCTCAGCTGGACAACTATATTTCTCATTCTGTTTATCTTTTTCAGGATTCAGGAGAGTATATAGAAGCACCAGTAGACCGCTTATCAAATTTCATGAAAGAATTTAAACACAATACTGTTGATTTAGTGAAAATTGAAATTGAAGGTGCGGAATATACAGTGATTGATACGATCGTTAAAGATAAGCTTGATATTAAAATAATTTGCATAGAATTTGATGAAGTTTACCACGCAAAAGGCTTATCTCATAAGATGAGAATTAAAAAATCTTGTAACCAGCTTTTAAAAGCAGGCTATGTTTTAGTTCATTCTACTTACATGATGAAACGAACATTTGTTAGAAAAGATGTTTATGAATTATTAAAATCGAAAGAGTAAACTTATAATCGAAATAATTAAAAAACGATTAGGATTTTCTTTGTGATTTTTCCCAGGCTGCACTTTGATTTTTACGATAAAAACGAATAATTCCTGCAACTACTGCATAGTTCATTACACAAAAATAATATGGGATAAAGAATGCCTTTATCCTGATATTTTTTCTCTCGAAGAACATTCCTAATAGGCTTAATATATAAAATAAAATTTGCGCTGTAAACAAAGTTTTATAGAAAAAAACATCGGTTTTATAAGCAATAATTCCATTAAGTACTAATGCAGCGATAAGTAGAAAAGGTGTAACAGTCCACCTTAAAACCCTATGCGATATGTATTGAAATGTTAATAAGGGATAGTAAAAAGGATTGGCAGCTTTTTTAAGCCTTAATATAGATTGTATCCCTCCTGCTGCAATTCTAACTTTTCTTTTTAGTTCTTCCTTTGTATTAGCCGAAGCTGTTTCCATCGCATAAGCTTCTGGCTCATAAGCTATTAAATATCCCTTTTCAGCTATTCTCATTGCAATCATATGGTCATCGATAATAGTATCGCTTTCAACAGGTTGGTAGAGCTCTGTTCTAATACTAAACAACTCTCCAGCTGCTCCCACATTAGAATATAATTCGTAATCCCACTTCTTTAACAACGATTCGTATTTCCAGTAAAAACCTTCACCTGCAGAACTTGCGTCGGCAAGTTCCTCTACCATAATTCTTTTCTCCCCAGCTACGGCCCCTACTTTCTCATTTTGATAATGCTTTACTAATTCTTTAATGGCTGATTTATTAAGGAAAGTATTTGCATCAGTAAACACGATAATCTCATTAGTTACAGATGGCATTGCTCTTTTAATGGCAGCCATTTTACCTGTTCTTAAATCTTTATGAAGCAATAAGACATCTTGATAAGCGGCAATTTTATTTGGAGTAGAATCGGAAGAACCATCTGTAATAACAATTATTTGAGTTTTATCTTTCGGGTAATCCAACTCAAGTGTATTTGTAATTTTTTCCTCTATTATATTTTCTTCGTTATATGCAGCTATTAATACAGTTACGGTTGGTAGTTCTGCACTATCGCTAAATAAATAATTCTTTTTAAAGATTCTTTTTATTCGCACCAAAAAAAACAATAAAAAACCATATCCTACAAATGTGTAGATAATTATGAATAAAGAAATCCAGAAAGCTATAATCATTGGGATGTTTTAAATTTTAAAACCTAAGTTTTTACTGTTTTTAGAATTTTTAAAATTCCAAAACAGTCCCCTAAAGGTCCATTTTACTAAATCTTTTCTACCTTTTAAGAACTGTGTAATTACCTGTTTACTACAGGCTATGAAAATATAATAAATACTAAATATAAGCGTATTAAAGGCCGAAGTATTTCTTCTTATAAATAACATTCGATTGCGGGTCATAAAATAAGTTTTAATAGCACTTTCTTTGCCAACACTAATCGATTCTTTGTGATAAATTTTAGTTTTGCCTGTAAACCAAATCTTTTTACCAGCCTTTTTAAATCTTTCGCACCAATCTAATTCTTCGTAATACAGAAAAAACTCCTCTGCCATTAAGCCAACTGTTTCAAGATCAGTTTTTCTACACATCATTGCCGCACCATGGCAATATCCAGTTTCACTACTGTCTAAACTATACTGTCCCTTATCAATTTCCATAAAACCTATTGCGCTGTTTCTGCTAGTTTTATAATTCATGTTTGTAAAACCAGCATATTGAATGGTATCAGGTTTATCAAAATATAAAATTAAAGGAGAAACTATGCCGATTTCAGGATTTTCTTCCATTTCAGAAACTAATGAATCAATTAGGTTAGCGGTAATTTCGGTATCGTTGTTTAGCAGCAATAAATATTTGCCAGTTGCTTTCTTAATACCAAGATTATTTCCACCAGCAAAGCCTAAATTTTCTTCCGATCGGATATAAATCAGTTCAGGCAAAATCTGTTTGTATTCTTGCTCATATTGTTCTCTGCTTCCATTATCAACAAGAATAACTTCAACTTTAGAACTTGAGGGATAGGCTTTAATTGATTTTAAAAAATCAATATTAACCTGATGTTGATTGAAATTAACAGTGATGATTGAGACCGAGTTCATTTATATGTAAAAGTAGTAATCCAATTCTATAGTTCTGCATATACACGAGATAAATCTCTCTAGTTATGCACATTCATAAAATGGAATTGAATTCGAGTATTTTATCGTTGAGGTATTAAATTATGGATTCTTTATTGTTGCAGGAGGGTAAAGTGTGTAAGCAAATGGATTTGGTACAGGACTTTTATACGGGCTGTATTGGCCCAAATATCTAACAACTTTGCTTTCATCCATTTTATTTATAAAGAAATCGGTCGATAATAAATAATATTTAATCAGTTCTTTAAGATGATTAGATTTTTCCCAGTTGATATTGAGATAATACATTGTTTTGAATTTTAATCTCGAAACTGCATCATTGCTATTTTTAAAATAATCATCTACATACTTAATTACGCTTCCTGGCTCTAGCTTAAGGTAGGATAGTTCTTTTTCTATTAACAATACGGCAAACTTTTTAACTGATCCAGAAACAAAATAAACCGATGCTGGAAT
Source organism: Pedobacter ginsengiterrae (assembly GCF_039537385.1). Lineage (NCBI taxonomy): Bacteria > Pseudomonadati > Bacteroidota > Sphingobacteriia > Sphingobacteriales > Sphingobacteriaceae > Pedobacter > Pedobacter ginsengiterrae. The sequence goes on from NZ_BAABAK010000001.1 coordinate 112,259, forward strand.
TATTACAGCTCCAGTTGTTACGCCTGTTAAAAATAAAAATTTTCTGCGGTTCATGCTTAAAATGTCTTATCTGCTGCTAATAAAGATAATGCTGAAAGTGTTAACGTAGGATTTGATGCGCTATAAGTAGTAAATGCTCCAGCTCCTAAAACCATTAAATTTCTGTATTTATGATGCATAAGATGTTTATCAACCACACCAAGTAGCGGGTCGCTGCTCATTCTCGTACCACCAATAATATGCCCTTCATTCGGAAAAGGCTCTAAGTACTCTAGTTTTTCAACTGGAAGGCAAGATAAAATGCCTGGAAGTTTCTCCTTCATATTTTCAATTGCCTTTAAAGTATAAGGAGATCTTTCTACATGATGCACATCAGGAACTAATTTATTAGAAGTTTTGTTTACATAATTAACATCTAACGGAACATCTTCAAATAATAATCTAATACTTGCAATGTTTAAATACTTTCCTCTTTCTAAACGTATGTAATAAGGCGCATTACTTACCTCCATTAAGCAAGCTGCGTAATCTTTTCTGTGTTCCCCATCATACAACATGTATCCGTTAGCATTAACCCAGGTACTTCCGCCCACGTTACTCATTCCATCCAGGTAAATCAACACTTGCATGCCAAGTTGCTCACCTACTCCTTTTCCCAACAGGCTCGATGTATCTCCAGAATTTAAAAGTATATTTGAATTAAAGAATGGATTTGCGCCTAAAACAATTAATTCGCCACCAATACTTTTTTCTTTTCCATCTTGAATAAAGTAAACTTTCTTTACAACGCTATTCGCGATTTCTAAACTATAAACCTGAGCACCATAGACTAATTCTACTCGTTCATCTTCATAAACGCCTATCTTAGAATTTTCTATTGTAAACTTTGCATTAACTGGACATGTATCGCAGGTGCTCGAAGTCATACACTGATTTCGGCCTTCGGTTGCTCTACTTGCTCTTGCCGTAGGCTGACTGATGTATTTGTTGCCATAAGTTTTATGCAGAATTTTATCTACCAAACTAAACTCATGTGGTGGTAAAGGATATTTTCCAGTTCTTGGAAATGGCGTTCCTTCTGGCCCCGATACGTGCATTAACTCTTCAGCTTCGTAATAGTATTGATCTAAATCATTATAATCTATTGGCCAATCCTGTTCGATACCATATAAAGATTTCATTTTAAAATCAGTTGGCATAAAACGCGGTGTACAACCCCACCAACAATTAGAGCAGCCTCCTAAACCTGTTGTAAAAGGCCATTTTTTATAAGGGCTTAAATTATTGATGGCCTTTTCCCACGGCTCTTCATATTTTTGATATGCTGATTCCTCTCCTCTTTTTGTTTTTAAACGTTCTTCGTGAGGATAAAAATGTCCGCGCTCTAAAACAAGTACATTCTTATCATTACCAACTTTTGAGAGATATTTCTTTAAAAAAAAACTCGAGGCAAAGCCTGTCCCCACAACTACTAAATCATAAAAATCTCTTTTCATCGCAATAATTTAAGATTTATGATTTAATAATTATTTGCATTTTTCAAAAACCAATGTAACCATGGAATATCGATAAACATCAGCGTACATAATAATGCTGTAAATAATACCAGATAGAGCATAAACCATTTTCTTGTGTAAAGTTTTTCTGACCCCTGAACAGGAGAATCATTTAATAATCCAATTTTTAAATACCATGAAAATAGCAAAGCAAAAAATGGAAAACTAACCAGTAATTCTATTCTATCTTTTACCAGAAAAATACCCATAAAGAAGGCACAGGTAATTGCGTAAAAAAACATAGATACTAGAAGGCTGTTTTCGGTATAAACCTTAAATGATTTTCGATATAAGCCTGCAACATGAGGATTGTCGATTAGCCTAAATTCGGCAAAACGTTTGGTCGCCATTAAAAACGCACCGCCCATCCAATAAGCAATAATAATACTAACTGGCGGAAAAGTGTTTATCCAGTTTAAATCCCATTTACTATTTGGAATACCTAAAGCTGGACTAAAAATAAACCAACCAGCGGCAAATCTTATTGGGTTATTTATAGATTCTGTTAGTACATCCATAAAAACTCTATCCTTACTTCTAAATGGCCTAACATTGTACATTACGCCCATAAATAAGAGAAAAGCAGCTACGAATAAAAACTTTATAGATACTAAAAATGCGCATGACAAGCCAATAACTGCCAGTATTGCGTATTCGGTATATACTATTTTTGGATTTACAATTGAAACTACCGAAGAGCGTTTGTTTTTTAAAGGATGAAATTTATCGAAACTGGCATCTAAATATTCGTTAATAACATAATTTGCTGATGCAACCAGACAAATACTAATTAAGCCAAAAACAATCTTAAATATAAGTGCTCCATTAAACGGAGTATGGAATATAGATAATGCAAATAGCATTCCAGGAACCATAAAAAGGTTTTTAACCCAGTTGTCTGGGCGAGCTATAGCAATATATTCTTTAATTTTAGCTGGTCTCAGCTCGGTTTGGGATGTGTTATCTGATGATAAGGGATCATTAGGTAACGTAATTTTGTCTATCATAATAATTCGACTTAATTTAAATTAAGCCAGCTTGTTTGAGAGTGATTTATAAAAATTGTCATTTGCGTTATCATTATCAATTAATAAGAAAGGAATTCCTGCCCTTTCGGCACATATTCCATCCAACTCTTGCCTATCTCCTATAAATAAGCATTTACCTTTATCTTCTATATTAAGTTTTGCGAGTATGTAATTTAAGCCATCTGGTAATGGTTTCATGGCATTAATATTTTCATCAGTTGAGCTAACAAGTAGATTCGCCGATAAGTTCATACTATCAAGCTTTAACTTAGAATCATAATCTGAATATATAGCGGTTAAAACGCCGTTTTCCTTTAGTTTAGAAAAGAAATAATTTACATCTGGATAGGCAGATTCTTTAAGGTATTTGATCGGGAATTTAAATATCCATTTATCTACTACCTCTTTAATTCTATTTAGCGGAGCATTAATTTTTGCTGCACACCATTTAAATTGTTCTTCCTGAAGATTGTTAATTTGTTGCCCAGCCTTTTTTTCTCGTTCTTTTCTAAAATGATAAACGATAAGTAAATCCTTAAATCTCCAAGGCTTAAATATGTAATATCTGATTAATTCCACAAGCATTTTTTTTCTTAATTTAGATTGATCATACAATGTTCCATCTACATCAAAAATGACTAGTTTTATGTTATTCAGATTAATATTTTTCACAGAAGGGATTAATTACAGTAAAATTATTAAAAAATCCGATATTGTGAAGCGTTAGTTTTTAAATAATGTACTCATCAAGCAGTAAAAGTAAAATTCAGTCAAACGGCTCAAATACAGCAATATTCTTTGCGATCTTTGTTGCTGGTGTCACAATTAGATTATTTCACTTAATCTACAATCGTTCTTTATGGATGGACGAGGTTTATTTGTCTACCAGTCTGGTGAAAATGAGCGCCAATGAGCTTGTATCTTCACCACTTTACTACCAGCAAAAAGCACCGATTGGTTTTCTATTGGCAGTTAAGTTTTTCGTTTATCAATTTGGAAATAAGGAAATCTTTCTTAGAATTTTCCCTTTAATTTCAGGTATTCTATCAATGCTAATATTTATTCCAGTATCAAGATATTTCCTTAAAAATCAAGCTGCTCTACTAGCTTTTACAATATTTTGCTTTTCACCTGCATTAGTTTACCACAGCGTAGAAGTAAAGCAATATTCTACCGAGCTTTTAGGTACAATGTTGTCGCTTTTCTTGTTCATCAAGTTTAAAGACGAAAAATATATAAACAGCTTAATCTTTTGGGGCATAACTGGAGGTATTATTTTATGGTTTTCTTATGCTTCTGTATTTATACTTGGTGGTATTGGAATTGGTGTAAGTATATATCACTTATTGAAGAAAAACTGGAGTGTCTTCTTTATATCTCTAATACCATTTTCTATATGGTTAACTAGTTTCGCTATCAATTATCTCCTTTTTACACACAAGCACGCTGAATCTCAATGGATTGTTTACTGGTTTAGAGCATATGATAATTTTATGCCTTTTCCTCCTAAATCTATAGGAGGTCTGAAATGGTTTGCGATGAATTTTTACCGAATGCTCGATTATCCGCTTGGCTTATTGTGGAATTTTGGTGCTGTAACAAAATATCAAGGCTTAAACATGATTTTTAAGATGCCTTTATTGCCAATGTTGCTATTGATTATTGGTTTTTGCATTACAATTAAGAAAAAGAGCGCCGAAACATCTTTAATCTTACTAATACCAATCGCCTTAACTTTTTTAGCTTCAGGATTGGAGTTATATCCACTTACTGAAAGATTTTGGGTATTTATAGCACCAGTTTTTATAATAATTTTGGGAATTGGTTTTGAATACCTCAGCTTTAAATTCAAGTCTAAAGTACTATCAAACTTAATTTTTGTATTGTTAATCATCGGGCCAGTGTTCGGTTCTATCGGAAGTTTCATAACTGCTGAGAATTTTTACCTTCATAAAACATCATCTCAAAGAGAAGCATTATCTTATATAAACAAAAATTATAGTAAAGATGATGCTGTATATGTTTACTGGAACAACTTACCTGGATTTAGGTTATATAACAATATGTATAAGTATAATTTTAAGGCTACTGAAGGAACAGACCAAAGATATAGTTCAAAAAACTACGAAGAGTACTACCACAATTTACATAACGATTTTAGCGAAATTTCTAAACATAGGCGGGTTTGGCTTGTATATAACACCAAATTCTTAACAGATATTGGCGATAAAATTGATACTCCAGATTGGTATTATACTAAAAATCTAAGTCCAACAGATCATTTATTAAAAGAATTCCTTAAAACTCATAAACCTTTAAAAAAATATGTTACTAAAGATATTGCTGTTTATTTATTGGAATTTAAACCAAAAAAACGATAAAATAGTGTATTTTTAACACACCAAATAGTTCAGTACATTTATTGCATTCTTCACCCCTATAATATGCGCATTGCACATATCGTTATGACTCATAAAAACCCAGCTCAATTGGCTAGGTTAATAAAAAGTCTGCAACATAAAGATTTTGATTTTTATATCCATTTGGATAAGAAAATTTCAATTGATGATTTTCTTTTCTTGGAAAAATTAGATCAAGTTTATTTTATAAATAATAGAATTAAATGCAACTGGGGTGGCTGGAGTTTTACTCAGGGAATAATAAATTCTATAAATGAGATAACTGCTTTAAATAAGGATTACGGTTTTATTAATTTACTAAGTGCACAAGATTACCCGATAAGTTCGATTAGCGATATTCATAGTTTCTTTAAAGAACGACCAGGACAGAATTTCATAAACTTTGCAAGTAGCAAGTCTGACTGGTGGGCAGCCGCTCCAGAACGCTATGAGAAATACCACTTCACCGATATAAATTTTAAGAGCAAATATTTTTTTCAAAGAATAATTAACAAAATTTTACCAAAAAGGAAATTTCCTGAAAATTTAGAATTATACGGCGGAAGCGATTCTTCATGGTGGACTTTAAGTGCCGAATGTGCTCAGCACGTAGCTGAAGTAATAACTAAAAATAAGAAGTTAAACAATTTCTTAAAATATTGCTGGGGAACAGATGAGTTTATTATTGCAACATTAGTTATGAATTCAGAATTTAAAAATAAAACTAATAATAACAATTTACGTTATATTGATTGGTCAGAAGGAAATGCTCACCCAAAGCTTCTTGGAATAGAAGATTATTCAAAGCTAAAATCTTCGCCAATGCATTTTGCCAGAAAATTTGATGTAGAGTTCGACGAAATAATCCTTGATAAGGTAGATTCCGAACTTATTTCCTAAACTTTAACAGACTTAAAAATCATAACTATTATTAAATGAAAATAAGTGTATTAACTCCTTCATATAATTCAGGCAAATACTTACAAAGAGCGATTGATAGCGTTTTGAAACAAAGCTATACAAATTATGAGCATATAATTTCAGATGGTGGTTCGACAGATGATTCTGTTGAAATTATAAAAAAGCACAAAGATATCATTTACGTTTCTGAAAAAGACAGAGGACAATCGGATGCAATGAACAAGGCATTTGATATGAGTAGCGGTGATATTATTGTTTATCTCAATGCAGATGATGAATTTAGTCCTGGAGCGTTTGAAAGTATAATTAACGCCTTCAAAAAGGTTCCAAGTGCAGACATGGTTGTTGGCGATTTGGTATTTCTTACGGATGAAGAAAGCGTAAAGCGAATTCCTTCAAATAAGTATACGCACATTTTACAATACTGGTTAAACGTTTTCCCTAACAATCCAGTTAGCTATTTTTACAAAAGAAAAATACAAGAAAAAATAGGCCATTTCCCAATAGATGATCATTACGCTATGGACATTTGGTTTCTTTTACGTGTTTACAAAGATTTTAAAATCATAAAAATTGATCAATTATTGGGGGTTTTTCACTCAGACGGATTAAATAAAACTGCTGTTGCAGATACAGGATATCATTTGCATCAAACTATAAAGCAGCATTTATTCAAGGAAAATCCATTAATGCTACCTTATTTCTATACCAAGTTGGTAATTGCTAAAACAAAAGATTATTTTTTTCGATAAGGTTTTTCTTAAAAGAAATCTACGAAAAAGCCCAAAGACTAATCAGCGTATTTAATACTTTAAAATCTACAGGAAAAGTTTTTCTAATAGATATAAGATTGCTAAATATTTTATTAATCTGAATTAAAGAATTTTCAAGTGAATTTCTAGCTTTGGTATTTTCAAATTTCTTGCCAGCATACATCTCTTCTAAGGCATTTAAAATGCTTTCCTTTTGCAAAGGATTAATATAAATTGCACTATCGCCTAGACTTTCTCTGTGGCCAGGAAAATCGGTACATATTACTGGGCAGCTTAATGCATTAGCTTCTAAGAGTGGCATGTTAGTTGGCCCCAATAAAGTTGGCATAACCAGCGAAATTGCATTTTTATAAAATACGTTAAGCTCTTCATTGGAAACAAAACCTCCAAAAATAACTTTGCTTTCTATTCCCAACTTCTTAACTAAATCTTTAATATAAGATAAATTTCCTTTATCACTTCCTGGTAAAAGAAGCTTAACTTCAGTATGTTTTCTAGCAAATTCTTCGAAAGCTAAAATCAAATTGTAGTGATTTTTATGAGCCCAAAATTGCGCAGGATATAGAAAAAACTGAGATTTTTTTATTTCAAATTTTTCAAGAATTTTTTGCTCTTCAACCTCGTTTAACTTTAAATTAACCATGTTACCAGCAAACATAGATACAATAAATACTTTATTTGGATTGATATTTTTGTAAGCGCAAAGTTCTTTTTTACCCGCTTCCGATTCGCACATTATTGCGAAAGATTTTTGAAGATACTTTTGATAAAAAAGCTCTCTAAATTCATACCCATCGTTATACATTACTTCTGGAAATGAGAATGTACTCTTGTGGCCAATATCCCAATGTGTTACTACAGTTGGGTAGTTTAAATCGTTATAATATGGTGTTAATGAGTAGATTAAATCAATCTCATTTTCAGCAAGTTTCTTCTTAATTTCTTTATTAAACCTTAAGCAATAAGAATCTTGTATTTTAATTGATAAAGGGAAATAGTTTATTCCTTTTAATCTAGATATTTTTTCAAGGAAGTAGAAAAACATATGTTTCCTCTTCATAATTTTTTCGATATCAAAAAGAAAGCTTTTTTCAGGAGCAGATGAATCTATTGATTTACCAATAGTTATAAAAACAAATTCTAAGTTTTCATCGAATTTATAATCTGCAATTCCTTCTACTAAAGTGTTATAATAAGAATGAGCTCCGCCCTCTTCTTTTTTGTAGTTTTCTAATAAAACACCAACTTTTAATTTATTAATATGCATGCTCGATCACATCTACTACTCTTAGCAATTCTTCTTCTGTTACTCCTAAGCCTGATGGTAGGTAAAATCCATTTCTGGCAATTTTTTCTGAATTTGGATATTCTTCATCAGCAAAAAGTCCCATTTTTTTAAAAACAGGTTGCTCATGCATGCACCAAAAAAATGGTCTGGTTGCAATTTTATTTTGACTTAAAATATCAATTATTCTATTTTTTTCTTGCTCGCTTGGCGCAACTAAACCAAAAACCCAGTAAATATTTTCAGCATATGGGGTGCTAACTTCTGGTAATTGAAAACCTTTAGCCTTTAAAAACTGTAGTTTCTCGTTATAAAACTGACCAATTTTTCTCTTTTTCACTAAAAACGAATCAATTTGTTCTAATTGAGCTAAACCTAATGCAGCCTGAAGGTTTGTCATTCTGTAATTCCAACCAATTTCATGGTGTATAAATCTAGGCCCATCAGGTTCAAAGCAGAGATTTCTCAGCTTTTTACATCTTTTAGCCAATTGATCATCATTAGTTAAAATCATCCCTCCTTCGCCTGTTGTTATATGTTTATTTGGATAAAAACTGAAAATTGAAATATCTCCAAATGAGCCGCATTTTCTATCATTATAGGTTTGTCCGTGCATTTCAGCTGCATCCTCTATAATTTTTAAGTTATACTTTTTAGCTAAATCGACGATAGGGTCTAAATCTACTGGTAAGCCATAAATATGAACAATAAGGATCGCTTTCGTTTTATTGGTAATTTTAGATTCTATTTCTGAAACATTCATATTCCAGGTAACAGGGTCGCAATCGACTAAAATTGGGATAGCGCCAGCGGTAACAACAGATTGTGCTGGAGAAATAATAGTAAAACTAGGCATTATAACCTCGTCGCCTGCTCCAATATTTAATGCTTTGATGGCAATATCTAGCGCAGCTGAACCATTGCTAACAGCTATACCATGTTTTTGTCCAATATATTCGGAAAATTTATCTTCAAATTTTGTAATGAATGGACCTTCGCTACTGATCCAGCCAGTAGTAATGCATTCTGTTAAATACTTTAATTCGTTTCCTTCTAGAAGAGGAACGTTAACGGGGATAAAATTCATGAGAGTAAATTACGTTAATATATTAATGCATTAACAAAGGTTTCAAATGTTTATAAAGATCCTTGTTAATGTTTAGGCAAATATCAAGATTATACTTTAAATCTAACTTTATCTTCGTCGCCTATATAAGGTCCTTGCTTTATTTCAATCATTTCCGTATCATCAAGCATTTCGAATCCATGTCCGCCACTTGCTAATAATATTACATCCCCTTTTTCTAAAATCCTATTCTCTAAATATTGTTGATCATTATCATAGAAATTAATTAAAACTTTTCCTGTTTTAATGTACAGAACTTCTTGAGTAAGCGTAACTTTTCTTTCTACAATTTTATGTACGTGTGGCTCGATAACATAACCCTTGCTTCTATTCATATACCCAAGTTGCTGGGAGAAGTCTCCTGGTGTGAAGAATGCTATACCCTCTTCCTTATAATTAGCTCTAATAATTATTGCCAAAAGGACGCTATTATGCTCGATTCTTTCAATCATTACTAATATAAATGTAGACTTGTTTTGGTTTAAATTATTGCACGCAATTTAGCTACTTTAAGTTTAAAAGAAAAATAAGATTTGGTAACTTTAGTGAGAGAACTTGTAATTCGTGGTTACAATAAAAGTTGGCCGATAAATATGAATTCAAAAACCTTTTCTAAATTAGGCTTCTTCTATCCTTATTTAATGTCAACGAAACTGAAATAATGCATAATAAGCATATTTTTTAACTTTTACAACAACTTTCTTTCGATCTGCATTTTTAATCATACAAATCTTGTAACCACAATGTTCGAACTATTAGCAAAACCTACGTTATCAGCTTATTAGGTGATAATTTCAAATCACTCCGATTGTTTGTCATAAAATAGTCATAAAAAATAATACAACCCAGTCGAATATAGGTCAGTCATGTATCAATAATGTTGCCTCAGAGGATATTAATCGAATATTTTTCGCAAAAATGGGTTTCTAATGCTAAAAACACATAAAAATGGTATATCGTAATCTATATAATATTGATTAAAATTGTCGTTTAAGAAGCAACAAACAATTTATCACTTATATTTAAAAATATTTAATGAAAAGAAATTCGAAAATGCAATCCATCCTTTTTGTGCTAGTTATTTTGTTCGCTGCTTGCAAGAAAAATACGACTATAGCTGATCTAACTACAGAGACTCCAGTTAGCACTACACCACCTACTACCACCCCAACTCCTACACCAACACCTGTTGTACCATCTTACGAAGTTGGAACAGGATCGGGTAACCTAACAATTGACGGTAAATCTTTAGATTTAACTAAAATTAAACTAATAAAAGTTAAAGCAGGAACTTACAAAACAATTACTGTTCTTAATATTGCTGGTACTGTTGATCAACCTATTGCTATTAAAAACAATGGCCAGGTTAATATCTCAGAATCATTATTAACAGACAACATTAGTAATCTACAAATTTCTGGAGATTATACTGATGGAATTACTTACGGCTTCAGCTTTAATAATATTGGATACAGAGCAATTAGTTTACATGGTAAAATGAATGGGTTAACATTGAAAAACATGAGTTTTAAAAACGTTAACGATTATACGATATCTGGCGACAGCGGTAACGATAGTAATTTAAAATACAATGGTACCGCTGCAACAAGAACCGAAGGCTTTAAAATTTTAAACTGTTTATTTGACAATGCTGGAACTATTACTTTTGGCGGAAACTTAAATAAAGATTCTGGAGAAGATAGTGGTTTCTTTAAAGATGTTGAAATTGCTTACAACACTTTTCAAAATACAAATGTTGGTAGCTTATGTACTTTTACTAATGTTCAGGATTACAACATCCATCATAACGTTGTAAATAATGTAAATCCTTCGAACAATAACCACAACGGTGTATTTTCAATGCAAGGAAATGGTAAATTTCATGATAATAAATGTACAAATTACCAGGGTAATGCTATAAGAATGTGGTTATATTCAAGAGGAACATCTCCAGCTACTAATGAAATTTATAATAACATTTGTTTTAATACTAGAAAATACGGAGGTTTTGAACTTCAAGCATTTGATAGAAATATGTATCCAGGAAAATCGACTTATGCGAATGCAAAAGTATATAATAACACGGTTGGCCAAATGAATACTTCTAAAGATTGGGAAGGACAAGTTTTAGATTTGTATAACACTGGGGGTTCACTTGAGTTTTACAACAACCTTGGATTTAATTTATTTAGTAGTACAAAAACAATTACTAATATGATTAATAACATGAGTGATACTAAAATAATTAAAGAAGAAAACAATAAATACACAACACAAGCAAGCGCTATTATTGATCTAAACAGCTTTGGTTCTTTATTCTCAGGAATAGGCGCTGCTTTATAAAAGAAGAGCTTTAGATTTCTAAAAAGGGTTATGAATTAGCATTCATAACCCTTTTTAAATTTATGATAATTTTATACTTATCTAATGGCTTAAAATTCGTAATAAGATATTAGACACACAAGCTAAAAAATATGAATACGATTTTTGCTTGACATTTTTTTTGTAATCAAATCTTAAAAACGAAGAAAATAATAAGATAGCAAGATTGAATATCCAAAGCGATGTTCATTGGAGTTTCAAATTATATTGGTATTGTTTGTATGGATCGTTATCCGTTTGAAGAAAACGAGATATTAATGCCCCGTTAACCAAAAAGGGTAATTGCAGAATTTCAGTGATTAACAGAATTCGGTAACTTGGAGAGAAACGGTTAAATGTATTGGTATGCCCAATTATGGCAAAATCATAACATTATTTATAATACATACACACACTTAAAATACCTTTATTTTTATGGTAACGATTAAGTACTGAGTAATTTTTAACGCTTTTTACAGAACTTTTCCCAGTAAATCATCGACATTCAAAAGATCGTTTTATCTACTTTCAAATGCTAAATTGGCATTTATTAATTAAATATTCTAGTGCAGAACATCCATCTTAAAAATTTAATGTTAAATATTAAAATGAAACAAATATATGTTCGTGTAAATAATTACAAAGCCAAGATGGCTAATTATATTTGATGATTTTTAGATACTAAGAGGCCAGGCTATTTATATGTAAGGTTGTTATGAAAACGAAAACTCTGACTAATTTGTAATATATTTTGAGGAGATCAGTAGCAATAAAATACGGTCTGCTTTAGCTTCCTCATAATTTTCTTTGAGCAGCTGGTTGATATGTCTGTTTTTTAATTTTACGGCTGCCATTTGTAATATCTGAAAAGATGCCATTTCTATACTTTCTATATTCTGCAGGTAGAATATAATAGACAGATCACGCATTTCAGGCTCTCCTGCCTGTTCTTCAATTGCTTCGAAGGCATCTTGAATTAAACCCGTCAGGCCATGAATGCTGCCCTTTGATACCTCAGCATCCAAAAGGGAATAGATAACTTCCATTCTTGCAATCTGTTTCTCAACATCTCCGACTGTGTCTTCAATGGCAGACTTAAGATCGTCGAATCCTACCTCTTTAATTAAACTTGGTAACCTTGACACAAGATGCAGTTTGGCACCGTAGATGCGATTGAGGTGCTTAACGAAGAAAATCTTAAGTTTCTCAGAACCTAAATTGATTTTTTTCCATGACTTGGACTTATCAGGTTTTTCGGACATTAATAGCGTATTGGTCCGCTAAGTTATAAATTCTTTTACCTTTTCGAGAAGTTTGTTTATATCAAAGGGCTTACTAATATAACCATTAGCTCCGCAAGAGCTTGCACGTTCATGGACATCAAACTCAGCAGAAACCAATAGTACGGGGATTTTCTCCATACTTGCTTCGCCCCTGATTTCCTCACAAATTTTATCGCCTGTTTTATGATAACCAGCAATCCTGACATCTAATAAAATCAAATCGGGGTTAAAAAGTTTTATATGGTCTGTATCAGTACCTGTATTCTGCAAAACCACATCATATCCTTCCTCGGCAAAAATGATGTCCAAAATAGAAAGAATATCCTCATCATCATCAATTACAAGTATTCGTTTCGCCATATTCTTTGCTTTTGTTTTTATTACTGCAATTATAAATTCAGCCTAACTCTAAAGTAGTTCTGCGACGGGTATCCCGTAAACTTCAAAGAAGAGCCTGCTGAAATGGTTTCTAGACCTATAACCTGCGATATTGGAAATCTCTTTGATTGTACGATATTTCCCTGAAGCAATGGCTTCCCAAGCCAGCTGCAAACGTATTACCCTTACAAGCTTATTTGGTGTAATACCCAATATGCTATGAACCCTCCTGAATAACTGGCGCTGACTGAGTGCCAGCCCATCGCTGATTACTTCTAGGTTTAGATTTTCCTTTCCCGCGTTTTTACGTACGATTTGCTCAAAGCTGTTCAGCCACAACTGGTCAGATTGTGAAGGCTCTTCTAATGGTATTTTGTCATCATCAGATTTCCCTAGTGCAAAAGTGCGATCAACTGAATCTTTTTGTTGTCTGAATCGAGAATGATGGTCATCATTTATCATTCCAAGAATCGATGAAATGCGATCATATTCCTGTAATTGCCTTTGAAAAGTGATGTCCTTTGCAATTGCAAACACAAGACTGTCCTTTTTAATGGGAACGGACGTCCAGGTTAGCCATACAACAGCGCCGCTTTTGGTCAGGTATCTGTTTTCAAAATTGAGAAGTGAATGCCCTTCCAACAATGCCGATCTTTTCTCTGCCGTCCTTATCCTGTCATCAGGATGGATAAATTCATTAATTGGTCTGGCAAAAAGTTCATCTTCTGAATATCCCAACACCTTTACAACTGCAGGATTTATCTTTTTAAAATATCCATCAAATCCGGCAATACACAAAAGATCTGGTGCCACCTCGAAAAAATACTCCAGGTCGAAGGCCTTCTTTGAACTTAACTTGACCATCTTGTGTAGTGATTCATAATCTAATTCCTTTAACTGACTACTGGATATTTATATTGGTTAAATACAAATGTTGCTTAATTTGTTTTCAATTCATGAGCTACAGATAGATAATGTCACTTTTGAATGCACATTAGGCAGTTATGTGAGCATAAAGCCATTATACATAGAACTTGTTACCCACTTAACCCACTCCCAAAGAAGCCTAAGCCATAATCAAAATTCTTAAAAAAAACTTCTTCTTTCAGCATACAGAGCCGCTGCAAGCATCTGTCTTCAAGGATCAAAACAATAGCACCTTACAGACAAATATTTAATCCTTATGCGTTTGCTAGTAAGAGAAACTGAATTGCGGATAAAACTCTGGGTGTTGAAGATTTAAGTGTTATGGCTTGTAACAAATCCATAAAAAATGGGAAATTATGAAAGCGCCTTAGCAAATTACAAGCTAAGTTTTTCAAAATGAACCAAATATCCAAATCTCTGCTCATCGCTGTTACATTTCTATTATACCTGAATGCTGTCTGGGCCTTGCAGCATGGAAAGCCAGTCAAAGTTGAAATCCGTGAAACCAAAACCGGGTACGAAATTTTACGCGGGGGAAGGCCTTATTTTATAAAAGGTGCCGGGGGAACTTATAACATGGAAAAGTTGCAAGCTTCAGGCGGAAAAGTTTCTGGCCACCATTAATTCACCCAAGCCCCGGCCAACCTTATCGGTATTATACCTGACTGCAGCGAAGCTAGCCGATGAGCTGAGTATCTTGACAATCATATCGCTTGAGATTTTGATATCTGGACAACTTCGTAGAGCTTATCAGATACCGCATTATAGAAATAGCAAATAAACTTGTTAAGTATAGATCAGGCTCGAAACTGATCAGGCTGCTAAATCATCGAAGAGCAGCAGCACTAAATATCTAAAAAACAATATAGCCACCAATCATGCAACCTAGTGAGCAAGCTAAATAACCAATCAATTAACTGGATAACTGAAGAGCAAAAAGAACCAGCTACGCTGATATTCAATTGGCCAGCTCAAAAAGTAGCCAAGTATCAAAATGACAAGCTACCAGATCAGCTAGCTAGTCAGCAACCTGATAAGCTTTCTCATCAATCGCTCCAGATCCATCTTGATTTTATTGTATTTGCAGAGTTCCAGCAAAAGCCTGTCAACCAAAACAGCTGAAAGCGCCCATCGCGGTTTAAGATATTGGCATATCTGGCCAGCTGGTTAATATTATTTCCGGCCCTTGAAAGCTCCAGACCAACCAAATCTAAATTACCCATTAGCGATTTAGCGTCCAGAAGTATCCTTTGTCCTTCAAAGAGCAGTTTTTTACGGATCAGATCCGCTTTTTTCAACACCGATGCTTTTTCCATAGCATGAACCAGATCAAACTCATCCTGGGTAAACCGGACATCTATTTTTTTGATGCGTTTGCCTGAAACTAATGTTGGCCCACCTATATCTCATCTGATACCCTCCTAATTCAACTTCTGCAAACTATACTAGACTTCAAAAAGGAAACGAGTTGCGAGTTTCCTTCACCCTTTATATTGAGCGGATCCCGCGAAGAGATAAAGGCAAGATTCTTTTCGTCCGACAAAAAGACATCTTGCCAATAAAAAAACAAAACAACACCACTTCCTTAATATATAGCTCCCATACTTACCCATAAGAAAAAAAAACCTCAGAAGAAACGAAGAATCACGCACCAAATCAAGACAAAAAGGGGCCTTTAGTCCCCCTCTACCTAACCAAAACACACACAAACCATGCGTAAAAAAAGGTAATCCGGAATTACTCACATCGGTCCATGCAGACCGGCTCCTCACCTGCCCCTGCGCTTCACCATATTGAAATAATCTCAGCTTCGCAGGATTTTCCGCTCCTCGCAGAATAATGTTTCATTCCCAAATGTCAAAGATCTTGAAGACCATCTCGCTTTTAAGGCAAAACCTTGATAAACCGATAGATCAGTATCCACCTAGCAGCAAAACCAGCTAACTGAATTCCATTGAGGCAAACCTATTGAGGAACCAAGAAACAGAAAATTTTTGAACTGAGTTGGGCTGAATTTGCCAGTATATGGACTAATACCGAGCCCATAAAAGATAGAAATGAATTTTAGTGATCCATAACCCGCAGTATTCTGGTGTGCTGATAAATCCCGATGTTTGATCATTCAAAAATCACCCCGTATTGACAAACCACTATTGGAAGAAAAATTATATAACTTAGATTTGTTAAATGAAAGCAGTCCTTTTACAAAGATTTGGTAAACCAGAAGCATTACAACTTAGTGAAATAGAAAAACCTGTTGCCAATGATGATCAGGTATTGATTAAGGTCATTGCGGCCGGGATAAACCCAGTGGATGCCAAAATCAGGTCCGGATTACATTCATCCTGCAAAGACCTTAAATTACCCGCTATTCTTGGGAAAGATGTAAGTGGGCAAATCGAATACGCTGGCGGTAATGTAGTGGATTTCAAAGTCGGGGACGAAGTTTTTGGATGTATAAACGGCAGCTATTCTGAATACGTGGCCGCGAGCCCAGAAACTATTGTAAAAAAACCGGCAAATACTTCATTCACCGAAGCAGCTGCGATATCACTTGCTGGACTTACAGCTTATCAGGCCATCCATGAACAGCTCGGGCTTAAAGAAGGGCAAAAAATATTAATACAATCCGCTGCCGGAGGCGTAGGTCACCTGGCTGTGCAATTTGCTAAACTCCGTGGTGCATTTGTCTACGGAACCGCATCCGCAAAAAATGCAGCATTTCTCAAAGAACTGGGCGTGGATGAAGTGATCAATTATAAAGAGCAGAAATTCGAAGACATAGCTACCGATCCAGACGCGGTATTAGCCACCATGGGCGGCGAGATACTTTATCGTGCCATCAGCATTGTTAAACCAGGCGGAAAAATTGTTTGTTTACCTTCCTCCACAAAAGATGATCCTGTTGCCATAAAACTAGCTAAAGAAAAAAACATCGAATTGATCTGGCCAATGATGCGCCCCGACAAAGAACAATTGCAGCTCTTTGCCACTTTACTGGAAAAAAAGGATTTAAAAGTAAAAGTAGAAAGCGTTTACCCATTAAATAAAATCGTCAGTGCCCACAAAGCCATAGAATCCCACAGCGTCAGCGGAAAAATTGTTCTCCAGATTGCTGGGGATCTGTTACAAAACCGTAAATCCGGTTAGCTTTTACAAGAACAAGCTCAACAAGTAATGATGAGCTACGGGTCGGGAACCATGCAGCGCTGCCTGAGCAGTCCCTAAAGCATTTTACAACGTAACTCCAGAACTTCCAAGATTAGATATTCTTCGGTAGTCTGATTTTGATTTAAGCGGTAGTTTCCTTTGCTGAGTTCGTGAAGCACCCAGCTTTAAAGCTTTATTCCGCCACTCCACAATTCCAGTTCCATCGGCAATCCATCACCCCTGATGGATTTGACAGATATTTGATAAAATCTAAACCAAACACCTGGCCTTTGTCAAATATCAGTGTCAAAGACTCAGTGACATTGGGTTCCAGAACCTCTAAACGGGTGAATATCCAACTCAACTATCGAATGAGTCAAGAAATGAAGTTCAAGAAGCATATAACAAGGTAGGTATTGATCTGATCTAAAGTAAAATATATAACAATAAAACCTGTGCGTTGAAACCTCTTTTCTTCAAAAAGGAGCTGAAACATAAGACAGGCTATATGTCTGGTCATTAATATGAAAAATAATTTTTAGTGACTAACTAATTTTAGCGGTACATAACTTACATCTTTACGAAAAAACGTCCTGAAAACGGAGCTATCAGGATGAAGTTTGATCTTAATGTCAGCCTGTATTCGATTCATACTTTGTTCAGACAAAACCCAGTTCATCGGGATCTTCTTCTCCTCTGGCGATAATGGTGCCTTGATAAAAATCCCACTGTCTGCTTTAATCCTTTTCTCCAGCATTGCTGAAGACCATTCGCTACGTCCAACCCGTGTATTGTAAAGGCCAAAAAAGATCTCAGTTAATTCGTTCAGCGCTTTGAGATCAGTTGTATCTTTAGCCACTTCACTGAACCGTAAAGAAATAACAACTGGCCTGATCATTTTGTAAGCATCGGTACTGCGCAATTCATCCAGAATTTCCAGCATAGCACCAGTTCCGGTATTTTCCACATAGCCTCCGTCTAAATAATGCAAGCGATGCCCGTGGGCCAAGCTGATTGCTGCTCCAGGTGAGAAGAGAGGAAAGCGGCTGCTGAAATTGATAGCAGTACTGTAACGAGTACTGCTAACTTTATTTGCCAGCAAATCACGTTGGGTTGCCAAGAAAGCTGTTGGCAGACTCGCCCCGGAAACCCAACATTGCCGCCCAGTTTCTACCTCAGTTGTGTTTATCAAAAGAACGGGTTTAGCACGCCCGGTATCGGGCAAAATAAATTCATCCCCATAAGTGTTGCGTGCGCCGTCGACAAATTTCCCATATGCTCCTTCCCATGATTTCTCAAGCGCCACCGCTCTATCAAATCTGTCGGCCATCTTCCAGTAAAACAAATTCAGGAATTCGCCGAAAAACATCTTGCCGATGAGCGGGGAAAGTGAATCGTTCATAAAAAATTTCCTGGTCTTCTCAACCGTCACCGTATCCCTGAAAGGAATATTAGACCTGAAAGCCGCGGCATTGTAAAACCCAAGACCAACCGAACCGCCCGACACCCCTGACATGGCAAATATAGAATGCCTCAAATCAACATTCCGCCTGATCAGTTCAGCCTCCATTTGAGTTAAGAACAGCGCAGTATAAGCCCCCGTACGAAATGCCCCACCCTCAGCACATACAAAAACTACGGGATACTTTTCAGGTGAATAACCTAAGCGTTGATCTACATCTTTTTTATAACCAGCGAACCAGTCGCTGAAGTGAACACGAATGTCATTGCGGTTTTCTTTTTTTCCATAGATCCGCACTGGATGGTCCTGATTTATAAAAGACATAATGACCACCCAGATCAATAAAAGCTGACGAATTCCAATAGGCGAACGAGGAAGAATGACCTTGTCTACAAATAACAATCCTGCATACAAACCAGTATAACATGCAAACGCCAGGCAAACCAGTCCGGCAGCCCCAATATGATCATAAACTGGCCATTCAGCTGGAATAATGCTGATCATAATCAACAAGATCAAGGCCGAAAGTGCCATTTTGTAAACCTGCTTATGAAAGGCCGGATAGACCAAAAAAGGAGGTAAACGGTAAACCCACTTTAATACGCCAACGCTATCTTGTATTCTATCCCTGTTTTCAAGATGAAATTCCAAAGGAATGAGATTATTTTTACTAAGTACGTTTTTATCCTTTGGCATTTCGTTAGGATCACCCTTTGGACTGCTTTTATAAAAATTAACTAAGCCTTGAGTTTCCTTTCGATATCTGCCAATAAAGTTTGTCGGTTTGGGCAGACTGAATATATGATTGTTATAAATTCCATAGAGTTTATTGATCCATTTCTGCTCCTGGGGTGGTAAGGAACGGTGTCCAAGCTTAGTGCGTCTTGGGCCTTTTTTATCAAGGGGTTCAAATTTGTGGAAATACAAAAACGACAAGGCGAACAACATGCCGATAATGATCAGGATTGAAATACCAAAGTACACTAATCTGTCTGGCCAGGAAAGATATTCAGCGTTAAACATGGTAACAAAAAATGCTATGATTACCAATATTCCAGGCCAAAGCAGAAAAGAACCTGCCAGGAGTTTTTGCACTGTTTTTCGCCACAATACCCGTTCATCGCTCAGGTTCATACCTGAATTATCTGAAATGCTGATTGCATATCGTATGGCCAGTTCAGAAGCCATACTCCATAGTAAAACCCCAATGACAAGCCCAAAAAATGGCCACCAGTTGTGTGGAGATGAAAGCATTTGCTCTATTAAAACCAACAGCGTATCACGTCCCTGTGGAAGGATAAGAAAAATGAAACCAACCAGAAATGCCGGAACGGAAACAAAACCAATACTTCCCAGTACAGAAAAAAAGTCAGCAACAAAGTCCCGTATCCTGAGCTGTTTCCAGCTTAGTCCAATAAGAAAAATGCCTTTGCGTATAATCTGAAGAAGACCATTCGACTGGAAGTCCTGGGCTTGATTAAAAGCCTCCTGGTTATTAGGTATAGAGCGCTTACTCATAAGACGGGTTAAGATTTTATAAAAAATTAATTTATAAACATCAAATAATTAACAAGTTATCATTTTTAAACAAAAAAACAATGACATAATTACCCAATGATATTTGAAACATGGTGTCCGCAACCTGACAACCAGTAACAATCGTAATTAACAGGATATTAATACGATTCTAACTGCACTACTAAAGATAAGGTAACGCTTAAAAAACCCGAAAATTCAAGTTCGAAGTCAGATATAGCAGCTTAAACCTCTGAAAAATGTGCGCTGCTATATCTTTTTAATCAATGGAAATCACTAAAGCATTTCTATTCTATTAACAATAGAATCCGCAAGAAAAATATAAAACAGAAATGATATCAGTTTATCCAAGCTTTTTCAAAAAAGGGATACTTGGTGTAAAAAAGTATTCACCTCCCTTCATTTTCACAAAGCCACTAAAATTAAAAGGGTTACCCTGATTAGCACTGCCCCATTGCTCAGGAAGCGTCCTTGACTGCTCAGTACCCTGCATGATTATGCTGTCCTGTCCTTTATTAACCGGAGATGGCGCAATATTTCCTTGCGACCAAAACCCCTGCAACACTTCAAAGGCATTCCCGATAGAACTTTGATAACACATAAAAAGCAATCCTACACCATCCGACGGTTTATCCCTGTCCTCAAGCATTTCTTGGGTAATGGCAAGGACTTCCTGATCATTCAGGCGTGGAGGCACTAAATCATCGTATGGCATACCTCTTCTGGTGATGCGGTGCAAAAGCAGATCCGCTGGACCAGCCTCAGGATCGCCCTTTCTGGGATTCATCAGCCTGACATGCGCGTAAAAGGGACATTTAAGCCCAGGATCATCCTCATAAGAGAAATCATTAGTCGGATTATGAGGATCAGGCTGAAAAGCACCGTCTTTCATTGTGACCGGAGTGCCGTTCTCAAACCGTCCAACAATCATCGCCCCAGGTAATTCATCATCATCCGTTCCTGAAGAATTCACAACTTTCGGCAAACCCATTCCAGTTCCGATACTGTTTTTCTCCGCCACCTTAAAACCTTTCACATCCTGTTCCAGCTTCCTAAATACCAGGTAACTACCGAACAAACCTGCTTCCTCAGATTTTTCTTCAACC
The DNA here is from genome assembly GCF_039537385.1 of Pedobacter ginsengiterrae. Classification (NCBI taxonomy): domain Bacteria; kingdom Pseudomonadati; phylum Bacteroidota; class Sphingobacteriia; order Sphingobacteriales; family Sphingobacteriaceae; genus Pedobacter; species Pedobacter ginsengiterrae. The sequence continues at coordinate 133,550 of NZ_BAABAK010000001.1, forward strand.
AAAACCCTGCCGAGCGTAGTCTCATCATCCCATGCCCTGGGCTGAGATTGCCCGTTTATTTCATCCGATAAATACATAGGCTGGCTGATTCCATCCGCATAACCAAAATGCTCGATACCAACCCCTGTAGTCATTTTAAGCACATTTCCCCTTTGCATTTTAACTAAACTGGCAAAGCCCGAAACAGCAGTAATGAGTTTGTTAGTTTCATTTTTCGCATTAAAGTCATGATCATCAGCTATTATGACAAGCATATCAATCTCCTTCTGAAACCCAGCTTCCCAGCTAGAAGGTTTGTCATGGAGCAGATCAGCACTAGCCTTCATCCCGGAAGCAAAAGATTTATCCCCAGGCATAGAACCTGAGAGCTCCAGTTTTTCAAAACCATATTTACTGAGCGATAAGGTAAACACCGGTCCACCATCACCAAGCTTACCGCATTTAAAATCCCTGGCATCCGTTAACTGCCGCTTAGCACTGGTTATAGAAGAAGAGGCAAAATTTGAAATCCATTTTCGGGCGAGTGTCCCCCTTTCCTCCTGGAATTTAAAAAATAGGTGATAAGCAAAATTTCTACCATGAAACTTTAAGATATTGGCCTGCAAATTACTCAGCAGGCGATCGAATTTCGGATCATCCAAAGAGATCCCAGAAGATTGTTCCAGATTCATTTTAATTTAGTTTTGCGCCTACTCTTGCTTACCCTTTTCGGCATCCGGGCAGCCTACTATTTTCTTAAGGATTTTCGGCCTGGTTCCTTCAATGTATCTAAAATCAACACCGGATAAAACAAACAGTCAATCCAGGATTATTATGACCTTATTTTTTAATCAGCTGATCGGTGTAAACCGCATAACGAAAAGCAAACTTTGCCCCGTTTTCGCTTCTGTGCGGCATATCCCCGCCATAGGCAAAGCCCGCCCAGCCCCCAAGTTTTGGGATCTTAAATTCAGCCACCAGCGCCAGGTGTCCCCAGTTTTCATTGAAGCTCTTTTGCCTGTAGTTAGAAAAGATATGCGCATATTCACCAGAGATGGCAAACCCCCGCTTATTAAAATACCTGGCCCTGGCTCCAATCACGTTCCGGCTACGCTCAGTTGTATCCGATTTATGGCTCACCATCGCCGTCTGAGCGCTTACAACCAGCTGCCCCTGCTTCCAAAGCTTAGTAGAATAGGCCGACCAAAGTCCCACCCTGTCTTTAAAAAGACTATCTTTTTTCAAAAAGCCATTTGCAGCTAAAGCGGATGCCCCGAAGCCTAAATCCAAGCGCGAAGCGTTCCAGAACCGATCGGTAAAACTTTCCCTTACCGCCACCACTGTTGAATCAGCTGCTGCTGCATCAAGCCTTTTTTGGAAATCAGCAGCTGTTTCCCCGAACCTTGGCTGAACCTTTCCCAAAGCTTTTAAATAAGCATTTCTAAGTTCGTCGATATAAGCCCGGTTGGTCCTTGGGTCAGCCTTGTCTATAAGCGTAAATCGAAGTCCTGCCGCTAAAAACACATCCTGGGCATGATCACTACCAGGCGAGGAACCCAAAGAAAACGAAGTCCTCCAGAGCAGCCGCTTGAAATAGTTATTCTGATAATCCCCCAGTGAACCTGAAGCAAAAGCAAAAGGCCGTGCATCAACGGCCAGATCAGACTTCAGCCTTTTTCCCGAAATAAAAGTTCCGAAATTAGCATACAGGTCATGCGCACTGGTCAGGTGCGTAACCTCACTTACCTTTCCAGGTAAGAGCTCCAATGCCGGCGAGGAGGCCACCCCATAATTGATGCGCGTAAGCATCTCTTTAATCACCTTTTCCTGAGCAAGCGAAACCTGAAAAGAAAGACTAAAAAATAAAACGGACAGGAAAATCAACTTTTTCATGTAGTGCTCAGTTTAAAATGGTATACAAAAGCAATATCCTTATCCAAAAGACTTCCTTTGCCCCCATCTGAAGGCACTTCATTTTTGAGCATCCGACCATCCTGAAGAATAGTAACCTCAATTTCATAAGGAGAAGGCAGCGGATCATTATGGTTAATGATAACCCCTTCGATTAGAAAAAGCTTACCGTCCAGTTCAGCTGCTTTACCCAGCGGCACATCTGGCTCATCATTGGTATAATTCCCTGATTTAATATCGGGGGATTCATCGGAATTATACCGCCATACCATGCCCAGGTAAACCTGAGGAGACCTAGGACAGGTAATCCTGGCCGTTACATTTCCATTTTTGCCATTCAATACTATTGCTGTAGTGCTCATATCCTGTTGATTAAAGAGGTCGTTGTATCAGAAAACAAGGGAGATTTTAAACCTGACAAGCGGCTCATGACCTGGCTGGCACGCCTCTGCACCTGAAAAGCAGTAGAAGAAGATTTCTGTTGAAGGGTATTGATTTGCTCCTGCTGGTTTTGTTGAACCTTAATATCCCGAACCGCTTTGGTATAACCCAAAAGACTCGTCCAAAATGCCGATCCCCCACTAGCCAGGAGCCCGAGGAAAACAGCAGGCAATTTGGAAAACTCCGATTTGGATGAGGCCTCAACGCTTTCTTTCACCAGCTCAGCCGTCAGCCAGCAGGAAAGAAAAGCCAGCAGCATCACAACCGATTTACGCCAAATCTCCGGCCTTTCCGTCGAGGACTTTTGTGCATTGGGATCATCGGCCAGCCAGGGAATCATGGTCTTTAACAGCGTGACCAGCCGCTCACCCGCAAGGCTAATAGCCATAATCAGAGTGATAAGAGAAATAACAGGGTCCATAATCATTTTTTTAATCAAAATTGCCTGCTCAGCCCTCCCTTATCAATACCCCTGTAGCGGTATTTTGCATTACGTTTGGGGTATTGATAAAAATTATATAAGTTTATATACTAGTAAGTTAACAGCCCTCCATCCCTTAATCAGACCAAAAGAAAATACCCCTTGGGTGGTATGGTTTCGATGGTAGAGAGTATTGAAATTTGTTATAATCAATCTTTAATAACCATCAAAAAAAATGACCATGTCAGAAACCAAAACCACAAACTCACCAGAATTCGTTACAGTCACCTGTGATAAAATGAAAGTAAACCTGGCCAATGCCGGAGAGTTCATCACCGTAGAAGCTGCAGCCATATCCCTTGGGAAGTACCTGTCGGATCCATCTACCCCCGCTACAAATGAACAGAGCCACATTTTCGGCCACGTATTTGGAATCAATAACTTGAAAAAGGTGTTGCTGGAAATCGATATCTACAATTCAAAGCAAGGCGACAAGGACCCAAAAATCGCCGCCATAAAATGCTATTACGGTATCTCAGAGAGACATGACCCCGATTTCCCGCTTAAACCACAAAACGGGGAGTTCAGGGACCTGATTTTGATGCCAGTGCTCGACAATGGAAAGGACAAACATAACATAAGCCTAAGGGGAGATGAAATCCTATCGGGATCCAGACCATGCCCAAACCAGTGCGGCGAAGATAGCTTCCTGAACCAATAAGCCAATGACCTCATTTAAGGATATCAGCTTTGCAGTTTCCAACCTCTCGGATATCTCCGAGATTATGCCTGCATTGATATGGCTTAAATGGGGAAATCATAACAAGCCCTATTTAATATTGGGCTTGTTTTTTACCTTTTCAGGTGTCCTTAAACTCATCACCCTGATAACGGCCATCCAGAACATCCACAACATGCCACTTTACCATTTGCTAGCATTTATGGAAGTAGCCGCCGTGTATATCTTTTACCGCCAGAGCAGTGCTTCAAAACCAAATCCAATACTTTTGGCAACCCTGTTTTGTATTTATGCAGCCAATACGATGCTGCAAAACCTGGATGCCCAGTTCAACTCCAATACCTGGACCCTTACCGTGCTAATCATCCTGTTTATGGGATTATCCTTCTTCTATCAGATTTATAAAAACGAAGATAACATTACACTCAAGAAGATGCCCCAGTTCATCATTACCTGCGGCTGGCTGATTTACGCCTCCGGATCCCTGTTCACCTATCTGATGGGAACAGACATACTTTCAGGCAAACCAGAAGGTTTTTTTAATAATGCCTGGATATTTCAGTGCCTGAGCAACCTGATTAAAAATCTGATCATCAGTTATGGATTTTACCTGTCAAGCCCCCTATGTCGCAGGTAAGCTACTTCATATTGGGGACCTCAGTCATGCTGCTGATGATCAGCGTTATCATCTGGTTTGTCTACATCTACCAGCGTAAACTAACCTTGCGCAATAGCCAGTACAAAGCAATCGAAGAGCTCATGCACCGAAATGAGCTGAAATCCGCGTATGCGGTGATCGAAGGACAAGAAAAGGAGCGCAAAAGAATCGCTGCAGAAATGCATGATAACATTGGAGGGCTGATCTCCACCCTACACATATTCAGCGACCTGGCGGCTAAAGAAACTGAAATCGGACAGATCAAAAGGCTATGTGTGAGGGTAAACCAGGTAAGTACGCAGTTAATCAGTGAAACGAGGAAACTTGCCTATGAACTTGACCTCAAAACCCTATCCGGCTTTGGGCTCAGGGTCGCCCTGGAGCAATTATGTGAATCTATAAATGCGATGGACAAGCTAAAAGTAACTCCCTTAATAGAACTTAAATCACCTATTGAAGAAGTCGTTTCGATAAATTTATACCGGATCATCCAGGAACTTTTTACCAACACCCTAAAACATGCCGCTGCCACGCAGGTCAGAATAGAACTCGCTGATATCGAAAACGAGCTTACCCTGATCTACGAAGACAATGGAAAAGGTTTCCACATCGACCAGGTCCCCCCAGGTATGGGCCTGGATAATATCCGCAAACGGAGCGATGCGATACAAGCAAAACTTACCGTAGATTCTTCCCAACACGGCAGTACATTTATTATCGAACTTAAATTATGAAATCAATAAATTTATATCTGGCCGATGACCACGTGATGATGGTCGAGGGATTAAAGGAGATCCTTCGTGCACATACCCATCTAAACATTTTAGGAACAGCCTCAAACGGTGAAGAAATCATGGCCCTGATGAACAACCGCCCGGCGGATGTCATAATAATGGACATAAACATGCCAAAGATGAACGGCATCCAGTGCACCGAATGGGTAAAAAAACACCATCCCAAAACCAAAGTAATCGTACTCACCATGTTTCCCGAGAAATCCTATATCGACCAGCTCATCACAGCCGGCGCAGACGGATGTTTACTGAAAAGCCGAGGGAGCATCGACCTGATTGAAGCAATAAACCGGGTTAGTGCAGATAAATCCTATTTCGATACCATAAAAGAATTCAGCAAACCAAATGATCACCCTGTATATAACTTAAGCGAGCGGGAAATTGAAATCATCAGGATGGTCGTAAACGGGATGACCAGCGCCGAAATCGCAGATAAACTATTTCTCTCTGAACACACGGTGAAAACCCATCGCAAAAACATTTTCCGCAAAACCGGAATCAATACCGTCAGCCAACTCACCTCCTTCGCCATAAATCAACAGATGTTACATTAACCTGTAAATGGACTTTCATTCAAAATAAAATATTAAAAACTCAAACCCTCCCCCTTCTTTTACTCTCTTTAAATTCAGCCAACAACTCACTTTTATAAAATTTATCCCCGCCTGGAAGCTTAAGCGGTTTCAGCTTACCCTCTTTAACCTTTCTTTTATAAGTGCTCTCACTAATCCCAAGATAATCCTTTACCTTCTGGCGATCCATCTGCGGATCCTCATCAAAGACCAGATCACCATGATATTTACTGTTATAAACGAGAACCAGAACCTGATATATCTTAGACAAAATATCCAAAAGTGAATCAATCTTATTCATAAGCAATGAACTTAAGTTTTAACAAAAGGCCAGATTGCAAATCCAGAGAGATAACCAGTGCCATTTCATTTTCCAGCTGCCTGAGCAACCTGCTGCCAAATTCCTGTACCATAATTAATTTATTTATCACAGTCAAAGCTAACGGAACAAATTTCAACGGTACTATTTTGAACCAAAACGGGCTAAAGGTGAGCTATCCAGGCTCATCGCCAGAAAAAAAAATATCAGATCCGTCCACGGCGAACACTTTCCTTGAGTTCATCTTCCAGTTGATACCGGTAAAACCGGTCACCCCCAGGCATTTTAAGCGGAGTCAGTACACCTTGTTTCACCTTTCTTTTATAAGTACTTTCACTGATCTTTAGATAGTCCTTAACTTCCTGCCTGGTCATATGGAGAGAATCCCCAGGGCTTTCCTCAATCGACTGCTGATGTTGTAAGTACCTGAGAATTTCGTAAATCTTGCGGAGGATATCCAGTAGCGAGTCAATCTTATTCATAAAAAAGGATTTAAGATTAATAAAGAAATGAATTATACAAAAAAAGCCTCCAGATGCGTTTTTGTCAAGTTTCACTTAGGTGGCTTTTTTTGCCACCCAAGCTCATTGCAAACAATGGATAGTAATCTTTGTCACCATAAACCACCGTTTTCATCCTTCAGGAAATATCGCTGGTGTAATTGTTTTTGACACTATTTTTTTGCCCGTTAAATTCAATGTGACGCTAAAATCATCACCATGAATTTTGAACTGGAATATCTCTGGAATCTTTGCACTCAACAATCAGCCAGACAGCAAAACAACAAGCAAAAGCAAAGCCTTATTAAAGAGTTGATGGCTGAATCCGAAAGGTTAAAAAAGGTATATCTGTTTTTTTCACCCTACCAGGAAGTATCCCTGGCCTCATTCATCCGTTTTCAGCAGCACAGTCTGGCCCGGCTTCTGTCAGCGGTTGAAACAGGGTTCGAATTCCTAAAATCACTGCAGGCAGACCATCAGCAGCTTATGGCTGAACTGCAGTTACCAGGGATGCTGGATGAACTTCTCGATTTTATAAATTATAATTTCCCGCTCGAATTTGATTTCAATGCGGCCATATCGGCAACCTGTTTATTAAAAGAACAAAAGTCGCAGCAAGCCCTCGCAGAACTAATTGATAAAAAGCTCAGAGAAAAACAGATCAGTCTGCAACTGCGGAATATAATCCTGGATGCTGTAAATTTATCGGACCGGGCGGATTTCACCTATGGGGATCTGAGATACATCCATGCAATTTCTGATCAAATCCTTAACAAACTCGATAATCTGGATTCCGAGCAGGCAATCGTAAATCTGCTGTCGGCCCATAACTTCAATAAGCCACAGTTTTTCGAATACCTCAAAGTACGGATGCAGGCGGATTTAGAAAGTGCGCCGGAAATTTCCGAAAAATACAAGGCACTGCTGATCCTAAAAAAAGAAAGCAGGCAAAATGTATCCAGACAAACCAGTCAGTACACCCTGCTGCATCCCCCGCTGTCTGAATCAATCCTCGGATATCTGGAATCCGAGCGCCTGTTCTTAAAAGAAATGGAGCTGATAACCACAGAATGGGTAAACTCCGGGCTACTGGATGCGAACTATAAGGTTTCACTAACCGTGAGACAACTGGCATTTTACATCTACCTGAACGTGGAATGCGGCATAATCACAGAACAGCGCGCAAAAAAAATCCATCAATATGCAATTACCCATCTCGATACCCAGGAGAAAAGCGGAATATCTGAAAAAAGCTTTAAGAATGCCTACTATCTCCACCATGCTGAAGATATTAAAAAGGTCATGGAAAAATTGGCCAAGATGCTTGCCATAGCACGTGAGCGTTACTGAATAGAATTCAGAATGAATTAACAGGTAATAGATACATCAACCTAAACCATAATCAAATCTTTTGCAGCACCATAATGGTGGTCAGCGGTGGCCGTTTTAGCCACTTGACAAAGGGAGCAGGAAAGCTTTCTTTACGCTAAAAAAAGAAATGAACAACAACCTTATTTACAATTACCTGGAAAAAATATTTCCGGTTAGCTCTGGCCTAATGGCCTACATGGACGTCGCTTTAAAGGAATTCTGGTTCGAAAAAAACCAGTTGATCGCTGAAGATTTTTTCGTGGACAATCCGCTGGTCTATTTAGTCCAGGGAACCATCAAAACACAAATAGACGGGCTCAAGGAACCCGGGCAACACCTGGTCAGGTTTCAATTTGAAAATTCCCTTCTACCAGGCATCGGCGAACTTGATACAAATGATTATCTGAAAACCACCACAACAATCGAGGCTTGTCTGCTCAAGACGCTCCCGCTAAAACACGAATATAATCTTTATAAACTTTTCCCCGAGTACCATCAATTAATGAAAAGACTGCACCAAAACCAGATGGCAGAAATATGGACTTTCTTGTTTAACCTCAGGTTCGAGGAGGGTAACCAGCGATTAACCAATCTTTTAAAATCCAGCCAAAGTTATTTCAGATCGCCTCGGTAAATGATATTTCCGCAGCAGTGGGTGTACATCCCCATACGTTAAGCACATACCGTAAGTAAATCCTAAAACAAGGTCAATTTCCCGCAGACGAGCGACAGGAACCCTATAACCCCATCTTTCCTCCGATACATCCGCCCTGCGGGAAATGTCCAGCTCTCAAATTTGCTTCATGGAAAGCATATTCAGAAAAGATCACCAAAAGGAATACTGGATTCCGTTCATCATCAATGCACTGATCATCCTCTGGATATATACAGCGGGATCAAAACTTATGGACCTGGAAGATTTTAAGCGCCAGTTATCCCTTCAGCCATTTGGGACTAAGGTTAATAACTCCTTACTGTTCCTGCTTCCAGGCGTTGAAATTTTAACCGCCCTGTTACTGCTGATGAGAAAGACCTTACGTACAGGACTATGGTTATCCGCAGGGATGCTGACAGCTTTCACAGCTTACGTCTTACTTGTTCTTACCGGTTATTATACAAAAGTACCCTGCAGTTGCGGAGGAGTCCTGAAATTTTTGAGCTGGAAAAACCACCTCATTTTTAATGTCGTATTCCTGACCATCAACGGATTTGCGCTCTATAAAATCAATATAAAGAAAGGAGGAAACGGAACAGAGAAAATATAAATGGCCCGCATTGAAGAACAGTATTTGCCGGCTAAAGATAAATAACAAAAATACCTTAAACTAAACTTTTTCGCTTGCTTTTTCAAGGTAAAAAGCAACCAACAATATGAAAAATTTAAAAATTAAATCAGGCTTACTAGCCTTAGTATTCGGATTGGCAATTGTTTTTTCTCAGTCCGCCTTTAAGTATGTCGAAAAACAAACCGGGAAAAGCTTCGATACCAGAACATTTTATTACCACGGTCCCTCAACCTATACACAAGCCCAGGTTGAAGACGAGGCCAACTGGAGCACAGTTCCTTCCGAAGACTTGTGTGATCAAACCAACCAGGTCGCCTGCAGAATTGACATTGACCTGAGCTTCGTCGATAACCCGTCATCTCCAGCACCAACATTGAAATCAAGTGCAAACCTGGTTGCAGCTTACAACACATCAACTTCTTCAGCATATATCACCGGGTCTGCAGATCCCAACATGGCTAAAGAAAATAATACCAAACCGTAGTTACAGGCGGTTGATAACAAGGGCAAGGCTATCCAGCCTTGCCTTCTTGCCTCAAAAACCTATTTCAATCCTATTTAATTCTGCGGTATGCCACTCTGCTCAATAATATCAACTGGCAAGGGCAAGGCGTAATATGGAGCATCTACCTCAAGCCTGTAAAACTGCCCCTTGTAGAAACGGGCAGGAATAATATTTGCCCCCTCCTTATTGAGCCGTTTGATATCGGCCCAGCGCAGATTACGCATCAGCAGTTCTTTCCTTCTTTCCGTCCTGACTTTCAAAAGCGCTTCCTCCCTGCTCGTTGCCGTAAGAGGAATATAAGTGACGGCGTTTCTCCAACGCGTTTTAAGCAGTAAATTAAGGTCTGCCATGGCTCCTGGGATATCTCCTGTCCATGCACGTGATTCGGCACGGGTCAGGTAGATTTCATCGACGGCTAATCCACTAAACAAGGTAAATGCATTGGAAGCATAACTCCCTTTGAAAACCTGGTTACCCCCGTTAACCCTGAAATAAGCACGCCTCCTTAAGTCATTCACGTTGTAACTTGAATATAAGGTAGAATCAACCCTGGCCAAGCTGGGTGCGTGTAAACCCATACCCGGAAACATTTCCGCATAAAATATAGTTTCCTTGTTAAATCTCCTGAAAGGAACAGTGATATCCAGCCCCAAAACATCAGGATCACCATTGAAATCCATTAATGAAGCCTGCAATTTCAGACACTCACCAGAAAACTTTAGCGCGTTCGGATAATCCCGCATATAAAGGTACACCCTGGAAAGTAATGCGTATGCGGCCGCCTTTGAAGGTCTGGTTGTGTTCAATGGCAACTCCGGCAGGTACTGTACCGCATCAGCAGCATCACTTATCACCCTTTCCAGACAGGCCTGTACACTCGACCGGGTCGAAGGGACATTAAAGTCACTCTGAAGACGAAGCACAATCCCTAAATCCAGCCCAGAGGTATTCACATCATAGGCTTTACCAAACTGCATGGTCAGCGCAAAGAAGTAAAAGCTCCGGTAAAACAATGCCGAACCTTTAATATTATCCCAGACTTTACTATTAGCCGGGATTCTCTCCACACCACCAAGTCCTTCCAAACATAGGTTTGTATTATATATCGCCAGATAAGCCTCAGACCAGTCATTCTGATACCGGTAATCTACTTTCCTCCAGAAGTATGTGTCCCTGGTGAGATCAGAAGCAGCGTTAATGGTTGCTTCAGGCCAGAAATAGTCATCAGATGAGGTCTCGCCAAATGAAGGGCTCCGCAAAAAATTCATCAGTGCAGCATCATCCAGGATACCCTGAAAATCATTTAAAGTTTCCGGCACGACCAGCCTGGCATCAGATTTCAATTCCAGATATTTCTTACAGGAAAGATTGCTTATTAATAAAACGGCAATGCCCGCAATAAGCATTAAAATTTTTATTTTCATAACTACTAAACATTTAAATTATAAACTGCCCCGAACACCAATCGTGTAACCTTTACTGATACCCCAGGTTCTGGGATAATCCGGGTCAAGACCAAGCTTATTAGCCCGCCACAACACCCCCAGATCAGAAGCGTTCAAAAACACATCCAGGCTCCGGAAAGGAAAGTTCCATTTCGAAGTATTCAGGCGATAAGTCAGGTTTACATAATCAAGCCTGAGGTGGTCAGCTTTAATCACGTTTTCGGTAGACCCACCAAAGAAGGTATCCCGCAAACTGTTTAACGGATAAACGAAAGAAGGAATATTTGTGATCCGCTCATCACCTGGCTTCTGCCACCGGCTGGCATAATCCCCATGCCCAATTCCCGAATTTACCAGCGAATTATAGCTGATTGAGGATTTGGTGGTATAGTAGCCAAACTTATAACTTAAGTTAAAGGACAGGCTAAAATTCCCGTACCGGAATGAGTTGACTAGTGATCCAAAGTAAACCGGGCTTGTAGGTCCCATAAACTCGATATTATTCCCTGAACTGCTCGCTTCGGCAAAGATCGCGTTATAATCCGTACTCAGCTTTCCATTGACAAAACCCTGCGGATTCCCGCTACCATCCAAACCCCCGAATCTGTATGCAGCCACAGCATAAAGGGGCATGCCAACGATCGGACTTATACCAGTCCCGCTGTTAACCAGATTGTACATCGCCGCTGTAGATGACTGGCTATAATATTTCAATGTTTTGTTCCTGTTATAATTGAAATAAAAATTTGTATTCCACCCGAACTTAGCACCTTTAAGATTGACCGAGTGCAACTCCGCATCAATACCATAACCTTCCATATCAGCAACGTTTTTCACAATCGTTGCAGCCCCGCCCCAGGCGGTATAATCGAATGCAGCCGGAGCATATAAATCCGTACCACGTTTACGGAAATAACCTACCGTTCCGCGCAGGCGGTTCTCCCTCGATGCGAAATCAACCTTGAAGTTCAGTTGGGAAAGCTGCTCCCACCTCAAATCCGGATTGTTAATGGTCCTTACCCTTGCATATGGCAGCCCGGTAACCGTATTGGTACTATATAACGCAACAGCTGATGCCGTCCTGGATAGATCCACGTTACCACTATACCCAAAAGTTCCCGTCAGGTTCAGCACCGGCAGCCAGTCAATATGGTAAAAGCTTTCATCCGAAAGGGACCAGCCAAGCCCTGCTGACCAGAGCGGGTTCCATTTATCATTTGTATTAGCACCAAAAATATTCGAACCATCCCTGCGCAGGCTACCCGAAAGCCTGTATTTACCTCTAAAAGTATAGGATGCATTCCCGTAAAAACTCAGAAAACGGTATTTTGTACTCGTTAGGGAATTCGCAGAAGACGGAATCAACGCGGTACTGCCCGTTAAAAAATTAGGATATCCTGTTGTAAAATCCACATTCCCAAAAGTCAGCGGATCAGGCTGATAACCGTAAACAACATTTCCACTTCCCAATGTTTCCACCTGCCGCCCCTCAAAACCAGCTATCGCATTAATGGAATGTACACCGATATTCTTGTTTAAGTCAAACTGCAGTCGGGCCGTCTGTGAGCTGACCTCATCTCGCGAAGTGGAAAGACTCCCTCCATTGGGCACAACATACCGGATTGCGCCAGTCGAACGGTTGATCTGGCTGAAGCTGTTGATAAGGTTCCTGGCCTGATACCCCTGGACATCAGCATGTGTTCTGGAGTTGCCATCCTGAAACTGATACTGGTAACTTAAATCCGCGCTTAAAAACGAAAGGATTTTATAATTTAAAGCCAGTGAACCAAATATTTCCTTTTGCTGCCTGGATACCGTAGTATGCTTATAATCCTCGGCCGGATAGTATTTCCAGTCCAGCAATTTCCCCATTCCCGCGGTATCCGTATAAGCACCGCGGTAGCCAAAAGCAACCGGCAACGGAGTACCGTCCGCATTCCTGAAAGAAAGATAGCTCGGAAGACGGCCACCACTTGTTATCGAATTATAGGCAGGCGCACCTGAACTGGTAGACAAAGAAGATAAACGTAAACTGGTAATCGCCTTTAACCTCTTCGAAATCCGGTAATCCTGGTTCAAAATCAGGTTAACCCTTGTTGAGGAATTTTTCGTTTCCCCCTTAACATCATCATAAGTCCCGGAAAGATAATAGTTATGGATTTCTCCACCACCCCGAAGGTTCAGTCCATACTGCTGCGTCAGGGCATGGCGGTAAAATTCGTCCAGGTAACTTTTCCTGGCATCGACTTGCTTCAGCGCATCCAGCTGCGAAACAGCCTGCGCAGCACTAAGACTTCCCTTGCGCCGGGCGAGCAGAATCTCAACCGCAGGGGTCAGCGCCAAATATGGCGTATTAATCCTGCTGTCGAAATATCCCTTATCAAACAAAAACTCCTCCACATCTACATAATCAGAAGCGTCCATCTGCTTATAGCTGTATAAATCAGGTAAGGCGCGGATCGTCGAGTTCGCATTGAAAGACACGATAAGCTTCTGATTATTCTTCCCTTTGACCGAGGTTAAAACAATTACCCCGTTCCCCGCCCTTGCGCCATAAATCGATGAGGCAGCAGCATCCTTAAGGATGGACACACTTTCGATATCAAAAGGGTTGATGTTACTGATATCACCCTCATAGATAAAACCATCAAGCACAATCAGCGGGTCCAGCGGGCCATTAATGGTACCCAGCCCCCTGATGGAAACACCTGTTTTGTTCTGCGGGTTGCCACTGGTTTTACCAACATTTAACAGGACACCCGAACTCTGTCCCAGTATCCTGTCCAGAATATTCGTCCCTGTCCGCTCATTGAGCATCTTTTTATCAATCACCGAAACCGTTCCATTGATTTCATTCGCCTTAACCCTCTGGTAACCGGTATTGATATCAACAATACCCAGATCGTACAATACAGGAACCAGCTTTACCGAAAACGCCCTGTCCAGGTCTGCCAGACTTTTAATGATTCTCGTTGTCGGCACATAACCAGTAGAACTAATGCGGACCGTATCCGGAAATTTTTTAATGTTCACCACAAAGCGCCCCGCGGAATCTGTACCGGTCATTCCCCCGCTTGCCCTAACCTCAGATAATCCCTTATCTCCATAATCAGCCAGGAGAATCGTCCCTTTGAGTTTTCCAGATACCGGCTTTTCACCCTTAACCTGGCTAAAGGCCGTCAAAGTCGACAAAACAAGAATGATTATACTCGCTAAAACAAGGATCAGCAGCCTCCTGCCCTTTTCCATTACATTTGTATATCTCATATTACGGCTGCTTAACTGGAATGTGAATGTCAAGACCCGCAATCAACCGCTCAATACTCTCCTCCTCCAGTTGTTCCGCCCTGGTAATTGCCTTGATACGGCCATCCGCAGAAATCCACACATAGTGCGGATAGTGCCTGTGCGGGAAAAGTTTTCTGGTCACCTTGGAATGCGTGAATATCACCGGCAACCTGATCTCCTGATTCTCCCTTTTCCTTTTCTCCAGAAATTCCCTCACAATATGCAGCGAATCCGTTGCCGAATCATTAATCAATAAAACCTGCACATTTTTGCCATACTTATCCTGAACCTCCTGCGCATGCGGAATCGCCTTCAGGCAGGCCCCGCACCAGGTACCCCAAAAATCCAGGATTAATGCTTTCCCCTTAAAATCAGAAAACCGGAGTTTACCACCAGGCATATTCAGCGCCTGATCAAATTCCAGATCAGGCACCTTTTCACCAATGTTAAGTGGTTTAAGTTCATCAATATTTTTAGCTAATGGTTTCAGACCCTGCGCAGAAACACCTAAAAAAAGGCAAAGCACAGCCATGACGATCAAGATCATCGATTTTTTCATAAAAATTTAGTTAGTTGATTAAAAAAATAAAGCCCATCCAGATCAAATGAGCAAAGTAAAAAACAACGGGACAGCCGAACCTATACCCAATTTACAATTCAGATATAACCGCCCCGTCGTCACAGGAAAAAATTAAACAGGATTTTTAGGCTTCAAGGCATACAACCTGTCGAAAGGACAAATTCGCGGAGCCAGAGGAAGGAAACAGAGAAAATTCGGGAAACCAGACACAAAGCAATCCCCACCATTAAATTTAGATATTAATGGTTTGAAATAATTCCGAAAGCAATGTTTTTGATCCATACCCGTATTGGTTATACGAGTCTTGTATTAAGGGCACTATAGCAGGGCTCTAAATACCGGATTGCAGGTTTCTGACGACCCATGAAACGATATACAATAGAGCCCACAACTCTATAGTGTGTACGAAAGTACGCAAAATATAGTCATGGGCATTAATCTATTGTCTCTTTCAATTGGCAACTTGTCAGAATTTGCAATCGAGACTCTTGAATAATACCACGTTAATTTTATTAGCAATCGCTAATTATCTTACAATGATGTAAATATAACAAAAATTAAATATGTGGCAATATTGCCACGATATATTTTCCTCAAAACTTCGACTTTCAGTTAATGAGAATTCAGTATCGAAATCTTTATGAAGTCATAGGAAAAAACGTAAGGTATTACAGGTCATTGAAAAAAATGTCTCAGCAAGCACTTGCAAACAAATGTGATAAAATTGATAGAGCCAAGATTAGTGATATCGAAAATGCTAAAGAGGACTTTATGTTTTCAACTTTGCTTGAAATTTGTACTGGTTTAGAAATAAATTTAACTGAGATTATGACAGATCTCGGTGATGAAACTTATAAATTACAGTAGGAAGTTTAGAATAAAGATTTCCAGCACAATTTATAAATGATAGGTTCCTAAACTTTAGTTTAAGTCCACTCCTCTATTAATCATTTCCTTTAATCTTTTATTTATTTCTATGATATAAATCGTCCATTTATTAACCAAACTCTCCCAGCTTATGAAAAATAAGTTAAGGTGTGTTATCATTGATGATGAAAAACACGCAATTACCCTCCTTACTGGATACATCGAAACAATTCCAGCACTTGAACTTGTAAAGACTTTTACAGACCCCCTCAAGGCACTTTCAAGCATTTACCCAGAAGACAAAATAGATATTATATTTCTAGATATTGAAATGCCCCACATAGATGGTATTGAATTGGCGGTACAATTAAAAACTAAATCAAAGGCAATCATATTTACAAGTGCATATCAACAGTATAGTATTGATGCTTTTGATTTAAGAGCCACTCAGTTTCTCGTCAAACCAATAAAGTTATCCAAATTCACAACAGTTTTAATGAATATAATTGACACCGACTTCTCTAATACCGAAAAGCCTGGAAAAAATATTGTTTTTATAAAAACTGGTGAGAAAGGGAAACTAACCAGAGTACATAAGCAAAACATCTTGTATTTTGAAGGTGCTAAAAACTATGTAAATATGGTCACAACAGAATGTGAACAATTGGTTTACTTAACCCTCAAAGAAGTAGAAGAACTATTGAGTTCAGACTTATTTTATCGGGTTCACCGATCCCATGTTATCAATGCGCGTAAAATCGAGAAGATTGTGGGCAACACCATAAATTTAGGAAGCGGTTACCAAGTGCAGATGGGAACATTTTATAAGAATGGTTTAATAAAATTCCTGGAAGAAAAAACATTAATGTCCGGCCGAACATAATCTTTAATAACTCTTACTTTCTGTTAACGGCATGCGTGCCTGTAGAAATAATAATTATACTCGTTGCTGTAGGGTCTGTGCTCAGACGCTCATGTTGCGGTGCTGATCGATAAACAAATACTGTTCTTTTGACCAGCTTTTTAGGGCTTTGTTTCATGTTTTTTTTCTTGAAACTAGCCTGTTCCCTACTGCTAATAAAAGTTATTACACTGCGGGTAGCGGTGTTTACACCAAAGCGAATATTGCCTACATGAAGAAAATATTAGAAAAACTCAACACCTATAAAATACACATCAGGAGCTGGTTGATTTTCATACCGATTGAAATTACAGTTGTTGGATTGGCTTCTGGGGTTTTCGGCACGCCTGGTATTTATTTTGTGCATTACATATTAAACATCTTGCTGTTCTATCTCTGTGGAGACCTTGTTTACCCATTAGTATTTAAAAAGAAATTTGCTTGGTTTTGGAAACTCCCAATATCCTTGTTCATCATTTACGCATGTTATCTGGTGATCAACTACTTTGTTGACTATTATATAAATAAGCATACTTCATGGCTACTTTTTGATGAAATCATACTAAACAGTCGGTATGCATTTGGGGTGTTGTGGCGAGTTTTGCAGTTTATGGGCTTCTCTGCATTCTATTATCTTTTCAAAGAGTACAAAAAGTCCATTTTATCACGAGCACAATTGGAAGAGGCCAGGCTTAATTATATGCTGAAACAAAAGGAAACAGAAGTTAAACTCAGTCATGCAACTAATGCTTATTTAAAAGCACAAATCAATCCTCATTTACTCTTTAATACTTTGAGCGCAATTTATACAGATATTCATATTATTTCACCTCGAACCGCCGAAGCGGTTATGACACTTTCAGATGTAATGAGGTTCAGTGTAAACTGCGAAAACACAGATGATTTGATATTATTAGGCGAGGAAATCGACCAGGTAGAAAATCTGATCAAGCTTCACAAAACAAGGTTCGACGATGAATTAAATATTAGCTTTAGATATGAACAGAAAATAAGAGCAGTAAAGTTCGTGCCTTTGATTTTATTAACTCTTTCAGAAAATGTCTTTAAGCATGGAATTTACACAGACCGAAATCATCCAGCCGTTATTAGTTTGTCACTAAAAGAAGAAAAATTGACACTCACCTCATGGAATTTAATAAATCGAAAGAAGTAGAACAATGGTTTTGGTACGGGACTGGAAAACATTCGGCAACGGATTTTACTGGTATATCCAGCTAGTTCAAAGTTTGAAATAGAAGATAATAAAGATTTTTTTAGGTTAACAATTGAAGTTGAAGTTTCACAAACCAATGCAATCCAGTATTTATAAATAAAAGTAGGGCTTTGCCCAACTTCCGCTCGCTCTGCCCCGAAAAGGGGACTGACTGCCTGAAACGCCTTTCTACCGCCAATCTCGGTAGCCCTAAAAGCGCCACAACCTTTTGGCTGCCCTGAATTAGCCGGCTGTGCCAGTGTTTTTGTTACACATAGTATTTTATTATACAACCACAGCTAAGTAAAAGCCTGCTTACTTAAATGCTTTCGAAATCCGATTCCTCAAATTTATTCCAACTCGACGCAAGTGAACATCCACTTTTCTGGATTGTTCCAGTTTTTACCTGCAAATTTCCCAATCGGTACTTTAACTAAAATTTTATTCAAGCCTCTTTTAAGCTTAACCAGTGCTGGTGTTCTATATTCATAACCTTCGTCTATTAGCGGAATTTCAAGGTTTCCTTTTTGTCCTGCGTGTAGCCAATTTGGTGGTAGAATAAGCTCACCATTAATCCAGATTTGAGACTGATGATTATCCCATTGTCCCGCTGGTGGCGTATCTACAGCTTGCGACCTGGAGAAATTATTAAAGCCAATCCAGAATTTTTTAACGCTATCCCTCTCTGACCACACATTGCAAGTAGCATACCAGGTCGTATTCTCCTTTGGATCTTTTAAAACACCTTTTATTTTAGGTGCCCACCAATGCCGAAGAATAATTGTGCCTCCTATAGCCGTTTGTGAAACATTGCTGTCTAATTCAGATTTTTTTAGTTCGGGGTTAAATTTCTGACTGAGGTTTGCATTATTTTCATAAGGCCCATAAAGCTGCCATTTTAGGTCGCTTTGTTTTAAATAAGGAAAAGGAAGTTCAATAAAAAAAAATCTTTTATGATCCATCAAACGTTTTTCGAACGCTTTGAAATCATCGAGTGCTTGTTGTCCGTTCAAACCAATGTTGGCAACCCAGTCTTTATATCCGTTTCCCACCCAACACCGTTCTGCAAAAGCTAACATGGCAGGAAAAACCCCGTTCATAGAAATTAAATCTTCCTGTTTCTCTACAGCCCGGTCAGGCCACAGGCATAATGTTGCACCCAAAGCCTGTTGACTACCCGTATCCACACCAGCCAGCTGCCTGTTGAATATCGTGACTACACTTTCCAGCGGGTCCATATGATTTAGGTACAAATGGCGAGAATCTATGTATTGAATCTTTCCTTGATCGGATGTTACGGCTGCATCATCCATCCACAGCTGGCGAATTGTAGAAGGCGCAAAATTGCCTCCAGGCTCCCATCCGATGACCTTTTTATTAAGTGATTTCAGAAAAGCGGAAATTGAAGGAAGAAAATCTTTATTGGTAATCTTGACTTCATCCGCTCCAATGTGGATGAACGGAAAATCATAAGTTTCGCAGATTTCCTTTAAAATATTTTTAACGATGGCAAGTCCTGAATCACTTTGCATATCGGTTTTCATTGCCCTTTTGAATGCTGCGCTATGCCCAGGCATATCAATTTCAGGTACCAGTAATATATGTCGTGCTTTAGCGTAACTGATGAGGTCCTTAATTTCGTTTTGCGTATAATACATCCCTTTATTTCTTTCCATAAACTCCGGGCGGGTTAACTCTGGGTATCGTTTAATTTCGAGTCGCCAGGCGATATCCTCAGTCAGATGTAGATGAAAAACATTCAATTTGTAAAATGCCATTTTATCAATCTGCGTTTTAAGCAGCGCAATAGACTGATAATTTCTTCCGACATCGACCATATATCCTCGCCATTTGAAAGCGGGCGAATCTTCAATATCCACAGCTTCGACAAAATCACCACCGCGCATAAGCTGAATCAAAGTCTGAAGGCCATAATATATGCCAGCTTTTCCTGCTGCGCTGATTACCAGATTCTGAGCAGAAATATGCAGATGATATGCCTCCGGATCTTTATTATACTTTTCACTGATTTCCAGCCTGATAGCAGGCTTGGCATCTGCGCGTATATTTTTATTCAGGCTGACAGATATTCCTCTATGACTGAGCATCTGTTTCATTGCTGCAGCCTCATTAAAAAGTGAGTCATTCTGATAGTAAATTGACTTAACTCTAAAAATAGGAAATGCCCCCTTCCCTTTTGTTAATTGCTTTGGACGTGGGATCAGAGCAGGCTCTGCTTCCAGCCCGCGAAGATGTGGATAGATTAGATTTTTCCACAGTATATAACCAGCACCCGTTAGATGCAACCCGTCATTTGTAAAATCAGAGTTCAACCTACCTTTCTCACCGACAAAAGACGGATAGAGATTTAGAAATTGATAATCTAAAAACTCAGCGCTATCAGATAATTTCAAATTTAATTTTTCAATGGAATATCTTTTGGATGTATGAGCGGTAAATGTTTTAAAAATATCATTAACAGGGAGCACACTTTGTACAAAGATTTCTGTCCCTGGAGAATTCTCTTTAAGGTATTTAATAATCAGGGAAGTATTGAAAAAAATACTATCCACAGATATTTCTCTTGAAAGGTCATTTATTCCAATCATTAGAAATATTTTACTTGGGCGTCGTTTAACGATTTCCGGCATGCGATTAATGATCCCAGCGCTTGTTTCTCCGCTTATACCAAAATTCAGTATATTTTCATTTTCAAAAAGGGCGGACCATTCTCCTCCGTCGGTGAGACTGTCTCCTACAAAAAGAACAGGTTTTTCTTTATTAGGAAGCAGTTGAAATTGAGTGCTTTTTTGCCAGTAATAGGTCGGAAAAGTAACCTGCGGATAAGAAGGCAGAACAACCTGTGCAAATCCGGTAACTGAAAAAACAAGTAACAACAGTGCTAGTGAATATTTTAACATTTCATTATCGTTATTGGTTAATAACCCAGACCTTGCAGTAATTGCGCACAATACCATTCCTGGCGGGGAAGATGAAAAGGCCCTTTGAACATGTTTCCTTTAGCCGTTTGTGCTAGTGAACCGTCCCTGTGTAAATACCCAAACCACTCTCCATTTTCTTTATCGTGGAATTTTTCATAGGAATAATTATGAACGAGTTTATGCCAGCGAGCATACTTTTCATCACCAGTTAAGGTGTAGGCAAGTAAGGTTGCAATTATCGTTTCATTGTGCGGCCACCAGAATTTCATATCCTGCCAGTATTCCTGTACAGGCTTGTCATATACATCCTTAAAATATAGAATTCCACCATGCTGCTTATCCCAGCCACGTTCCCACATATAATCCAGCATTTTGCAACCAAGCGCGATTAGCTCGGGATCATTATTACGGTATTTAGCTTCATGTAGAATGAACCAGGCGCCTTCGATTGCATGCCCCGGGTTTAATGTCCTTCCATCAATATGATCAACTATCGACCCATCGGGCGCCACCTGTTCCATCACACATTTTATATCATCCTTGACGAAGTCATTTTTTATTTCTTCTATCCAAATAGAGATCCACTCATCACAACGCGGATCGCCAATGGTCTCTCTTAATTGCTGGGCGGTATTCATCATAATCATCGGCACACCTATTCCTTTTGTAGGCCGGGTTTTGGTAAATTTTGCCGGCAACAAGCCAGGAGTGGTTGAATACTCAATACACTTTCCAAATAAATACCTCGCCTTCTCGGCCGCTTGCTCATCGCCACTGGCTTTGGCATAGGCGGCATTGGCAATGACAGCAAAGGTTTCCGAAAAATAGTATCGCCTTTTACGAATCGGTTGCCCACTGCGGGTAACGTGGAAAAACATCTGCCCATCGGCATCAAAACCATACTTGTTTAAGAAATCGATACCAGACTTTGCCCAATCGAGCCATTCTTTTCTATGTTCAACCGTATTGCAAAGTGTAGAAAGCAACCATGCGCCACGGCCTTGGATCCAAACAGCCTTATCATCATCGATTAAGCTTCCATCAGCATCCCTCATAAAAAGATAACCACCATATTCTTCATCAATCGACCTGGGAAACCAAAATGTTATCGTATTATTTAATAATTGATTTTTATAAAATAAAGAAAGACCTTTCAGTTGCTCGCTTGTGTAACTCATAATAATTTAATTTATAGTAATGGAAAATGTTGAAGCTGGAAGACCAGCCTCATTAACTAAATTCGCTCTAGTAAATGGTTGCCAGGCGTATAAAACCCTTGCTATTGTCACACCAGCAGGAACCGCTAAATGAACTGTATTTTTTAAAACACTCGCTTTTACGGTAAGGTGATTCCCTTTTTCATCCTCAATCTCGAAGCCTTGTAAAACCAAACCACCACTAGGTTTTAATCCTTTAGCATCATTAAAAGTGATGATAATGGTGTTTTCCTTTTTGATGGCCTTTAGCGCTACCGGGCCAGAGGCTATAATATTATGATGATAGGTATTCTTTAAGGCCAGCAAAGCCAATCGCTCGCCAACTTCCTTTTTATGAGTAGGATGAACATTCAGGGAATCGCCTAAATCAGAACTCACCGCCATTGCAATATTGGGAATAACGGATTGCATTTTTCGCTGCGCATCTCTAAAATAAGGCCAAGAGGGCCGATCGATGGCAGAAAGCTGAACATAATAAAATGGAAAATCAGCATTCCATTTGTCACGCCAGCTTTTAACCAAAATTGGGAACTCATGGTTAAAAAGTTCTACATTATGTGCATTGCTCTCGCCCTGATACCAGATTATCCCTTTAATGGGGAAATCCGTTAAATTTGCAATCCCTGCTTCGTAATTATAAGCCGGTTCGTAAGGATGCCTTTGTTTTGAGTTGGTCGCATTTTTTAGATTTAGATCTGCCCTGCCCCTGGCCCAATCCTGAATAAAATCAGATTTCCGCCAGTTACCTAATATATCAACAAGTAAATCATCGTGCTCAATTGTTCCTCTATCCATCCAGGATTCAAGTGTAGACCCACCGACAGCCATTTGAATTAAACCCACCGGGATATTTTCTTCCATAGCTAGTTTTTCTCCAAAATAATAAGCAACGGCCGAAAAATCGGCTAGGGATGACTGATCCAGTTCAGCCCAAGTCCCTGAAAAATAATTCAGTGCATTTATACTATCCAATATTGGTTTACCCCACGATATATTATCGGTTTCAGCCAGAGAATTATATTTTAAAAGTCTAATTGGAAGTTTTTTATCTAAAGTTTTTAAAGTCGCTTTGCCAGTGGCTGAGGATTTTAAAGGAAAAGCCATGTTTGACTGCCCGGAGCAGAGCCATATATCTCCGATCAGCACATCGTTTAATAAAACTGTATTTTGATTACTGGTTACTTTAATTTGATAAGGTCCGCCAAATTTCATCGCAGGAAACTCAACTTTCCATTTCCCGTTGAAGTCAGTTTCAGTGTGAAGGTTAATATTATTAAACTGTACTTCGATCCGATCGCCTGCATTCGCCGTTCCATAAACTGGGATTGGTAGATCACGTTGCAATACCATGTGATTGGAAAATATTTTATTCAATTTAAAGCCATCGAAATTGCCCGATAAATGTTCAAAGACGGTTTTAGCTATAATGCCTGCACCCGTAATATCGGGATGCAGGTTATCTGCAAATAGGTCTGGACGATTACCCAGCCTGGCATGAAGATCGATCAGTTCAAACTGGTTTGCTTTGGCAACCTGCCCTATTTTATCCTGAATTTGCCAATACCAATCTCGGGTTCCGGATTTAAACCTCGGATGTCCGCTAAATATGGGTGAAAGCTTGCAGATATAAATTTTAAGCTTAGGGTTTCCCTGCTTTAAACTATCAATAAGCCACTGGTAGTCCGAGCTAAATTCATCCTTATAATTTGGCCAGTTTCTCGGATCGGTATCATTTAAACCAAGAGCGATAATGGCGATATCAGCATGAAAAATTAATGCATCGGTAAATTCCTTGTTCTTATAATAAGGATTATGGCCTTTTTTTAAAAGCGTTGCGCCACTATGTCCAAAATTACCAACCTGATATTTATCCCCCAAAAGCTGTTGTAACTTTGAGGGGTAAGCATCTAATTTTGGATTGGCTAACAAATAACCTGCTGTTACGGAGTTTCCGATACAGGCAACTTTTATTTTTTGCGAATGCGCATTATTGCTAATCAAAAAGCTTAAGCAAATAATTAATCTGAAAACAATTTTCATTTTAATTTATTTAACGATCTCATTTACCGGAATACGAACAAAATATAAGTCTTTAGCACCTTCGTAAAAAAAACCAACTGTTTTATCATCAACCATAGTCAATGAAGAATAACCATAAAACCTGCGCTCATCTATCAAAAGTTCATTTTTTTTAATCCAGCTTTCGCCCAAATCCAAACTTGCTTTAATTGTTAAGTTATAACGGTCAGACTGGGTATTATCATTTCCGAAAAACACAACATCTTTTTGTTTGCCCTTAATGCTAACCTTTGCTTTGATGAAACTGGCCATGCAAACCGGATCCTGCAATGCCTTATATGAAGTATGGTGTTCGGTCCAGGTTTTACCCATATCCGTTGTAGTTGCCACGCTTCTGTAACGCCCTCGGTTATCCCGCATATTTAGCATCAGTGTGCCTTGTACAGTCTCTATAAGCTGCGCCTCGGTAGTGTTCGATTTTGGACCGTACTCTGTTTTCCAGGTTTTACCATGGTCGGCACTATACACCAATGTGGAGTGCGGCATTGCATTTTCATCCCAATATTGAGCGGCAAAAACGATCTTACCATTTGCCATGGCAATACCACTGCCCGGGCCGTTAAAAAACAGGTTCCATTTCGGATTTTTAGTGGTCGATGTTATATTTTTGGGCGATGACCAGGTCAGTCCATCATCATCACTACTGACCAGTACCATTTGCCCGGTAACATCTTCGGATAAACCTGGTCTTGAACCTGCGATAGAACGATTTCCTTTACTCCACAATGCAATTACCCATATTTTTTTTGTAACAGGATCGAAAAGTACGGCAGGATCTCCAATACCATTATTTTCATTTGGTTCGCCCATATCCATTATAACTTTCATTGGCTCCCAGGTTTTTCCTCCATTCGTACTTCTACTCAAGCCAACATCAATATTTCCAGGCAGATCTTTTGAGTTTTGATAACGAATATCATATACTGCGATAAGCGATCCCTTATCAGTTGTCACTATACCAGGTATCCGATAAGTATTCACCCCATTATCTCCTGCCCTTAGCACAGCAACGCCTATTCTTTTAATATATCCATCACTTTCTTCTATTACTTCATATTTTTTTGAGTCAGCATCTTCTACTTGGCTAACATGGAATTCGATTTTGGAGTCGATATCTGCAGTTTCTTTAAGTTTCGCACTAAGCCATAGATAGTTTACGCCAGGTTTTAACTTCAAATTAATTGGCAAATTCAGCTTTGAAGAAGTAGGATTAATGGAAGCCAGTTTATTCTTGGTTGCAAAAAACGGCTCATTTTGTGTAAAAAAAACATCAATCTTTTCAATCGATTTTAGTCCGTCCGGGTTTAATATGGAAGAAATATTCGTAAAAGATATCTCCTTTTCGCCAGCAGGAACATAAATCCGTAATGAAAGTAATTCGTTTGACTCCATTCCCTTCAGCACAGGTATCACGGGTGAAGATGCGGTAATTGTTATACCAACGGATGAAAAAGTCCTCAATGTAAATAGTGTAAATACAATAAGTAAGCCTAAGCTCATTTTTATTTGTTTCATGTTTTTTTTTGTTGATTTAAGCATCTTCAAAATCATTAAATTTGGGACGGAGAAAATATAGTTGGATGATTAATGCGATGAAGACAATGATGGATAGCATGGCAAAATCTTTACCCAAACTACCCGAATCAGTCGATTTCCCTAATAAATCTGTTATGAAGGCACCTGCGAAGACACCAGTCATATTCATTATTCCATAGGCTGTAGCTCTGGATTTTGGCGAAATAAACTGACAAAGTATTGGCATATTATTCGCATCGAACATGCCAAAGCCTACTCCGAAACATACTGCCGCTCCTACCACATGGAATAAAGAGTGCCCAAAACCAATTAACAACAGTGAGGGAATGGTTAGGCTTAGGCCAATTGCACTGGTATAAATACGTCCTTTAAGGTTTTTTTGCACCCATTTATCAGATAAAATACCACCGGAAATAACGCCAATAAATGAGGAGAATGCTATTGTTATTGTTGATAGTGGGCCAGCTTGCTCCATTGGCAAATTTAAATTTTGGGCAAATAAAGTTGGTAGCCAATTTTTTACGCCCCAACCTGGCAGACTTGGAATGGCAAAATAGAATAAGATGATCCAAAAAGAAATATTGCTAAACAGCAATGCCAGCGCTTTAAAAATCGGCACTTTTGGTGTAATCAAAATTTTATCTGATGTAATTTCTTTTACAGCATTTTTTTTATCCTTTAAAAAGAATACCAGGACAATTGCATAGGCAATACCAACGAAGCCAAAAGAATGAAAGGTGATCTGCCAGGAAAACCTAGATGCAATTGTGGCTCCAAAACCACCAAGGGCCTGCCCCATGTAAAGTCCAGTCATGTGGATGCCAATAGCCAAAGATCTGGTTTTCGAGCTGTGGTAATCTGCAATCAAGGATAAACCTGCGGGAATATACAACGCTTCACTAACACCCATTAATGCCCTTAACCAATAAATTTGATTAAAAGTTGTGGCATAACCCATTAAAAAGGTCACAAGTGACCAAACCATTAAACTGCCAACAATTAACCACTTTCGATTTAATTTATCCGCGATTATCCCAGATATAGGGCTCATTAATCCGTAAATCCAAAGAAATATAGCCATCAGGTAGCCAAAATTTGTTGCTGATTTTAACTCTGAAATATCCATCTGCATGGCGGGCTTCATGGTCGAAAGCATTTGGCGGTCCATATAATTAAGCAGGGCCACAAACCAAAGCAAACCAACAACCACCCATGTGTATCTGTTTGAATTTTTCATTGTATAAATTTCATTTTACCACGTAAAATATTCGGGGTTCTTACCCCCGCCTTAATTTCCCCTCCCGCTATAAATACATTATCATTAAAAAGGTTCGCATTCACCGTAACCGTGCCGTAAGGCATTTCATTTTTCAACAATGTCCACGTCTTACCAAACAAATTATATTTCAAAACTTTTCTGCTAAAACCAGGATGGGAGGATTGAACCTCTATTTTTTTCTTATTTAAAACTTCTTTTTTTTGGGCATCCCTCTCCTGCTCCATAGCAATTATTAGTTTCTCTGCTTTATTAAATGTTTCTCCTTCATCTCCGCTAAAAATCAAAATATCATCTCCATTAATAATACCTGAAGCAGCAGAAAGTGGAAAGGGGAGCGTTGGCATTTCCTTCCAAAAATTCTTTTTAATATCGTAGGCGTGAAAGGCATTATATATTTCACTAACCTGTTCAACTTTTTTGCATCTGCCACCAATAAGATAAACCTGACCAGTCTTTTCATCACCCAACAGAACAGCGTGAGAAGTGGCTAGCGGTAAATTTGACAAAGTTTTCCAGCCTTGAGCAGGATCTTTTAAATCCAGGGATAGAAACTCATCCCTGGCGCCAGAAGGTACCTCGCCACCAGATATATAAAGAATATTCCGAACTACTGTAAGAGATGCATTTGTCACTCCAAATGGTAAATCTGGCAAATATTCTATGCCTAAAATTTCTTCTTGTTGCTTCCATTTCAGTAAAAGTACTTTTTTGCTCAAGCCCAACTCATTCTCTCCGCCAGCAACAACAATACCTTCTTTAGTATTACAATTTGCTGCATAGGCTAGTTTAAAAGGTAATTTATAGCTAACGACTGATGGCGTTAAAGTTTTTTTTGAGTTGATATTTGGATAAACAATAGCATTATCGTAAGACTTTTTAGATCCACCAAGCCATGGCATTTTATCAGGAAAGTTTGTTCCTCCTGCAACAATAAGGGCATCGTTATGAATCCCTGAAATTGCTCCAGCTAATCCGATAGATTTAACCTGGTGTAATGCGGGGGGAATCGATGCCACGATTTTCCAATCGATAAGATCAACCGTGCGGTTCTGAGCCATTAATACTGGCGATAAAATTGAAGTTAACAATAAAGTAAGGTATATGGTTCTCATTAAAATTAATTAAAACACTTTTTATCCTGGGCCCAATAAGCGAGCCTTATGCGTATCGGTTGGTTAAGCTTTTGAGCGAAAATCTTCAAATTCAAGCGCATTTACATCGCCTGAAAAATTTGGAAACTGTTCTGAATTCATATTTCTTACAGGAAGGCGGAAATGCCCACAATCCATATCTATCAATTTCATGTATGATTTTCCTGTCGCTATCCCTCCATACTTCCCCAACAAGCGAATAAAATCGATTGACTTTTGTTGAAACATGGCCGCAGTTTTGAAGTCATTTTTTTCAAATGCAGCAATAAGCTGGTGATATACCGGTGCGATGTAGTTAAAAGTACTGCCAACGGATGCTTTGGCCCCCAGAACCAACGCAGATAGCATATTTTCATCCCTTCCCCATAGCATATCGTATCGGCCATTGTCAAAATTCATGCAGGAAAGAAAATCCATAAAATCTTCATGCGTATATTTTACACCAGCAAAGTTTTCAATCCCTTTAACCTCTGCTAAAAGGTCAATCATTGCTATGTTCGCCCCTGTTAATACTGGAATATGATAATAATAAAATGGCATTTGAGGAACTTCGGCGGCAATTTCTGCACAAATTTCCGCTAATACCGCAGCATTAGCGGGTTTGAAATAAGACGGGGCTGTAAATGAAACAGCATATAAACCAATAGATTGTGCATGGCGAGCTAGAACTTTACAATCTTGAATACACGTTCCGCCTAACAAAGTCATCACTTTAAAATCAGCATCTTGGTTTGTTGCATCTGCCCAAGCTTCTGCTACGAGCATTTTTTCTTCTTTAGTTAAAGATACACCTTCTCCGGTTGAACCGCAAATGAATGCGCCAGTGACCTCATTGCTTTTTAATAATTTGTAGTACGAAGGGATTAGTTCCAGGTTCAGTTTACCATTAGAATCAAAAGGGGTAAAAGGAGCGGCAATTAACCCTTCAAGTGGTTTGAAGTTCATTTCTATGAATTAAGTTTTATTAATATTTTTTTTTGTAAAAAATTGATTCAGAATTATGTCGTAAATAAGAAATCTGATAACTATTCTTTGTTTTTGATAATAAATATTACAGACTGTAAAGATTAATTTTCACAGTCTGTAATAGCACCTAGGTTTTAGGCAACCTATTTTGGTTTAGTAGTAGTATAACCTGGTGTTTGATTAACCAATGGATCATTAGTCCATATTCCTGGTTCAATTGGCCAAAGAATTTTATATCCTTGAGTTGCTTTATCTAAAACACCATATTTATGACCAGCGGATTTAAATACCAATGGCTCACTTCCGAATTTCATCCTTCGCAAATCATACCATCTCTTACCTTCGAATACAAATTCTTTACTTCTTTCAGAAAAGATTGCTAACTCATTTGCATCCTTAGTACCATTTACAAATGGTGTTGGATCAACAGCTGGAGAAAAAGCTCTATCTCTAATTGATTTAATATATGAAGAAGGATCTGCCCCTTCCGCATTCGCAATTTCAGCAAGCATTAATACTCTATCTGCCTCACGGTAAACCGGCCAATCATCTGTAAAATACTTTTTATTTGTAGTTGTAGCGGGATCTGGGCCAATAAATTTAACTAATGCAGTATTTCTTATAGTTGGTACTCTTGGTGTAACAGCAGTATTAACCTTATAATAATCATAAAAAGTTGCATCTCTCCTATTATCTGTTACTTGATAAGTTTGAAACAACTCAAAAGTATATGCATAACGCTGTATAACTTGTTGAGAATTTGTCAATGCTAATTTTAATGGATCAATTAAAAAATTTCCTACACCAGCAGTTGCTAATGAATCTTTATAATGCTGCCCATCAAAATTGAAGGTAGAATATGTAAATGCACCAATATTAGGCATTTCAGCTTCACCTACTGCATATCGAACTGCAAAAATAATTTCTGCGTTATTTTTAGTTTTGAAAACATTTGCAAAACTAGCCGCAGTACCTGTCAATAAGCTTGATCCTGTAACCGCATTAAGAGCAGTTTTTGCTTCGGCTAAATCTGCAGTTGCACCATAAACTTTGGCAGACCATAAGTAAACTTCTCCTTTTAGCATTAATGATGCATTTGGCGACCAAAGAGTTTTATCTGAACTGCTTATACCACTATATAAACTTACAGATTTATTAATATCGGCTTTAATTGTAGCTAATACTTCAGCCTCTGTAGCTCTGGCTTTACGCAATTCAATAGGATCAGTTTTACCATTCGAAACCTCTGGTTCTAAACGAATTGGAACACCTCCATAAGTACGCAACAGGTGGAAGTAATAATATGCTCTTAACCCGTAAGCCTGGCCTAAAAATGCTTTTTTTCTTGCATCAGAAAGAAATGAAATTGCTTCAACTCTCTGAATAAACAAATTAATTTGCAACAACGGACCATAAAAACCTGCCCAACTACCTACACCAGTCGAAATTTCTGAAAGGTCCTGTTGTATAATAGGGAGTTCATTCAGAGAGGTGTTTTGTCTATCAACATTACTAAAACTTCCGCCCCGCATTTCACCTAAACGTTCGAACTGTAATTGATTGTTTCTAAACTGGTTATGTATGCCAGCCATGAAATTATTTACTTGTGCTTCATTTTGCCAAAAGTTTCCATCTCCAAAGTAATCCTCTGGTGTTAGATCTAATGCTTTCTTGCAGGACATGGTACTTATTATCAGCGTAAATACCAATGCTATATATTTTAACTTATTCATAATAATTCTTTTAAAAGGTTAAGTTAGCGCCAAAAACAAGTTGAGTAGGAATTGTGTAAGCACTATTTTGTGAACCAGTACGTTCAGGTAAGTTAAGTTGCTTATTGGTTATATAACCCAAATTTTGTCCTGTAACTGTGAATGTTAAGGCTGATATCCTTGCTCTTTTAAGTAAGTTGGGTGGAATTGTATAACTTAACGATACTTCTCTAAAGTTCAGATAACTGGAATTTACCCAAAACATATCACTTGGCCTATCAAAATTCTTTGCATTTAATTGATCGGCCCATGTGTATCTTGGAAGTGAAGCATTAGGATTTTGAGGAGTCCAAGTATCTTTAACAGCTTCGGTTGCGTTAAACTCCCCTTGAAAACTTCCTAAAGCCCACATTTGCATAAAGTCCATTTGTTTAAACCCAATTGCAAAATCTAAACGTGCGAATAAACTTAAGCCTTTCCACGAAACCGAGGTAGTAATGCCGCCCGTCCAACGAGGTAAAGTATTCCCCAATTTAACCATGTCTCTGGTATCGATAGTGTCATTTTGATCAATATCCTTCCATCTCGCATCACCTAGTTGGGTTGCGATAAATGTTGGAGCAGCAGCATTTGGATTTAAATTTTTGCTGGCAATCAACGCCTGACTGGCTACTTTTTTTCCTGCAGAAGCACCATACCATACTTGTCCAGCAGCTAAATCTACTTTATTGTAAGCAGCAAGGTCAGCAGAATTTCTTATAATACCATCTTGAACAAAACCATATATTGCACCCGGCTCCTGTCCTTCCTGAAGTCCTCCTACCCAAATCAGACGATTTGTTGCTGGATCGTATATTTGTTGTCCCCCTTGTCTATTGTTTTCATTTCCGTTGTAAGGAAGTTTAATTACTTTATTCTTATTCCAAGAAGCGTTTGCTCCAACTTCCCATTTTACTGCGCTTTTCTGTAAAATTTTATAATTTGCTTCTAATTCTACACCCGTATTCCTAAAGCTTCCATTATTTGTACGTATCTGCGAAACACCTGAAGAAGTTGGCGTTTGTACGAAAGTGAGCTTATCTGATGTAATTCTATTGTAAGCTGCTGCACTAGCAGTTAACCTGTTCTTAAAAAAGCCCATATCAAAACCAGCCTCTAAAGTTTTACTTATTTCTGGTGTTAACTTTGGATTTGCAGGCGTATTTAAGAAACCAATAACTCCGTTGTAAGCACTTTGAGGTCCATAAGCACCTTGTAACTCATATAAGCCGATAGCGTTTGAAGTTCCAATTCCAATATTTCCACTTTTACCATAACTTGCTCTTACTTTTAAGAAAGATAACCAGTTTTTAGTAGACTCCATAAAATTTTCTTTTGAAGCAACCCAACCCACAGAACCAGCAGGGAATATACCATATTGATTATCTCCGATTAATCTTGAAAAACCATCTCTTCTAGCGGTGATCGAAGCTAGATATTTGCCATCCCAATCGTAATTTACACTCGCAAATTGCGACATAATGCGTTCTCTTTGATGATAAGAATCAATACTCCTTGCACCGATACCAGAAACATCGTTAACCGTTAAACCAAGGTCTTGAAAATCATCTGTAGGAGCTAATTTCCCGCTTGCAGAAAGTCCTTTAGCATAAGCATCAAAATATTCTGCACCAACTAAGGCATTTATATTATTTTTACCAAACTGTTTTTTATAATTAAGGACAGCATTGTAAGTTTGATTCGTTGTACGACCAAAAGATGCAGCCGATGCGCGATCTCTGTTCCATCCTGTAGCAGAATTGGTTAAACTCATAATACCTGTTCTATAATCTTTATTAAAGCTTTCATAAAAGCCTTCATCATAAAACAAAACACCTTTTACCCTA
This sequence comes from Pedobacter ginsengiterrae, assembly GCF_039537385.1. Taxonomy (NCBI): domain Bacteria; kingdom Pseudomonadati; phylum Bacteroidota; class Sphingobacteriia; order Sphingobacteriales; family Sphingobacteriaceae; genus Pedobacter; species Pedobacter ginsengiterrae. The sequence continues at coordinate 166,108 of NZ_BAABAK010000001.1, forward strand.
AGAAATAAATCTTTAGTAAAATTCACTTTTAAAGCTTGACTAAAGGTAAATTTGTCTGTTTGATTATTTACTTTATACTTATCAATATTAATTATTGGATTACCGTCACTGGCATCACGACCTAAAATTAAATCGCCATTTTCGTTCGTACCACGCATAGTTGGAGGTGCGGAAAGCATACGTCCCCAATAATTACTCTCACCATTTGTAAGCGATTGATCCCTCCAATTGGCTCTAATAAATTGCACACTACTTTCTGATTTTAACCAATCTTTAATATTATAATCGCCATTAACGGTAAAATTTAAACGACGATAAAATGTAGCTAGAGAAAGTCCTCCTTCATTATAATATCCTAAAGTAGCGTAATATGCACCTTTCTCATTTCCACCACTCATGCTAACATTATAGTCTTGAGTAAGTGAACTTTTTTTCAAACCATAATCTCCATAGTTAAAGTCTTTATAGAGTAAATCAGCATAAGTTCCATTTGGATCATAATTTCCAGCAGCATTTGTAGGTACTGCATCTTTCATGGTTTTCCAACCTGGTTTACCTACCAATTCCTGGTTAATAGAGTTTAATCGCATTGTACTCCAAATAGCAGCACTATTATAATTACCATCTAATATATTACCTGCAGCGTCTTTGTATAAGTTACCAGTACTTCTGGGTCCTACAGCAGATAATGCTGTGTTAGAAGCAACTGTACCCAATGTCCCATTCCTTATCGCTTCTACCACCCCTAAACGTGTCCAAGTAATATAGTCTTCCGCATTTAAAAATTTATAAGGGGTATTTAAATAATTTATTCCTGTTTGCGATTTTAATGAAATAGAGGAAGAACCTGCTTTACCCCTTTTTGATGTAATTAGAATAACACCATTGTTAGCTCTAGCACCATAAATAGCTGTAGCTGAGGCGTCCTTTAATACTTCAATACTTTCAATTTCTTCCGAATTGATGTCACTAAGAGAACCCCTAACCTGACCATCCATTAGAATTAATGGACTTCCACTTCCATCAAAGTTAGTTCCACCCCTTAAAGTGATACTGGCAGCAGACCCTGGTCTGCCTGTTGCTGTAGAAACTCTCAAGCCCGGAATTGTTCCAGCCAATGCTTGCGCAGGATTAGAGCGAACACCCGTTTCCAAAACCTTGGAATCTAATTTAGAGACTGAACCTGTTAATTTTGATTTTTTAATGGTGCTATAGCCCACTACCATTACTTCATCCAAATCTTTGTCATCCTCAACTAAGGATACATTGATGGTAGTACTACTACCCACTGTAACTTCTTTAGATGTAAAGCCCGTAATAGAAAACACAAGAACATCTCCACTTTTAGCTACGATTCTGTAGCTTCCATCATTACCGGCGGCAACAGCAGTTTTCGTGCCCTTTACGCTGACTGTTGCACTTGGAATGCCTGCTTTAGAGGCATCAGTAATTTTACCCGATATTGTACCGGACTGGGCAATAGCTGTAAGTGTAGTTAAGCATACAGCCAGACTAAGTATAAAATACCTAGTGAATGTTTGGTAAATTTCTTTCATTTTTAGTTATTAGGTTAGATTATGTTATACATAATAAATCGAAATAACATATTATTGTGTTTATTTGCAAATAATTAACAATTTATTTTTAAACCTTAAACTGTGGCTTTTACTATATTTGCTTCACAGAAGCATAAAAAGCCCTATTCGACTAATAATACATAATAATGGATTCCATACTTGATTTTAATAAAGTAGACACAAGTTCACTTGTTGACCGCGTTGAGGATAATCTTGTACAACTATTGCAAGAAAAAAAACTCAAAGTAGGCGATAGTATTCCAACGGAACTCGAACTTTGCAATATCTTAGGGGTAAGCCGCACCGTTGTACGAGAAGCACTGCTTCGCCTAAGAATGATGGGGTTAATAGATTCAAAGAAGAAAAAGGGCGCTGTCATCACCTCGCCAGATATTTTTGGTGTACTCAGCAAAAGCATGAATCCGCACATTCTGGATCAGGAAACACTTAAAGAAATTTTTGAAATTCGACTTGTCTTAGAAATTGGAATGGCAGATTTTATATATAATAAGATTACTGCTTCGGATATTAACGAATTAAAAGTAATTGTTGCCAATGAACCTGCTGGAGCAAGCGATTTCCTTTTTAATATTGATCACGAAATTGCTTTTCATGGCAAGCTGTATGAAATTACAGGCAATTCAACGCTTAAAAAGTTTCAGAATTTACTTTTGCCAATTTTTGACTATGTTAATAACAGTGGCTTATTGAAAAAGAATGCCAAGCTGCACAAATTTGTTTCTCATAAAGGTCTTGTTGATATTTTAGAAAATGGATCACCTGAAATCTTTCGCAATGCGATGAGAAATCATTTAGAGAATCATTTTGCCAGACTTTTTTCAAACGAATAGCATTTATATTTTTTAAATAAATTATTCGATAACTTATTTTAAGGTGGGCGCAATTAAATAGCTTCCCCACCTTAAAGACTTGTATTTTATAGAGCACATAACTAATTTTATTCTTGGGTATTAATCGGCAGCCCTGTAAACCCGAACCCAATCCACTTCCATTACAAAAGGTAAATCTGCTTTATCAACACTTCCTGGCCAGCCCGCTCCTCCAGATTGATTTAATATTAAATAAAATGGCTTGTCAAATGGCCATTGTTTCGAACCACCGTCGGCATCTCGCTTATAGGTATATTGATGGACGCTATTTACATAGAAAGCTATCGAATCTTGCGTCCAGCTTACGCTGTAAGTGTTATACTCCCGCTCCTTGTAGGCGGCTTTATGGGTTGCAGAGCTTCCCCCCTGCGCATCAGTTACATATCCATTGTGTATGGTTTGGTGAACAACGTTTTCTTGGTTGACATGCTCCATGATATCAATTTCGCCACTACCAGGCCAGTTCCCATATAAAGGATTTTCGGGCATCATCCAAATTGCCGGCCAAGACCCTTTGCCTTTATTAAATTTCGCCCTGACTTCAACCTTTCCATAAGTTAAATTAAATTTTTCTGAACTTTGTATTCCTCCCGAATGGTAAGGAATTTTATCGTCACTAATGCTTTGGTCATCCATTCGAAGAATCAGTTTTCCACCTTTTTGAAAAACATAATCAGCAGAGGGTGTTAAAAACTTTGCCCAGGCAGGATTGCCCCTAGGAGAAAAGGACCATTTACTTTCGTCAAACTTCCCTGATAAACTAAAGTGATCTGAAAAAATAAGCTTCCAGTCTTTCTTTTGGTTTTTATCCTTTACCCCTTTCATGGGAACATTTATAACAGCCGCAGAAGAAGATTGCGCCATCGAATACAGATGAATTGAGAAAATAATCGCTGCAGTAAATAGGCATTTAATATATATATTTATCATAATTTTTATTTTTTTTATCTCAAATTAAATCAAACCTAAAATTTGGTCGGCTTATTTGACATCTAAAGCGAGCGGATTACTTCCGCAGTTAAAACCTGGTTATACACGGCAAGCGATGCAAAACTTCCGGCAAAACTATTAAGGGGATCACCAATATATTTTAATGGAAAAAATAAGGTTTGCACAGTTGCCATTTTATCTTTGGTATTTTTAAAAATCTGCATTTTTCCTTCCAGGCGTTCTACAAAAATTCCGTTCACATAAAGCGAAGTTCCTTTGCTATCACCACTGATGGCAATTTTTGTCCACACCTCTTCTGGCACAACATAATTAAAATTATAATCATAGCCATCTCTAGAAAATCCTAGTTTATTAGTATTAAGTTGTTTAAGTTTCACAGATGAACTTGGAGATGAAAAAAGCACCGCATTGTTTTGGTTTCCCTTTGATGGTTTTACTTCAAAACAAACCGTATATCCATAACCAATCTCATTTATTGGTGTTTGAACAAAACTTTTCCCGCCTTTAAAATGAATCATTTTCTTCATCCCATTTAAAGGCTCGGTATTTGCGTTTGTAAGCGGCTGTTGTTTGTTCCCACTTATATCTTTAAACTGATTTCCAGACGACAGATAATGTAAGACTAAATTACTTTTGCCCAAGTGCTTTCCACGAAGATTAATCCCCGGACCTTCCCCTATTTTGCTGCTAAGCGATTGAAATTTATCAAAGGTTAACAAACTATCTGCTTTATTGCCTATCCACATTTTCTGAGCCAGCACTTGCAATGCAGGGAAAACACGATCTGTAACATCATTTTGCGAAATTCCATTTCCAACATGGTCGTTCCATACGGCGAAAGCACCTCCTTTTATTTGAGGCATATTTTCGGGAAAAACTTTATCCCCAATTACATTTGGCGCCCATTTTTTATAAACGTTATTCAAATTCAAATAATCAAAATAATAACCAGCTTTTGGTACAATGTATAACCATTGATCGGGGGTACTGATTCCGCTATATCCTAATGCAAACATATCAGCTGGCTCGGCAAAGCCGTTGTACCATAAGTTCATGGTTATATTTTCAGATTTAACGGGCGTTTTCCCTTTAGCATGCGTAAGAGCGCCCCATAACCTAACTTTTTTATTATATTTTTCTACAAATTTTATAGTGCTATCAGTAAATTTTCTAAAATTTTCAGCTTCTTCTTTTGCATATTCATCGGTACCAATATGAACTTCTTTGTTAAAAAACACAGGATTAGAACCCTGTAGGTATTCTTTAAAAATATTGTGCATTACTTCGTAACTTTTTGGGTTACTGATATCCAAATGATCGGCTCCATATTTCTTGCTGGCTAACTCTGAAAACACCTTAGTAATGGCCAACGCATGCGCAGGGGCATCGATTTCCGGTATAATATTTACGCCGTAAGCATTACCGAGTTTTTGCAAATCGATAAACTCTTGCTTACTATAGCTTCCATCTTTTGCGGTAAGCGTTGGGTAAGTGTCATTTTGCAATCGAAATGCAGAGTAAGTTTTACTCCAGTCATCATTAAAAAACTGTTTAAAGCCGTTATCGTTTAAATGAATTTGAAAATCATTCAGCTTGTAATAAGACATAAGCTTTACATAATCTCGAAGAAAATCAATGGTGAAGAATTTTCTGGCCACATCAATAACAAAACCCCTAACTTCATATTTGGGTGCATCGAATGCAATACCTTTAGGTATTTTCTGATGGGCAGGATCCTGTTCTAAAATCTGAAGTATAGTACGCGTTGCCCAAAAAGAACCGATTGGTTTTGTTGAATTTATAGTTAAATAATCATTTATTCGCAGTAAGTAACCTTCTTTGGCATTTGGTACCTGAGCGGTATCAGAATCAAAAAATATATCACCTTTCGAGGGAGCTCCTATTTTAATACGAACTTCCTTTCTAGGATAAACAGCCTTTAAATCGTTCGCAAACGTTTTAATGTAACCATTGAGTTCTTCATTTGAAATAGGCTTGGCGGTTACCAAGTTAATGGTGTTTTTAAGTGCAAAAAAACCAGTTTCGCCCGACCATTTTTGAAGTTTAGGAATTACAAACGGCTCACTGTTTTGTGCATAAACCTGACAGGATACCCCGAGAAATAAGATGGTAGTAATTTTTTTAAAGTTCATTAATTGCTGTTTTACTTAAAGCTAGAAAACTAGCTCTTGTTTATTAAATTTTAATGTTATAGTTGATAAAAATAGCCTCTGCAACATGTATTCGTATTACAAGGAAGAGCATCCATAAAAATAAAACCATAGATTGGTTGTATTTCATGGATACTCTTTGCAAAAATTTACTGTTTTTCTAAATAAAAATCATCACCATATACTGTTCCTGTAGATGGTTTATAGAAATATAATGTTGCACTAGTATTGCTCACGCCTGTAGTAAAAGTTACAGAACCAAATGAATATGTTGTGCTGGCAATTGGGACAGCAACTGCCGAGCCTCCATAATTTTTAACCCCAATGGAAACGCTTTCACCTGCAGCAGAAACTTTCGCATAACCCCCAAATTTATAAGTTGTATTAGGAGATAAACCAGTAATAACCTGTTCTAATGAACTTTCTGCTCCAGTTTCTTTAATAGATTTTGTGCCTGTTCTGGCATTACCTGTTACTGCTGAAACGGTTCCACCCCAGCTCGTCCAAGGTGCAATTGAGGTATCTTCAAAACCACCATTTCCTAGTAAAGACAGCTTGTATACCCTCACGTAATCTACCTGCATATTGAAGGGAAGATTTGAATCCGTAATAGCACCTGGCCAGCCCGCTCCTCCAGCCTGATTCAAAATTAAGTAAAACGGGACATCAAAAGGATATTGTTGCCATCCAGCGGACGAAACTTTGCTATAAGTATATTGCAGGGCACCATTTACATAAAATTTAACCGCAGAAGGATCCCATTCTATACTATAAGTATTAAATGCGGCTGTATTATATGCTGCTGCATGAGTTGCCGTACTTACACCATTAGCATTTGTAACTGTACTATTATGGATGGTCTGATGAATATTCGCTTCGTTGTTTACATGTTCCATAATATCTATTTCACCGCAAGCAGGCCAACCGGTAGAATGTGCTGTTGCTGGTTCTGGCATCATCCATATTGCTGGCCAGGAACCTTGTCCCTGTGTAAATTTTGCCCGAACTTCAACTTTTCCATATGCAATACTAAATTTCCCCATAGATCGAACTCCTCCAGAATGATAGGGTACTGCATCACCTGCAATTGTAGCATTATCCATCCTTAATAAGAGGTTACTTCCATCTTGAGATACATAGTTATTAGATGAAGTGAGATATTTATTCCAAGCTACAGTTCCTCGCGGAGCATACGCCCAACGGGCAGTATCAAAAGAGCCTGCTAAATTAAATTCATCTGACCATATCAATTGATAATTTGGTGCAGCGACAAAAGAGACCGTTGCAGCTGAAGCCATGATTAAATTAGCAGTAGGCTTGCTAGCACTTTCTGCATTATCCATTTTTACATCTTCTTTAGTACATGCCGAAAAAATGGCACAGATGGTGATAACCTTGGCCGAGTTTAGTGCTAGTTCAATTTTTTTTCTCATAGTGGTTTATATTTATTTAGGTTAATAATTGAATATAAAATTTTAAAAATTCTAAATCGTTGATTTAGAGAGGCCACTTTAAACCTGTTCAAAAAAGGTTACAGAAATTGGGTAATCCCTTTTCTACAACTTTTTTTTTGTAGGCAATGATATTCGCATGATTAAAGAAAATTAATAGAAGCTAAAGTGAAGGATATTCCTCCACAATAGCTTCAAACCAACCTAATCATACTTTTTAATCCTTAGGTACACACATCATCTATTGATATTTGCTTGTTAATAAGCTTTAACTTATTTATCCTGGGTAACGTTTATTAAAACAGGTGGTAAACTACTATTTGTTGAAACTAGTTTAACCGTAGTAGAGCGCTGAACACCTGTTGTATTTGCGTTTAAGGTTACGCGAAGTTTGTAATCGCCTGCACCAAAGTTCTTATCAGCAACAAGCAATGCGTTATTGGTGCTTTGTGTAAGCGACCAACCATTGGTACCTGCAATAATATTGATAAATGTTATGGTTTTAGCGGCTGGAAATATAGCAGATGTATCTTCAAGCTTTGCTGAAAAAGTAGCACTTTGCTCGGGTTTAAGTGGTATATCTTGTTTTTTGCAGCCAAATGCGCTGATTAAAATCATGAGCGCTATAATTGAATATATCCTGATGTTCATTTGAGTCAATTTAATTTTATAAATAATTACCATCCTGGATTTTGAACCCATTTACCCTCTGTTAACTGCAGCATTCTTTGCTGTAGTGGCAACAGATAATCTCTCAAAGTATTGAAACGCGAACCTGTCGGCAAAACGTTTTTATGTGGATCGATGTATCTAACTGCATCGCCTGGATTTCCAGAAAGATATAAGTTAATTGACTTTCCGGCAGGTGCGGTATCGTAATAAATTGCACCCTTATAAAATCCAATTGTAGTATTCTGGTCGTTCAAATCACTTCCGGTAAAAAGAGTTCCTAATTGTCTTTTATTTACAAGAAGAAGATCTGCTGCTGCCCATCTAAAAATATCATCCATTCTAAAACCCTCGCAAGCAAATTCTACACGGCGTTCTCTTCTAACCGATTGAATTACTGGAGATAAATTTCTAAAAGGATAATCTGCAGAAGTATTATATTCTTTTGCAAAATCTACCTGCGGCATACCAGCTCTATCTCTTAATGGCTTAAGTGCACTTGCAATAAGCGATTGATCGCCACCAAGTTCTGCCACAGCTTCAGCATAATTTAATAATACTTCTGCATAACGCATTGCGATACCCGGAGCCATACTTTTAAAATCATCTGTTGTAGCTGCTGCAGTGTTATATTCTAAGAATTTATGCATAGGATAACCTGTGGTATTTCTATTAAACCCTGTTTGATCTATTGGTGGATAACTTGGAACCAATACATTTACAGGCTTCATGGGTTGCCCCGGAACACCTGCAGTTTGAGATAAACGTGGATCACGTACAGTTGGCAATAACTCCTGAGCATATTTACGTTGTGCATTTAAGCGCTCTATCCCTGTAAAAGGAGTACCATTAATGGTTAAATAATCATCAACCAAAGAAAGTGTTAAACCTAAATCGCCACCATCTGAAGAGATATATTTTGAAACACTATGACCGATATTATCTCCGGTATTGTATTTACGCCAAAGCATAACCTCCTTATTGCTAGAAAGATCTGTAGTTATAAACAGATCAGAATAATCTTGAAGAGGTTTACCTGTACTATAAACGGACCATCTGCCACTACTGATGACTGATGAGGCAGCATCTCTGGCCTGGGTAAAATAACCACGTATTTTATCTTCAGTAATATTTGCTGTAAAAAATGGATCTGCTTTCTGTTGATGGTATCTCTGCCAGGTACCTTCATATAGGGCTATCCGGGATTTATAAGCTGAGGCAACATCGCGGTGAATACGCATACTTGCACTATTTGCCGCCGTTGGCAATAATGATATGGCTACATCAAGATCTTTAAGTACCGAATCAATGACTAAAGTTCTGGGATCTCTAGGCACTTTCATAATCTCCGGGTCTTCTGGTAAAACCTGATTTACCCAGGTAACATCGCCATAACCTTTAACCAAATTGAAATAGTTTAGCGCTCTAAAAAATCGAGCTTCTCCTACATATTGGTTAATTAAAGTTTGATCTCCCTTAGCATTTTTATAATTAGCTAAAAAATAATTAAGGCTTCTAATTGTTGTATATCCACCTAAACTCGAGGCATTACTTAAAGCGAGTTGTCCGGATAATCTGGTATTAACCGATGAAAAGATCATGTTATCTGTACCGGCATCATCAAATGCAATTCCTGTACCGCCAACATTAACCGGATGTACCGGAAATAAATTATAAAACTGATTAACGTATAACTTGAGCTCGTTAGGTGTGGCTAAAGGATTTGCAGTACTTAAAGCATCTAAAGGTTTACGGTCGAGCAAATCTTTTTTGCATGAAACCAATGTCAATAATATCCATATAACCGACAAAAATTTCAATGTATTATATTTTTTCATTTTAATAGTATTATAGTGAGACATTAAGGCCAAATGCATATACTTTACTCAATGGATAAGCTTTTCCTGTACCAACTGATCCCGTTAGTCCTTCAGGGTCAAACATTTTAGCTAGATTTGTAATTACGAATAGATTTTCTCCACTTGCAAACACATTTATTTTATTTAGTTCTATTTTATTAACCCATGCTTTTGGCAATGAATAATTTAGTGTTAAGTTTTTCAGTCTTAAATATGCAGCACTTTGGAGGTATCTATCTGAAACTTGTTGCGTTTTATTTGTAAAAGAATTTTGTGAACCAGCTGGAGCTGCGTAAGGATTTGGATAGTAAGCATCAGGACTCTGCGGTGTCCAGTAATCGAGGTGTTGCTCAAATAACGTTACTTGCGCCAACGCACCAGCTCCCCAGAAATAAACATCACCAATACCAGGTGCATAATTCTTTTTGCCAATTCCCTGAAAAAGGCAAGATAGTGTAAACCCTTTCCAACTAAGACTACCATTTAACGAGTAAGAATAGCGTGGGTTAGTATTTCCAATGACTGTAAGATCGCCCATATCACCAAGCTTGTTACTACCATTATTTATTTTACCGTCATTATTCAGATCAAGATATTTTACGTCTCCAGGTTTCCAATCCAAAGGAGATAAAAAGCTTCTGTTAAGCTTATTATAATCAGCAGCTTCAGCAGCATTCTGTATCAAGCCATCACTTTTATAACCCCAAATTTCACCAATATCCTTACCCTCATAGAAAGTACCTGCAGGGTTATTAAATGTTGGGTTTTGATAACGTGTTACAACTGATTTATAGTCAGAAAGTGTACCACCTAACCTATAACTAATTTCTTGTCCAATAGTTCCTCTCCAGTTCAAACTAAGCTCCCATCCGCGGGTTCTTAAATCGGCATTATTACTAGAGGGCACAGTTCCTCCAAACATATCTGCAATATCAAATGAAGGACCTAGCATGTTACGGGTATTCCTTTGATAAATATCGGCACTACCTGTTAATCTGTTGGCCAAGATTTCAAAGTCTAAACCAATGTTACCACTTAATACTTTTTCCCAGGTTAACGATGGATTATATGGTGCCGGAGCGAGAATATTGGCTTCTCTTCCATTTTGAAAATACCATTGAGGCCCTGCACCACTTGCTCCAGGTACATTTGTCCTCATGGTTTGCGCATAAGAATAAATTGGCGCACCAGCCTGATTCCCTAAAGTTCCGTATGAAGCTCTGATTTTCAGAACATTGATTAGCTTGCTACCGTTTTTGATAAAGTTTTCTTCTGCCAGGTTATAACCTACAGACATTGAAGGAAAGAAGCCCCATCTTTTGCCTGGCGCAAATCTCGAAGAACCATCATACCTCGCATTTGCCTCAAACAGATATTTATTTTTATAGTTATAGTTTACCCTTCCGAAGAAACCTTTAGTCGCCCATTCATTTCTTACTTCACCAGATACTGCAGGTGAAGTAGTAAGGGTTAAACCCGGTGTGGCAAAGCTGATCAAATCCTGAGCACCAGAAGATAAAGATTCGTATTGGTTTAATTCCTGCTGATAGCCGCCTAAAAAGGTAAACTGATGACCGCTCGCTAATTTAAGATCATAAGAACTGTAAATATTTGGTGATAGGTAGGTGTTAGTGGCACTTGCTCGAGAATAGGCACCAGAAAGTATTATACCATATTCGGATCTGTTTACAAATTTGGGCGTTCCATCAATACCATATGCGATTCCAGGAATTAACAATGCCGCATCATCGTTATTTGTTCTAAGAATATTAAAATCAATGTTAATATTCCAATTTTTTAATGGTGTAATTTTTAAGCTTGGTGATATGCTTATTGCATTCTCGCGGTTAATATTTTCTGAACCAGATTGAAGATAAGGTACACTGGAAATCTCATTAAAGTTTCCACTCAGATCATAAGGTGAAATATTTGGGCGCATTCTAAGCATATTATGAAAAAACAAATTTTCAAAAGCACCTGAAAACGGACTTTTATATCGGCTTTGAGAAAACTTAGAGTTTACTGAAGCTTTCATCCATTTAGTGATGTTTGCACTTACGGATATATTGAAATTATAACGCTGAAAGTTGATGTCGGCATAGCGCAATGATCCGTCTTCATTATTGTAGCCTCCAGAAATATAGTATTGTATATCCTTTGAGCCACCGCTAACATTTAAATTATGTGTTTGTCTAAGTGCAAAAGGCTTGTAGTTAAAGTCAAGCCAGTTGGTATTGGCAAGTCCATTTGATGTATTTTCCCAGTTGCTTAAATAGTTATCGTTTGCTTCGGGCAAAACCGGAAAACCAGATGGATTTTGAATATACTGTTGAAGTTGGGCAAGTTTTTCGTCTGAATATTGCTTTGTTCCTGTTGCATTAAAAGTAGCAGCATTAAAGTATTGCGCAAAACGGTACGAATCTAATACCTGAGGAAGTTGAGTTGGCGAGGTCAGACCTACATTATTAGAGTACGTTACGTTAGTTTTTCCATCTACTCCTTTTTTTGTAGTTACCAAAATTACACCATAGGCAGCTCTTGCGCCATAAATAGCAGAAGCAGAGGCGTCTTTTAACACCGAAATCGATTCTATATCATCCGGATTTACCCTATCTAATGGCATTGGCGTGCCATCAACCAACACAAATGGATTATCTGTTCCACTTAAGTTTCCTACTCCCCTGATGTTCAAACCATAACTCTGACCAGGTTTTGCATTTCCGGTAGCATTTACATTCAAACCCGGAACCAGGCCTGCAAGTCTTTGTGTAGCATTAATAACTGGTCTGTTTTCTAGATCAGCACTTTTAATAACAGAAACCGCTCCGGTAAGATTTACTTTCTTTTGCGTTCCATACCCAACCACAACAACATCATTTAACGAACTCGAAGCAGTTAAAAGCTTTATAACAATTTCTTTAACATTGTTTACCTTAATTTCTTTCGATTCGAAACCGACACTACTTACAATTAAAGTTTGTCCTTCTTCTACACCCTTGATAATAAAATTCCCATCCACGTCGCTCATTGTACCCTTTGCCGTTCCAGAGACTTTTATTGACGCTCCAGGAATGCCTTGTCCGGTATCATCAATAACCCTACCCGCCAAATCAATCTTTTTTTGATTTTCCAGTATAGGCATAATTGATTTCTCTTTTACAATTACTGTTTTTTCGGAAATTGTAAATGTAAACGGCTGGTTGTTAAAGCTTGTATTTAACACACTTGACAAATCGCTTTCTTTTACGTCTAAAGTAATTGGGTTTGCTTTTTTGATAAGCTTAGAATTGTAAAAAAAGTCATAATCAGTTTGCTCATGTATTTGGTTAAATATTCTCTCTAATGGAGCATTTCTTACTTTTAAGGTAATTTTTTGCGCAAAACTTGTTGCGCTTACTTGAATAATTCCTACAAATAATATGGTAGTAATCAATTTAATTACACGCAAGAATTTTGGAACGCAGTAGTGGTCACTACGCATTATTTTCTGGTAAAATTTATACATTTGGATAGTTAGTGGTTAGTTTATTAGTAATATTTTGGCACAATTGCCATAATTTTTCAAATCCTAGTTCAAGTAAGAATTCATTTTAGTGAAATTATTTCAAGACCGTTACGCTCCTTCCTGAAACACTAAAGCGCACATCGCCAGTCTCTTCTATAATTTTCAGAATACTTGTTAAACTTTTTTCTTGAGAAATTGCACCCGCAAAAGTTAATTCCGGATTTTTCTGGTTTCGATAAATCACATCAATGCCATACCATCTTTGCAGTTTTCTCATTATACTTTCCAGATCTTCATTATTAAAAATGAAATATCCACTACGCCATGCCAAAGCTGTTTCAGTATTCACTTCCGCAACAGTTAAATTTTGATTTTCTAACACGGCTTGCTGCCCAGGAAGTAGTATGGTCGATTTACCCAAAAACTTAGGCTTTATCTTTACGCGCCCTTCCACAAGCGTGGTTCTGCTGGCAGCTTCATTTTCGTAAGCATTAACATTAAAGTGGGTACCTAAAACTTCTATATCCTGATTGGCGGTTGAAACTATAAAGGGTTTGGTTTTATCTTTCGATACTTCAAAATACGCCTCTCCAACTAAACTAACCCTTCTGATGGCCGATTGAAATTGATTAGGAAACTTAAAGGACGAACCTGCATTAAGATGAACCTTAGTGCCATCTGAAAGAAAAACAATTAACTTTTGACCGACAGGCGTTCGGATTTCATTTAATATTTTATCATTTGCAGCTCCTATTTTATTCTTTGTGATGGTGTAAACTAAAGTTCCATTGTTATCTTGTTGAACATTAAAACCATTTTGAACGCCTGAATGCTCAGCATTACGTAGTTGGACTACACTACCATTATTCTGAATTAAAATTGGTTGTTTTTGTATTGGATTTTTACTTACAGGAAGCTTTCTTGATTTGACCAGTTTATGGCTTTGGGTAGAATTTATTTTAAAATTGATTAACACCGCAGAAAGGATGAAAACAACTGCAGCGGCACCAGACCATAACCATAAACGCACAGAAGAAGTCCGTTTTATTTCTATCCTGTTACTAATTTTTTTATAAAGAGCATCCCTGTATAAATCTTCATTACCATTAAATACGATAGGAATTTCGACCTTATTGGCTCCAAACTGCTCATAATATTCAAATAATTCGGTTTGTTCCGCGTTAGTACAGGTTCCCTCCTGCCATTTGTTGGCAAGTAGTTCATACTTTTTTTGCTGAGTAATTTTTTCCATCTTTGGTTCTATATATACAGTTCCACAAGTTGGCGTTTACCCTTAGTCAACTAGAAAAAAAAGTTCATAAAATAATTGCGAAGGTTAATTCTGAGCATTTTAAGTGCTTTATTTATATGTGCTTCAACCGTTTTTTGAGAGATGCCCAGCTTATTCGATATCTGTTTTTGTGATAATCCCTCTTCTCTGCTCAGTTCAAAAACCAAACGACATTTTTCTGGTAAATCTGATATTGCTTTTTTAAGCTGACCATTCAGTTCTTTGTATTCAATTGAATTCGAGGACTGGTATTCATATTCGAAGATGCTTGATTGCTGTATTAAAAGATATTTTTCGATCCTGTATTTTTTTGCCCATATTTTTAAAACCTGATTTCTTATCGCTCTTTTAAAGTAGTTTTGTAACGATAGAATTTCGGGCCAAGCATCCCTCCGGTTCCACATGGATACAAAAAGATCATTAACTAAATCCTCTGCATCCTGAATATTATCCAGTTTTTTAGCTGCAATTGTGAGTGAAAATTTCCAATATCTATCATAAATTTCACGCAAAGCATGCTCATCGCCCGCTTTGAGTAAACTCAATAATTCAATATCCGTAAAAGATTGATAAATCATCGGTGAAATTTATTAGTCGTTTATATTATCAGACGATTAAGCAAATTAAGAGCTGGTTGGAATTGACAATAAACTGTTGACAACAGAATTATACCACTTCCTTTGGCTTTCCATGACTAGAAACTAACTAGGTTTAACCACTCAAAAATTCTAAGCACTATAAAGACCAGAACCATTTGAGGAATACCTCTAGCAAAATTTATTATCCTGACTCAACTAAAAAAACAACGTAAAATCAGTTAACATGCTTTAGCAGCATTCGCATGCAATTCAAGTAGGATATATTAATTTGTTAAACGGCCTCACGAGTTATTTTCTAATCGAATTGAGGTCTAAGATATAGATAAAATATAATTATTTTATTATGTATGACAATAAAATATTATGTATTATTGCTGTCTTAAGCTTATAGAAAATGAAATTGATTGCTGATGGTGGCTCCACCAAAACTTCCTGGAGCATTTTTAATGGCCAGGTTTTACAGAAAACCTTTGAAACTGAAGGCTATAATCCCTTCTATGTTAAGGAAGAGCACATCATAGAATCTTTAATAACCAGATTTGGAGCAGATTTCAATTTTCAGGAGGTAAGTTCAGTTTTTTTCTATGGCGCTGGTTGCGAGGGCGACAAAGATTATATATTAAAAAATGCACTCGCCGCTGTTTTTCCTAATGCCACATCAGAAGTGCGCTCCGATTTAATTGGCGCAGCAAAAGCTTTAATTGGTGATGGTTCTGGAATGGTATCTATTTTAGGCACCGGAATGAACACCTGCGTGATGGATAACGGTGTTTTGATTCAACAGATTGATGGTCTAGGCTTTTATCTTGGAGATGAAGGAAGTGGAGGTTATTTAGGAAGAAAATTACTAAAAAAATACGCAAGAAGGGGCTTATCGAAGGAGATTTCTGAAAAATTCCAGACAACTTACGGTCTATTACCCTCACAAATTTTAAAGAATTTTTACGATCATCCGCTTCAAAATAAATATGCAGCATCATTTACCACTTTTCTTTACGATAACCTTCATGATGAACAGATTATGGGAATAGTAAATGATGGTTTTAATGATTTCTTTAAAAATGTGATCACAGAGTATAAAAATCATGACCGCTATGAATTAAACTGTGTCGGCTCAATTGCTTTTGTTTTTCAAGATATACTAAAAAATGTTGCCTTAATTCACAATATATCACTTGGTAAAATTTTAAAATCACCAATGGATGGGCTGTCATTCTACCATTTCCCGAAAACAAATTAACGTCTCCCTTTTCGAATGAGAACCACAAGCAACCGTATTCCTTTGTTATTTCTTGCAAAATCTTGGAAAAATGATGCAAAAGTAAAGTCATTTTATAACGTAATTTGCTGATGGTTTCCCCCTTAAAAGCTTAAAAATAATAGCAGTTACTTGTTTTAATTTTCATACAGCTACATAGATAACGGATGTCTTATTCAATTAAAGCCATAAAACAGACAGGCTTGAACATTTCATAGACAAATTAGAAAACCACATCTGCATTTTAGCGTTAAATTTGGTATATATAGCATAACCAAAAGGATCACGATGAGGTATTCTATTTGATAAAATGAACAGAAACAGAACTTTAAAATTGATGTTACTCCTGGCCTTTATCACTTCTTTAACATGTACAGAAAATACTAAGCAGTCCCTTAAAATGAAACCAATACAGAAATAAGTGCATACAAGTTCTTTAACAAATAAAATATTTATGATTACACAATGAAACGCATTATTTTTCTACTGTTAATGGCAAACTCCATTGTGGGTTTAGCTCAAAAATCTTCAAAAATTAACAAGCTTAAACCTAATGTAATTTGCATTTATGCCGATGATTTAGGCTATGGAGATTTGAGCTGCTATGGAGCAACCAACATCCAAACACCCAACTTAGATAAACTTGCCGCCGAAGGAATCCGCTTTACTAATGGACATGCTACTTCTGCAACATGCACTCCATCTCGTTTTGCTTTTATAACGGGGCAATATCCTTGGCGTACCGAAGGCGTGAGTATTTTACCTGGCGATGCCGCATTGATTATCCCAACCAACAAACCTACTTTACCTAAACTTTTTAAAGGTGCAGGTTATAAAACCGCAATTGTTGGTAAATGGCACTTGGGTTTAGGAGACAAAGTAGAAAAAGATTGGAATGGGGAGGTAAAGCCTGGGCCAAATGAGGTTGGTTTTGATTATTCTTTTATTTTCCCAGCAACTGCCGATCGGGTTCCAACAATTTTCTTAGAAAACCATAAAGTTCTTGCCCTTGATTCTAACGATCCCATTCAGGTAGATTACACTCAACAAATTGGTACTTATCCTACTGGTAAAGATCATCCAGAATTATTAAAGTTACAATCTTCTCCTGGTCATGGGCATAACCAAACCATAGTAAATGGGATAGGAAGAATTGGTTATATGAGTGGTGGTAAACTAGCCCGATGGGTTGATGAAGAATTGTCCTCAACTTTTTTAACTAATGCAAAATCATTTATGGAGCAAAATCAGAAATCTCCATTTTTCTTATATTTAGCACTAACTGAACCTCATGTACCTAGAATGCCAGCCATACAATTTAGAGGAAAAAGTGGTTTAGGATTAAGAGGCGATGCAATTTTACAATTAGATTGGACAGTTGGCGAAATCGTGAAACAGCTTAAAGCGTTGCATTTAGAACAGAATACAATAATTGTTTTTACGAGTGATAACGGACCTGTTTTAGATGATGGCTATGTAGATAACGCAAAAGAAACGTATAAAAATCATCCACCGGCAGGAAAACTTAGAGGCGGAAAGTATAGTGCTTTTGAAGGTGGTACACGGGTTCCATTTATCATAAAATGGCCAGCTAAAATAGGTCCAAAAGTTTCTCCAGCGTTAGTTTCTCAAGTAGATTTATTAGGAACATTTGCCTCGATTTTAAATCAGCCAATCCCTAAAGAAGCTAGAGATAGTAAAGATTTAACGAAAGCTTTTCTTGGTCAATCTGATCGGGGGAGATCTGAATATATTGCACAAGGTGGATCGCTATCTTTAATTAAAGATGGTTGGAAATACATCTCTCCTTCTAACGGCCCGGCATACAATAAGTTGGTACAAATAGAAACGGGCAATTTAGCTACGCCTCAGTTATATAATTTGGATGACGATATAGGAGAACAAAATAACCTGGCGGATAAATACCCTGAAAAAGTTAAACAAATGGCTGCGTTGCTTGTAGAAATGAAGAAATAATAATTACTTCATTAAGAAAATAATTTTAGCTGATGCCGGAATCAATTTAGAGTTAGGCATCAGTTTCCATACAATATGATGGTTTGTTAATTAACTTATTATTCCTGAGCCACACACCTGAACCCCATATTACTCATTCCAGAATCCTTTGAACTTTTCATTCTTCTGGCTACGCGGTAACCAGAGCAATAACTATCGTTACACATAAATGAGCCACCTCTAGCTACTTTTTTTGGTGTGTATGGATCGTCTGGATCAAAACTTTTTGATGGCCCTGTAGGATTAATGGCTCCATTTTTTATTTCCTTATAATAATCATTACCGTACCAATCTTCACACCATTCCCAAACATTCCCGGCAATATCATAAATGCCATAGCCGTTTGGTAAAAAAGAACCTACAGGAGAGGTTCCATAGAAGCCATCTGTCTTAGTATTCAAATTTGGGAAGTGGCCTTGCCAAAAGTTGGCTCTGGGTTTTCCTTCGCCAATGGACTCATTTCCCCAGGGATAAATTGCGTTTGATAAACCGCCTCTGGCTGCCCATTCCCATTCTGCTTCAGTAGGAAGTCTTTTCCCAGCCCAGGTTGCGTAAGCCTTCGCATCATCCCAGCAAACCTGCGTAACCGGGTAATTATCCTTACCTTTAATATTGCTCGTTGGTCCAGATGGATGGCGCCAATCCGCTCCTGGCACCCAGCTCCACCAACTGCTATAATCATTAAGATCCACAGCGCTTTTAGGTGGAGTAAATACCAAACTGGCTGGAACAAATGTTTCTGGCGCTGGCTTTTCCGTACCTGGGGGCAACTGTTTTTTTAACTCGTTCCAATCTGGAACACGTTCGGCTACTGTTTTATAATGTGTTGCTTCTACAAACTTTCTAAACTGCCCATTGGTAACTTCATATTTATCCATATAAAATGCATTTACAGTTACTTTATGCTTCGGATATTCATCTTCAACAGCCTGATCGTTATCCCCGCCCATCATAAAACTACCTCCAACAACTTTAACCATTCCTTCTTTAGAAAAAACTTTTCCAGAAGGTTGAATGGTATCACCTTGTGTAGCTGTAGCAAAGCGCTTTGGAATTGATGAATGACAGGTTACGGCATCCGTTGCAAACTTATGCTCGCTTTTGGCAACAGAGGTTGATGATTCTTTTTTTTGTTTACAACCTACAGTCATTAAAACTATAATTTGTAGAAAAATAAATACTATTGATTTCATTCAAGATGATTATAAAAATATGATGGAGCAATCCGGGAGCAAGTTATAATTTTTCTTTAAAAAGCCCCAATTCTGATATTGTTGGGTTTAAACGAGATTTACTAATCCTTAGTTGCACTTTATTTGTGCTCACCACTGGAAATCTCAGCAAACGTTTATAGCCTATTGTAGTGCCTTGGGTTGCAATTTTCCAATCCTTTCCGTCCCAGTATTCTAATGAAAATTCCTCTACACGCTGCCCAATGCTGATATTTTCTTGTAGAGATAATACATTAAATACTTTGGTCCCTTTAAGATCAAGGGTAATTGTCGCAGCTGTATCTCGATTGATTGTTGTCCAACTGGTTTCGAGACGATTATCCAAAATTGCCTTACTGTTCTTACCATTTGCTGAAGTTATTTTAGCGCCATTAGCCAGGTTAACTTTGAAAATTTCTGATCTAAGCTTGGTCCAGCTTCTTAGGCTTTTGATATCTTCATCGGATAACAAACCATCGGTATTTGGTGGAATATTTAATAGTAAAACGCTGTTTCTACCAACAGAACTAAAATAAATATCATTTAACTTCTCTGGAGACTTTACTTTATCATTTTCTTTCGGGTGGTAGAACCATCCTGGACGAATGGAAACATCCGCTTCTGATGGATACCACACCAATCCCTTTGCATTCTTGATTTTTTCTCTACTGCCAATATCCTGTCCTTTTACAAACCCAGAAGGCTTAATATTCATTTCCTTTTGGGAATTGGATGAAATGCTGTTTTGATCTATGTTATCGGCTGGCAGCACACTCCATTCTGTTTCTCTGCCATATCCGGTTTCGGTTCCAACCCAGCGTACATCTGGTCCCATAACTGCTATAACGGCATCTGCCTGAAGCTTTCTGATGTGTGTATACCACCTATTGAAATCATACGACTGCTTTTTTCCATTTGGTCCTTCTCCGTTTGCACCATCAAACCACACTTCATCAACCTTACCATATTTGGTTAGTAATTCTGTTAATTGATTTAAAAAGAAATCGTTGTAAGCTTCCGTCCCGTAAGAAGCTGCATTCATGTCCCATGGAGACAGATATACTCCAAAACCAATCCCATACTTTTTGCAGGCCGTGGCAACTTCGGCAACAACATCTCCTTTACCAGCTTTCCAAGGACTATTCTTAACCGAATGCTCGGTGGTTTGAGTTGGCCATAAGCAAAAACCATCGTGATGTTTAGCGGTGATTATAACTTGTTTAAAGTTATTTTCTTTAGCTACTCTAACCCATTGGTCGGCATCTAATGCTGGAGGATTGAATATTTTTGGATCTTCCTTTCCTGTACCCCATTCGCGGTCAGTGAAAGTGTTAACTCCAAAATGAAAAAATGCCGTAAGCTCTAGTTTTTGCCACCTGAGCTGTTTGGCCGATGGGGTGGTGTTAGCTGCCTTTGCCACAACAGAAGCTAACGGCTCATCTTTAGCTATTAATGTATAATTTTGCTGCCCAATTGCGAATTGACCAGATAGCATCAGTAAGCTTATTATAATTTTTGATTTCATAGTCTGTTTATGAGATTTAATTTTTCTGCAAAACTCCCTTTGCGTCCTGGTCATCATACTTATCAATCTGGGTATTTAACTCTTTTTTTAAATTAGCTGTAATTTTCCCAAACCCCTTTTCTCCATATATATTATGCATTTCATGAGGATCATTTTTTAAATCATAGAGCTCCCAGCCATTTACGCGTTTGTAAAAACGGATAAGTTTGTATCCTCGGGTGCGAATACCAAAATGCGGAGATACAGAATGCTCACCATTTTCGTAATAATGGTAATACAATGCTTTTCTACCTTTTTTATGATCCTTAAGCGCAGATAACATGGATTCTCCCTGAATATCTTTTGGGATATTAACTTTTGCGATATCAAGAACTGTTGGAGCAATATCCAAATTCATAACAAAGTTTTCTGAAACAGAGCCTGGTTTAATGACATCTGGATAACGCATTACCATCGGGGTGCGGAAAGATTCTTCATAAATCCATCGCTTATCAAACCATCCGTGTTCTCCTAAGTAAAAGCCTTGATCTGATAAATAGACAATTACAGTATTCTCTTTAAGATTATTCTTATCCAGATAATCTAATGTCCGTCCGATATTTCGGTCCAGAGATTTTGCCGTGCTTAGGTAATCACGTAAATATCTCTGAAATTTCCATTCAGTTAAAGCATTTCCACTCAGCTTTTGTTTATTAAAATCTGTTTGAATGGGTTTGTAATACGCATCAACCGCAGCTCTCTGCTTTGGATCCATTCTTTTAAAGTTGCCATCTAAACTTTCTGCATCATCGGATCCAAACATTTTAAGATCATATCCCATGATCATCGTCTTTTCTATTGACATATCCTGAATTTTAGCAGCTTCCCTGCCTTTATAGCTATCGTAAAAATTAGCTGGTAAAGGAAACTTTACCTGATCAAAGCTGCCCAAATCTGCAGTATCGGGCAACCAAACCCTATGCGTAGCCTTATGTCCAATAACCAAACAAAAAGGCTTAGTTGTATCTCTCTTATCAAGCCACTGCTCGGTTACATCTTCAATAACGTTAGATACATAGCCCTCAATACGTTTTTTAGAGCCATCCATCATATTGAAATTGGGGTTATAATATTGCCCCTGATCTGGTAAGATTTGCCAAAAATCGAATCCTTGAGGTTTACTTTCGAGGTGCCATTTACCAATCCATGCAGTTTGATATCCCCCGTTTTTAAGTTGTTTGATAAAAGTATCCTGATCGCCATTAAAAATGGAGCTTTCATTATCTTTAAAGCCATTCTTATGACTGTATTTTCCTGTCAGGATTACTGCTCTACTCGGTCCGCATATTGAATTGGTAACGTAGGCTTTGTTAAATTTTACACCTTCGTTTGCAATGCGATCTATATTTGGCGTTTGCATAAGCTTGCTTCCATAAGCACTAATGGATTGGTAAGCATGATCATCGGAAACAATAATAATAATATTGGGTCCTTTTGAAGCATGCTGTTGCGTTTGGGCACTGCTGAATAATGACGAACTGCAGAGAAGCGCAGCTATTAGCGATCTAAATTTATACGATTTCATCTCTATTTAATGGTTTTTTAATTCTAAAATACTGTTTTTTAATCCTTCAGTTGCGGCCTTTAGTTTCGTTAATTCCTGAGTTTTTGATGTCCAGATAATTATCTGAAACTTTACATTAAACAATCTTCGTTGCCACCACCAATCAAAAATTTATCTGGCTTGCGGTTGGGTGGCTCCTTGCCAATGCCAGCAATTGAACCATCACCCAACAATTCTAATTTAACATAACCCTGTATATCAATCACTTATATTCATTTTTTATTAAGTAAAGATACACTTATGCCACTCATCCTCCCCATCGGCATTTTCAATTAAGTTCATGTTTTTAAATTATTATACTTCGAATTATGGCTTAGCCAATACTAAAGGATTATTGATTTCCGCTGAGAAAAAGTTTACACCTGCTTCTCCAAGCCTGTTCAAATGGCCATCCAGACGTTTACTAAAATCTTCCCAGTTCTTAAGTTTTACAGGTGACCACATAACTTCTGAAAGCGCAATCATTCGTGGGAAAGTCATTTGCTCCAATTGATGTACCGAAGGAATAAATTCTGTCCACAAGCAACCCTGGCTTCCCAAAACATAAGGACGGCTGGAAATACTTAGTTCTTTAGGTATAGGTTCATAATCGTAAACATTTTTAAGGGTATTAATAGAAAACCTAGCTGCTAGAGGTTGTTGGTAGCTTAGTGTATCGGCTTGGTAACGATTAAAGTAGAGAGGTTTTACTGGTGTCATCACGACATAATGGTTCAATTTTGAAGCTGCAATACCCCCTTTTTCACCCCGCCAGCTCATCACAATAGCATCGTTTGGTAAGCCACCTTCCAAAATTTCATCCCAACCGATGAGTTGTCTGTTGTTGGCTTTTAAAAATTTACCCATCCTGCTAATGAAGTAACTTTGAAGTTCATGCTCATCCTTGAGAGATTCGTTTTTCATTCTTTGCTGACAAAGTGTGCAGTTTTTCCAGGTGGTTTTGTCAACCTCGTCACCACCAATATGAATATAAGGAGCTGGAAAGATCTTAATAACTTCTTTCATCACATCTTCAAGAAAAGTAAAAGACTCTTCTTTACCAGCACAATAGTTTGCCTGTGCCCCAGAAAGTACCCCCATTGAGGTTCTAACTTGTTGGGGTTGCCCACTGCAGGAAAGCTGAGGGTAAGCCGCAATTACCGCTTGGGAATGACCAGGCATTTCAATTTCTGGAATGACGGTAATATTGCGCTCAGATGCATAAGCGACAATTTCTTTAGCCTGCTGCTGCGTGTAATATCCACCATAAGTAAAAGTATCTGCTTGATTAAGAACTTGATTTTTTTTATAAAAAACACTCCCTCTGACTTCCTTTCTCCATGCGCCAATCTGAGTAAGCTTCGGATATTTTTTAATTTCCAGTCTCCAGCCCTCGTCATCAGTTAAATGCCAGTGAAAAACATTTACTTTGTACATTGCCATCAGATCTATATAATTTTTTATAGCCACAGTCGAGAAAAAATGTCTGCTCACATCCAACATCATACCTCTCCAGCCAAATCTTGGATAATCGGTTATTTTAAGGTTTTTAACGATAAGTTTTTGGTTGGTGCGTATGCCGGGAAGCGCCTGTAATAAAGTTTGAATCCCATAAAATATTCCCTTATCTGTGTTCGCTATGATTGATATCCCTGAGGGATCGATTGTTAAATGGTAGCCTTCGGCACCTATTTGGGTAGATTGACCGATTAATAATCTAATCCTATTTACCTCCAGATTTGTAACGATTGCGGGATGAATGCCGGAAATAGATTGAATAGCGGTGGATAAATAAGTAGCGTGCTTTAAAAGATTTGGGTGTTTATTGTTATAATAGATAGCGGTATTAGCAGAAATTTGAAACGACCCTGGTAAGATTTCCATCTTAACCGGCAAAGGTATGATTTGTGGTACAGGTGTTTGTCCAAAAACTTTTCCCAGAACAACAAACGCAAAAAAGGTAACAATAAAAAAAATGGTGCGCATTTTAGTATGAAAGAACTCGTAAATGGATGGATATTCTTTTCTATCCTTTGAAACAAACGGCATAACTAACAGATTTTAAGTGTTTTTTCATATTTAGTGAAGAAAATTTGGTATTATGGATATAACGAGAGTAATAATTATACTGTTTTTTTACTAAGCCTATTACTTACTCAAAAATATTTTAACCCTGGCCAGTTAAATTAACCAAGGTTAAAATTTATATATAATTAGTAGCCAAAATTTTGGTCTGAAGCCGTAAGACTTTCATTAGTATTAAGTTCTGATTGCGGAATAGGCATAAGCAAATTCTTTTTTAATAAGTCAGGGGTATTGGGTAACAACCGGTCTCGAAAAGCGGTAACATTATTAATGGCTTGTGCAGCAGCTACAAAAGCCTTCGTAATATTATGGTTGTTATGTCTATCTACTACAAATTTGAAAAAATCCACCCCTCTGCGACGGACATCGACAAACATTTCATATTCTCCTGCCAGTTCAAATAACCGTTCATTAAAAATTCTAATCCGCAGATCATTTTGAGTGATTGGATTTGTAATACGTTGAGGGTATACAGATACCGCATTTGCAGATGTACGTGCCCTTGTTAATACAGAATTCATATACTCTAAGGCTTTCGAATTATTACCAAGTTCGTTTTCTACATCAGCCATAAGCAATAAAAAATCTGCATAACGGTAAAGCATTACATTTTTGTTACTGTTTTGTGCAGTTGAGGCTACATCAATTTGCTTGGCAAAATATGGCCAACCTTGATGATCGCCCGCCCTGGCCGTAAAGGCATTTTTTACTGCTGTAGAAATTTCATCCATTCTGGGATTGGTCGGATCGCCAAGGGCGTTATAGCGAATAGAATCGGTTACTGCAGTAGCTAAACCACTCGTACCGGCAACATAAGGATAAGCGTATATTTTAAAATTATTCGTTTTTATCTGAGTAAAACTCGTAGCAAAAGTAATTTTCAACCGGGGATCATCAGGATAAGTTCCTCTAAACTGATCGTAAAATGCTTTAGAAACTTTTATCCTGCCAAAAGAAATACCAGCGGTTGAATTGGCTGGTGCAAAAATCCAATTAGCCCTGTTGCCTACATAAGCAGAGCTATTCGAGAAGTTTAGCTGGAATATCGACTCGCTTGACCCATTAGAATTATTTACAAAAAGACTAGCAAACTTTGGCACCAAAGCATAGTTTCCATTGGCGATAACCCTATCTCCCATTTCCTTAGCCTTAATCCAAAACGGTGAAGTTGAAACATTGTCATGGCTTCCCAATATCCAATAAAGTTTTGCCAAGTACGCATAGGCCGCATATTTAGTTGCTTTGCCACTTGCATTAGCCCCAAGCTGTTCTTTTGTCGTTAAGCCATCAGCAGCTTCAAGCAAATCCTTTTCTACTTGCTTATACACGTCAGATACCGATGCTCGGGGCATTTTGATGCTCTCTGAAGTGGACGGATCGATTCTTAAAGGTACACCACCAAATACATTTGCTAAGTTAAAATAGCATACCGCTCTTAAAAATTTAGCTTCAGAAATGCTTTGTTTTTTGAAAGCAGCACTTAAGTTACTCTGCTCAACAGCAGCAATAAAGAAGTTGCTTTCTCCAATAACCTTATACCATCCTGCCCAGGAAAGACCAACCAATACATTGGCTGGCGGGGTAACCATAGAATTGTAAGTATCCTGGTCTCCCCCATTTGTTTGCGCCCAGCCTAATCCCGATGCGCCTACCATTATTTCTGGCACAGCCTGCCCATAAGCACTATAGGTTGTCATATATCCGTAACATCCAGCAAGGGCCAAACTTGCTGTAGATTCAGATTCGAAAGCCGTTTTATTATTTATTGTATATTTTGGGTCTTCTTGTAGTGCTTTTTTACACGAACCAAGCGACAGTGCCATTAATAAAAGGCATACATATTTATAGTTATTCTTTTTCATAAACCTGGTAATTTAAAATGCAATATTTAACCCAAAAACAAATTCGCGGGGGTTGGAAAATGAATTCAGATCTATTCCTGGTCTGAGACCATCAAAAGAGAAACTTCTCATTTCTGGATCATATCCAGAATAACCTGTAATAACGAAGGCATTTTTAACAGAAGCGAATAAATTAATACCGCCAATTTTATTTTTAAAAACCTGTTTTGGAATGCTGTAAGCCAAGGTGATATCACTGCAACGCAAGAAACTTCCATCTTCTACATAACGGTCGTAAACCACATTTTGAAGTGTGCTGGTAACTGCAGGATAAAGATTGCTTTGTGCATTTGGTCTCCAGGCGTTTGCAAATGCAGTGCTTGTTAAGTTAGCAGTCTGTATAGAAGGCGTTTGTTCGTATCTAACGTTCCCATTTAATACCTGACCGCCATCCACACCGTAAAAAGTTGCTGATAATTTAAGTGCTTTATAACTGAAAGCTGTTTGAAAGCCATAATTAAATTTGGCATTTGGATTACCAATAATCGTTTTGTCATTTTCGTTAAGTACTCCATCTCCGTTAACATCAACAACTTTAACATTACCTGGTTTTTGTGTAAAAATGGTTGATGTTGGTAGGCCGGTATCTTCGGTTTGTATTACTCCATTAGTTTTGTATCCCCAGAATAGACCCGGTGCCTTACCCACAATAAATATGTTGGCAACACCAAATTGATCGCCAATTGAGTTCCCTAAATATGCCTTGTATATTTCGTTTCCAAATTTTACCTCAGGCAAACCTAAATCTAAAATTTGCGATCTATTGACGCCTACATTAGCAGAAAGAGACCAGGAGAAGTTTTTACTGCGGATAACTTCACTATTTAATGCCAGTTCTAGTCCCTTATTTCTAAGTGATCCTTGGTTTAAAGTAAGGGTATTGAAAGCTGTTGATGCCGGTAGATTTTTCTCAATGAGTAAATCGTTTGTTGTTTTAACATACGCATCTACTGTACCACTTAACACGCCTTTCCAAATCGTAAAATCTAATCCAGCGTTATAGGCTGTAGTTGTTTCCCATTTAAGATCGCTGTTCTGCAGGTTATTTACTGCAATTGCAATCTGCTTTGTTCCCGTGGCAGAAGCATAATCTACAATTTGTCCGTAATTATAAAAACTATTATACGGAGAGATAGATTGGCTACCAGTTTTACCATATCCCAAACGGAGTTTAAGTTGATCAATCCAGGGCAAATCCTTAATCCATTTTTCCTGATCTAAACGCCATGCAAGGGCAGTTGAGGGAAACAATGCCCAACGATTACCCGTCTTAAATTTACTGCTTCCATCTGCACGAGCCGTTAAGGTAGCTAGATATTTACCGCCAAAAAACGAAAAATTAACTCTCGACAGATAAGATAACAGCTGATAATCTCTTTGTGCAGGTTGCAGTTCATTTATAATTGAAGCCATTTGGAGTCCGTTAACTCGTAAATCTTTGAACTGAAAATTACTTGCGGAAGTAGACTTTGCCAACCAGTTATAATCATCGTAAGTTAAGCCAGCAGTAGCATTAATGTTTAAAACTTTACCAACTTTTCCATTATAATTTACAAGATTTTCTACTGTGTAATTGCTACTGTTCGTTTTGCTTAATGCAAGTAATCCGTTAGCGTTTAATCCTTGAAATAACTGAACGCCATACCAGCGAGAACGTT
The DNA here is from genome assembly GCF_039537385.1 of Pedobacter ginsengiterrae. NCBI lineage: Bacteria > Pseudomonadati > Bacteroidota > Sphingobacteriia > Sphingobacteriales > Sphingobacteriaceae > Pedobacter > Pedobacter ginsengiterrae. The sequence goes on from NZ_BAABAK010000001.1 coordinate 194,307, forward strand.
CCTGCAGCAATAAATTAGCCCCTGAACGAAGGGTATAAGAAAAGTTATTTGAAATTTTCCAGGTTAAATCGGCAGATGTACGTCCACTTTGTTCTTTTGAAATATCATCATAATCAGTTAACCAGGAGAGTGTAGTTGTTCTAGCCTCCTCATTCGATGCTAAGGTCGGGTCGTTTGACGGAATTTCAAATGGGGCTGAATCAATAGCAGTACGTGCAATAGATCCCGTTACGCCACCTCTGGTATTTCCTCCGCTCATCATGTTATTTTCCTTGAAATTCCCGCTCATTGAAAAATTAAACGCCAAACGTTTTGATAAATCGCCGCTTAAGTTTAACCGAAGACCACCTTGTTTAAGCCCAGTTTGCTTAATTAATCCATTAATGTTTTTATAATCAGCAGATAAGTAATATTTTACCGTATTTTCTCCACCATTAACCGTTAAATTATAGCTTTGCGAGGCTGCATTTCTGTAAATTTCTTTCTGCCAGTTGCGCTCAGTTACTAAATTGTAACTCGCCGGGTCATTTAGATCATATACTCCTCCTGAAAACACGTAACGCACATCATCACCTACGGTAAAAAACTGTAAGGCGCCTGTACCCGTTTTTTCGTTACGGAAAGAAGCATATTCTGAAAGGCTTAACATGTCCCTGAAATTGGTGGGCTGTGCTATACTGAAATTGGTATTTAAGGAAACTCTAGCTTTTCCTTTTTGTCCTTTTTTGGTTGTTACGATAACGACACCGTTTGCTCCTCTGGAACCATAAATCGCCGTAGCCGAGGCATCCTTTAAAACCTGAATATCCTCTATATCATTAGGATTAAGATTGGTTAAAGGGTTTGTTGCAATTTGAAAATCGCCACCGCCAACAGCACTCGATGCAAAATTACCCGTTGATCCCTGTGGTATGTTATCAATAATATATAACGGCTGATTATCTCCACGTAATGAATTTGCACCACGGATATTTACCGAGACGGCTGCGCCAGGACTTGACGAAGAGTTGCTAACAGCTACACCAGCAATCTTACCTTGAAGGAGACTTTCGACGGAAACCGCTTTCGAGGCTTCAACCGCATTTGGTTTAACAGAAGAAATAGCTCCCGTTACATCGCTTTTCCTTACAGCGCCATAACCTATAATTACAACATCGTTCAAAAGTTTAGTATCTTCCTGGAGTGTAATTGTAAAAAAAGCACTATTACCAATCGTAATTTTTTGGCTAGTGTACCCGGTGTAAGAAACGGTTAATATATCATTAGGCAAAGCATTTTGGATTAAAAAATTACCTTGTTCGTCCGTTACAGCATACCGTTTCGAATCTTTAATGATAATGGATGCACCAGGAATCCCCTCCTTCGATGCATTTGTAACCTTCCCTTTAACTTGCACCTGGGCCAATGCATCGAGGTGTAGAAATAAAGCAAAGATAAATATCCCAGAAATGTTAAACCAGGATCGGTTATAAGTAAATTTTACTTTCATAAATAAAAAGAATTAAGTTATTTGGTCAGTTAATCGCTCCTTGAATAGCAGCCCTTTGTTAGTTCAAATATAGCGGCAGCATGTATTCTGATGTGTTCAATCCTATCTGAAAAAAATCCGTTTTTGTCTATATCTGTAATTAAAAGCTTAAAAAAAGTCGATTTAGTCACCCATAGGTTTCAAGTGCAGGTGATGTTGTTTATATTTAGCTTCCTAATCTTGATGGCGTGATTTATCAAAACCAGAAAAGCTTTTTCTTTCTAATTATTTTTTCAATGCTATTTTTGGAATCAGCGGTTGCCGAGCAGGATTATTATTACAAACAGATTTCCTTAAATGAAGGACTAACACAGTCTACAGTGCGCTGCATATTAACCGATCACAGAGGTTTCATTTGGATCGGAACCAAATATGGTCTCAATCGTTTTGACAGGTATGAACTTAAAAGCTATTTTTATAATAAAGAACGCCAAAGGTCACTTCCCGGAAACCAAATCAATTTTATTTTAGAGGACAAGGCAAAAAATATCTGGGTTTCTACAGAACAGGGTTTAGTCAGATATAATGCCGATACGGATGATTTTACACCAATTAATTATAAAGGCAAGCCCATTATTGTGGGATCTGCTGTAGAAACCTCAGATGGGGTATGGTTTGGCGGCAATGGGGCGATTTACAAATTTACCTTCAACACTACGAACGTTCCTGAAATGCGCCTTGCTGCAAAAATTCAATCTAATGATGCTTTTACGGGCGTCAAAATCTGGACAAAAAACACTATTTTGCTATGTACAAGAAGAAATGGCGTGTGGCTGTATAATTTAGTGAGCAAAAAATTAATTAGAGCAGGCTTCACAAAAGATCTTGAAATCATGTCTATGCACGTTGACAATAAGGAACGAGTCTGGATTTCTCCATATGGCAATGGCATTAAAGGTTACGATCAAAACGGTGTTCAGTTTGCGCACTATAATAGCTCAAATTCAAACCTCAATAACGATATAATCCTTGATATGGAAGAAAAGGATGGCAGAATCTGGCTTGGAACCGATGGTGGCGGAATAAGTATATTGGATGAAAACAAAAAACAATTTACTATTCTTAGTCATATTCCCGGGAATGCTTCTTCCTTACCGGAAAGCTCTATCCTTACCCTATATAGAGATCCTCAAAACAACATTTGGGCTGGCAGCATACGGGGGGGGCTCATTGCAATTAAACCTGTATTTTTCCATACCTATCGCGAAGCGCCATTAAATAGTAGGTACGGGTTAAGCGAAAAAACAGTCTTGAGCTTATACGAAGACGAAGAAAACATACTATGGGTTGGAAACGATGGTGGGGGTGTAAATAAGTTTGACCCTAAAAATCAAACTTTTAAGCATTATCCTTCTACGTATGGTTTAAAAATAGCGTCCATCACAGGCTTTGGAGCTAATGAATTGCTGATCTCTGCATTTAGCAACGGCTTATATGTATTTAACAAAACTACTGGAAAAATAATTCCTTTTATGCCTAATTTTTCGGCGGTTAAACAGTATAAAGGACTAGCGATTAACTTAAACAAGGCCACAAGCAATCGCCTTTATTTATTCACAGATGAAGTTTTTAGCTATGGAATAGCTGATAAGAAAATGTCCTTTTTCACTGAGCCTGACAAGCGACATGGCAAAGGCTCACTACTAAAAATTTATTCAGATCAAAAGGTTACTTTTTTATTTAATTCCTACGGAATACTTCAACTAGATCATTCGACTAACAAGCTAAAAACGATTTTTACACTTAAACAAAGGGATAATCCAATAACGGCCGTTACCCGAGATACGACAGGGATGTTCTGGCTGGCAAACCGTGACGGTTTGATGTATTACGATGCTAGAAAAAAAGTACTGAGAAAAATTAAGACTAGTTTATTCGAGAGTGTTTCGAGTGTGGTTGCAGATCATGAAAATCGACTATGGATTGGGGCCAGAAACATGATATTTATGTATTTAATTGACGGAAATAAATTTGTTTCTTTTGGAGAATCAGATGGCATTATTCCAAATGAATTTTTATCAAAACCTACCTTGGTTACCAAAAATGGTGACATATATATGGGAGGGGTTAAAGGCTTGCTGTATATCAACAAAAATATACCTTCTCTATCTTCTGCATTGCCAGTTATTGAACTCATGAACCTGGAACTAAACGGCATGCCGCTAAACGCTACAAAAGAGGGATTGCGTCGAAAAGCATCTGTTCCTTGGAATCATTCATCTTTAATCGTTAGCGTTATGGCACGAGAAAATGATGTTTTTAGAAAAAAAATGTTCCGTTTCGAGATTAAAGGCATGGATTTTAAGCCTGTAGAAACCTATGATCATGCCTTCGCGATTGGTTCTCTATCCCAAGGTAAATATAGGATAATTGTGTCTTGTAGCTTAAAGAATGGAAGTTGGAGCAAACCTGTAGAGGTTTTACAAATTACTGTTACCCCTCCTTGGTTTTTAAGCTTTTGGTTTATTTGCTTCATTGGTATACTCCTTGCTTCAGTTTTACTTATTATTTATAAAGTAGCCATTGCCAAAAAAGAACGCAAGTTGCAGTGGGATAAAAAAGAACATGAACAGCAGACTTACGAAACGAAAATCAAGTTTCTGATTAATATCAGTCACGAGTTAAGAACTCCATTAACTTTAATATATTCTCCGCTTCGAAGAATTTTAAATGGAAAAGATATAGATGAAGAGCTTTCTAAAAAACTCAATGGCATTTATAGTCAAGCCAACCACATGAAAGAAATTATCGACATGGTTTTAGATGTAAGAAAAATTGATCTCGGCAAGGAAAGACTACATCTGGAATCTTCACAACTAAACAAATGGGTTGTTGAGATTGCTGATAAATTTTGTGATGAGTTTGAAGTAAAGCGAATTCAGTTAACTTATAATCTGGATGAAAATATTCATGAAATTAGTTATGATCTCCAAAAATGTGAAATCATACTTACCAACCTTTTAGTTAACGCTTTAAAATTTAGCCCCGAAGATACTCTGATTACTCTAAGCACACAAGTCGAGGCAAACTTTGTGCGTGTGGCCATTCGCGATCAGGGCATTGGTTTAAAAAATGTTGATTTAAATGATCTTTTTAAAACTTTTTACCAGGGTCCACATCAATTTGGGGGAAGTGGCATTGGCCTTTCTTACTCAAAAGTACTAATAGAAATGCATGGCGGGAATATTGGTGCAATCGACAATGTTGATGAAGGGGCTACATTTTATTTTGAATTGCCATACCAAATTTCAAACGCAAATAAGCAGGCAGTTGATAGCAGATATTTAGCACTTATCCACGGCGAATCTGACCCTACTTTAGATTTAGAGGAGTCTTTAATAACGAATAGTTACTCGCTCTTAATCATAGAGGATGATTTGAACCTTCGAACTTTTTTAAAGGATAATTTGAGTCCTCATTTCAAAACAATTTATCAGGCCAGTAATGGCAAGGAAGCTCTGGATTTGCTCGAAAAATCATCTGCCGATTTTATAATCAGTGATGTAAGAATGCCAGAAGTTGATGGGTTTGAATTCTGTAGGCGTTTGAAAGAAGACTTACGTATCAGCCATATCCCAATAATGTTGCTCACCACACAGGGTGATCTGGAAAGCAGGCAGATAGGCTATAAACTTGGGGCAGATTCATACTTATCCAAACCATTTGATCTAGATTTCTTATTGATCAGAATTAATAATATCATAAAAAACCGCGAGCTCGTTAAGACCAGGTTTAAACATAGTTCCAATTTCATTGAACCTCAAGATCAAACCTACAGCCGTGCTGATGAAAGATTCATGAACAAAATTAATGCGCTCATTATTGAAAATTTAGAAAAACCAGCATTAGATGTTGATTTTTTAATCGATAAAATGGCCATGAGCAGGGCGAGTTTATATGGAAAACTCAAAAGCATCGGCGACATAGGCGTAAATGATTACATAAATAAGTTGCGACTAGAAAAATCCACCTATTTATTGACCAACACAGACAAGACGATATCGGAAATCACTGAACTGGTAGGATTTGCCAGTCAAAGATATTTCAGTACCGTTTTCAAACAACAATACAAGGTTACGCCTAGCACTTACAGGAAAAACAAAACAATATCCGTAACGAGCTGATACTTATTCACTGATATCAAATAACCAACATCGAAAATCATCGCTCATATATTTTACGCAAGTTGTAACAGAAACTTTTGTTATACAGCCAATTAAGCAGCTGTGATTTGGTTATTCAAGAACAACTATCAGAAACATATTAAAATCAATTTTTATTAAAGGGAAAAGTTTTGTTTTCTAAGTGTTCAGTTTTCATGACGATTTTAATTTCATCTACTATATCAGGATATGTAGAAGCAAGATTTTTGCTTTCTTTAGGATTAGAATCAAGGTCATACAATTCAATGGGAGCATCGGGATTGCTTATAATTTTCTCCTTAATCCCTTTCCAATGACCTAATCTAGCAGCCTGTCTTCCTCCATCTTCGTGAGATTCCCAATACAAGAAGTCATGTTGGTTTCTTTGTGGTTCGCCAAGCAGTAGTGGCAGCATCGAAATACCGTCTGTAGATCAATACATTTTTTGTGCGGCAAGGTCGGCGAGCGTTGGAAAGAAATCCCAAAATTCGCCCACATGTTCAGATACTTGAATATCCCGAGAGCTGAGATACTCTTTCCACCTTATTGAAGGTTAGGTTTCAAGTATTGTCAAATCCGGAGCTAAAAGAAGAAATTATTTAGTGGGGGAAATACTGATTTATGTAGAATTAATTTTTGATAAAAAAGGAGATGTTTGCATATGTTACTCAATGCATGCATAAATTAAGATTGCAATATTTTCAAAACCTCTCTTTGGTAGAGCTTTCCGATAGGCAGCTCTACTTCGGAGAGCTGAATGTTACTTTGGGAAAACGAACGGATCTTTTCTATAGAGACCATAAAACTCCGGTGAATACGCAAAAATCGATCACCAGGCAACATCGCCTCCATTGCAGACATGGAATTCTTGGTAATAACAAGCTCATTTATAGTCGCAATCTTCACGTAATCTTTTAAAGATTCCACAAAAACAATATCCTTTAGTACCACCTTGACCATCTTTCGATCGACCCTAAAATAAAGAAAGGCATCCGTTGCGGCTAGCGGATCGGTTCCCAAAATCTGTTGAGTTGTGGAAGATATTACCTTTGAAGGAAGAGCCTTATTTACAGCTTTTACAAATCTTTCAAATTCTATAGGCTTTAACAGATAATCCACTGCATCGAGATCATAACTCTGCAGCGCATAAGTCTCATATGCTGTGGTGAAAATCACTTTGGGTGGCTTGGTCAGTGTCCTCAACAGTTCCAGACCAGTCAACTGCGGCATATGGATATCCAAAAATATAAGATCGACGCTCCCGCTTTGAAGAAAAGAAATGACCTCAAAAGCATTACAACACTCACCCGATAGTTTGAGCATAGGCATTTTTTCAACATAGCGCTTTAACACCGCCCTTGCAGGTGGTTCATCATCAACGATCAAACAGTTATAGCGCAGCATTGGGATGAGTGGTTATTTCCAGGATTACAATATAAACATCTTCTTCTGAAATAATATCCAGGCGGTACGTATCAGGATAAAGAAGTTCAAGCCTTCTCCTCACATTTTCAATCCCGATGCCACCTGTATTTTCCGATCCAATCTCCGACTTACCGTTAATGAACTTCATTAGCAAACGTTTCCCTGAAAGCCTCAGTTCGATACTGATCCAGGGGTGGGAAAGAATAGTGCTTGTTCCATGCTTAAAGCAGTTTTCTACAAAAGGCAAGATCAACAAAGGGGCAATGAAATGTTCACTTGTTTCATTTCCAGGAAATTGCAGAGATATCTCAAGTCGGTTGCCATAGCGCTTCTTTTCCAGTTCCAGATAATTCCTGATCATCGATATTTCCTGCGAAAGGGGTACCAGAGGTGTATTGCAGGAATATAGGATATAACGTAACAGGGAAGAAAGCTGAAGGAGCATATCTGCTGCAACGGGCGCTGTTTCCTGCGCGTGGGAATAAATGTTGTTAATCGTGTTAAAGAGAAAATGCGGATGGAGCTGCGCTTTGAGTGAGTGAAGTTCTGTAATTGCATTCTGCCTTTCAAGGGCGAGGGTCTGCTCCTGCTTGAGGTAAAAATATTTGGTAAGCTTAATTGCTGCAGCCAGGCCGCCAATGGTAATACTTGCCCTCAGACCCGAAATTAAGCCCTGGAATAACTGGATTTTAAAAGGTGTTTCCGGCAGTGCACCATTGAATAATTCAGCGTGGCTTTTAAGATATTCGTGCCGCATCCACTCGATAATGCTCAGGGATAAGGCCGCAGAAAAAAATGCAGTAAGAAAAATGAGTACGATAATGCAAAGGGTAGCCTTAAGGTACTTTGCCAGAATGATTAATTTCGGAATAACCAGATACATCACCGAGTAGGACAAAAACAGGTTTGGCAGGATGAACCAGAAACTCTCTCCCAGGTTTATACGGATACGTTCCAGAAAATCGACACGCATTAAAATAGGTGAAGGGGTAAAAGAATACAGGTACACCTGAAACAGATACCAGCAAAACCAAAAGCTGAAATGCCTGAGAATTTTCCAGGCAGGCTTCTCTGAGAAAACAAATTGTAGTCTGTTCAATTTTAAATTTTAACCAAGATACAAATTAGCTAAAAAAACCACCCCATTTATCGACATAAGCTTTTCGTCGTCGATAAAAAGAGATAGAACAGATTTTAAATATTTATGTACTCTCAAAAATCCATCCTGGCTATTTTGAAAAAAAAAGTCAATTATCTCCTATAGTTTTAGACAAACAAATCAATAACGATTATGAAAAAAATATTAATCATCTGCGCTCTAATTACTGGATCAGTAAGTGCTTTCGCTCAGCTGGACACACTAAGTTATCCCAAGGAAAGAAAAGAAGTGATCGCATTTATGCATGACCCAGAATTTAAGGTTCAGACGCAGCACAACTGCAATGACTTTGTATCGGTTGGCCCCAAAGGCGACATCAATTACTCGCTGCCACAATGGAAGAGCACCCAGGAAAAAGAAAAACTGGTTTTTAAATCCGTAAAGGTTGTATCCGGAACAGAGATCATCAGGATCTATACCGCTACCACAGCTGTAGTGAACTGGCTGGCCGATGTACAGATCAGTGTTCAGGGACATGATATCTCCCTTAAAGTAAGAAGACTTGAGGTGTTCATCAAGAAAAACGGGAGCTGGTGCATGGTCGCGGGTCAGGGAACACAGGTAGATGAAAAGCTCTTCCCGCTTCCAAAGTGATGCGTTTCCGGCCAGGATGATCATGTACGAACCAACTTACTTAACCCCGTCTCATCAATCTTTAATTATTTATAAAGTCATTAATAAACTAGACATTAGGATAAAAAAATATTTTGGTGAGAAGGGGTCAATTAGGTTCAGCTTATTCAGTAGGCCAGTGATATATGCGGGAGATAACTGGTAACTAAACTAGAGGACAACGTGCCACTTAGATATAGCTATATAAGAAAAAAATTTTCTTACTTACTTTAAAACCGTATCATAAATCGTGTTCAAAAGATTTTGTCTCATTTTCGAATTCCGATGGTCCAGTAATATTACAACACCCCAGTTTTTAACCCTGTTATAACAAATAATTGAAGATTGTCCCATAGAATCCCCTGATTTTAGGTAAATCGTGTTTTTTTCATCAGTTGAAATATTTGTGCCCATTCCCATTTCCCTGTTTTCATCTTTATAGAATATTTTTTCAGTAATTAATCCAGCCTTCCCCACCTCGGTTTCCTGATCCAATATCGCTTTTAAAAATCTGACCATATCAGAAGTACTGGATTTTACAAGCCCGGCAGGCGCGGTAACATTCCATTTAAGGAATTCCTGAGTTCCTCCTTCAACGTTGTGAGCGGTTGTTCTGTTCTTTACATCAAAATTCTTTGTCAGCGTATTCCTCATTTTTAAAGGATCCAGCATCTTTTCACGAATAATTTTATCGTAGCTACTGCCATATGCTCTTTCCAGTATCTGACCCAGCAAAGTATATCCAATAGTTGAGTAACGGTATTTGCCATAATCTTTCAGTTCACTACAACTATTTATTACCGCACTCAACGTTTCCTGGGTAACCCCATTTAACGGCTGTTTAGGATCCGCCGCTATGAGTTTCGCAAAATCTATATCGGGCAGACCAGATTGGTGCGAAGCCAGATCTGAAATTTTTATTTTGTTCCTTAAGTTTTCATGCAGCACATACACCTTTGGAAGTAAGTTATCTATATAATCATCCAATTTTATTTTATGTTCAATAACCGCCTGTGCAATTAAATTCGAAGTTAAAATCTTGGTGATCGAAGCAATTTCAAATATGGAATTTTTATCGATCTGTGTCTGGGTTTCTTCATTCAACTTACCATATGCGGTAAAGAATTCCTTATTATTTTCAATGTAGCCAACGCTTATCCCTACCTGGGGATTTTTTTTGTAGTTGTCGGTTATTATCGAGTCTATCCTTTTGGTGACATTCTGTGCAAAGGAAAAGCTGCTTATCAAAAGCGCCGCTAAAAATGTAATAGAGGTCTTCATTGTATCTTATCTTTAGATTAAAAATTATTTCGATACAAATTTGTACAAGAATTCAAGTTCCTGCGACCGAGTAAAAGCATTCGAACGCATTTGTTTTGAAAAAAGAGTACGAGTAATTAAAAAAAGAGGTACGGGTAATTACAAAGCTTTGTTCTACAGCGATTTACGGTAAGCAGTGGGCGTCTGGCCAGTGTGCTTTTTAAAAGCCGTATTAAAAGAAGATTTTGAATTAAAACCGGCTGCATACAGAATTTCTAAAACCGTTACCTTGTTTTGTGACGCATCTTTTAATAAATCCATGGCATAAGCTATCCGGTAGTTATTAACGAAGTCGTAAAAATGCTGCTCCAGATTATGGTTAATCAAAACAGATAATTCACGCACGGGAATTTTGATATCTTTCGAGACTTCCTGTATCGTTAATGAAGGATTAAGAAATGGCATTTCTTCTGTCATGTATTGCTTTAGCGTTAACAAGGTCGAGTTATGCTCTTTTTCTCTTATTACCCCCGGGTTGATGTTCTTATCCTCAAAAATGATTTCAGAAACCAGCTTTAACCTTGAATCTATATTTCTAAACAGTGCTGGATTATTTAATGCTTTATACAGATACCAGAAAATGATAACCAGCTCAGAGAGGATCAGTCCAACTTTTAACCATTCGGCAACATCCGGGTAGGCAGTAAACTTAAAGATGTTCTTTAAAAGTGCAATAGAAAAGAAAATCGATAAGGCTAAAGTAAACTGGAATAACCAGTTAAGCGATTCCAGACTTGCTCCGGTGTAATTTTCAAGGTAAATCTTTTTGGCTTTCCTTAAGATCAGAAAAGCTGCCACAATATAAAAAACACATTGAACATGCATTAAAATATGGTTGAACTGCACTTCTACCATACTACTACCTTTTTCGAGAAAGCTAATTTTAGCAGCCAGGTCGACTAGGTAAAAGCGGGGCAATAAGATTGAGTTTGCCAGCAGGAAAGGAATGGTATGAAGTAAGTGTATAGGTTTTAACTTAAAATCAGAATAGCAAACCGAAAGGATATATAAGTAAAAAACAGGGAGCTGCAGGAAAAAAAATGAGCTGATCAAAATTCTCCCAGTTAACGGGATTTCAAAAAGTTGACCCAGATTAACGCTGTGGTCAATCATCTGTAAAAGGAGAAAAAAAGTAAAAAGGCGGTTACTTAATTTATGTGCCGTTTTAACAGTCAGCAAAAAAAAGGAAAAAAATAATGAAATGGAGATTGTCACGACCGCGACTATAGTTAATAAATTCACTTTATCAATCAATTAGTTTTGGTGTAATTTTCCATTTTGTCTTTATCGATTTCGTCCGAAAACACTTGACCTGAAAATGTAGTAAAAGGGGCAAGATAGTTAATTTCATATTTTACGTTTGTATAGAATCCGAATCCTTTGGCAAGCTTATGTCCTCAATTAGATTAGGGAGCGAATATAGGAAACTGCCAATACAAGTAATCAAAAAATCAAGGTTAATAATTAACACTAGAAAACCATTTTATTATTTTCCGATGATAAATTCTGAAATGCACAAGACAAGATCTTATTCGAAATTCAGGCGACTGGCAGTGTATTACCAGCATCAATACGAATTCCCCTGTATAATTATATCTGAAGTTTGCATAATGTTATCCAAACAAAAACAAATGATAGTCCGTTAATGATTCAACTCTAAAACAAAATACAGAATGGATTTTACAATTGAGCTTGAGGATATGGTTGCCATGTTGGTGTCCATGATTTGTGGCGGCATAATCGGCTTCGAGAGGGAATACAGAAGCAAGTCTGCTGGATTTCGGACCATTATACTAATATCCCTGGGTTCGACAATTTTTACAATTGTTTCCCGGCATGGGGTGGGCACCGACGACCGGATTTCGGCTAATATAATCACTGGAATCGGCTTTATTGGTGCAGGTGTTATCTTTAAGGATAAGATTTCTGTGCGTGGACTAACAACAGCGGCCGTAATCTGGACTTCAGCCGCAATTGGGATGACTACCGGTATTGGCTATCACGCCTTGGCTTTGGCATTAACACTGATTACCCTATGCATGTTGCTGATGGTCACCAGAATTGAAAAACTAATCGCAGGGCTTCAGAAAGAAAAGTTGTTAAGCGTTACCTTTCGCGGACCAGAGTTTTCACAAATCACAAATCTGGAACAGTCGCTGCAAAGCAATTCGCTGACGCTTGATAGACTCGAAGTTGGTAAAGATGAAGACAGGCTTACCGCTGTATTCAAGGTTTCAGGCAAAAAAAATGATCTGATAAAAATGAATGAAAGCCTGGCGTCGATATCCGAAATCATATCGTTTAATTGAGCAACAAATTCGGGATCCGGGATAAATTGTTGTACATGGGGCTATCTCAGTTTTGAATTTACTTTCAACGAAATCATTGGTTATGCGTTCCGTATTACACGACAAAAACAGCATTATCCCCAGATCAGCAAGTTGAGCATGGTCTGGGACTTATGATCTTGATGATTTTCCATCTCCTTTTTTATTAACTACTGATTTACAGCACAGTAAATCATTCCGCTTATTTACTGGCGTGTATGCAAGCAACAATTTAGAAAAAATTTATTTATAACTGCCAAGTTATAATCAAAAGCTTTTTATAGGATGGTTCGGCTGGTATCCCGAGCGATCAACCGCTAAATACCATTTCTTATTGTTTTGAAAATATTTTTTTGATATAGTCTACTATAGTTGTCTGCGGCTTTTTCGGATTTTCGGGGCCAATCAGAAAACCGTAAGGCTGGAGGTGAGGATAACTGTCGCAGATGATCTTTGCCATTCCCAAAAGCGGTACCGCCAGGATCATCCCTGCTACCCCCCAAACCACTTCCCCGAGCACAATGGCCATGATGGTAAATAACGGGTTGATGTTAACCTGCTCGCCCACTATGATCGGCTCCAGAATGTAGGTCTGGATAAATTGCACTATAAAATAAGTGACCAGGACGCCAAAGACCATCTTGCCATCACCGCCCTGGGCCATTACCGCTAGTACGGTCAAACCAGTTCCCGTCAGATTTCCGATAAAAGGCACGATTTCAAGCAGACCGCAGAGCACCGCAAAAAAGATTGCGCTCTCAACGCCAACAATGCTGAAGCCAATCCCGTACATCACCCACAAAATTGCTATCATTGCCGCAAGTCCGCTCAAGTATTTTTGAGAAACTTTTCCCGTCTGATGGATCACCAAACTGGCATCAGCATTCTCTTTTTTTGGGAGCAGTTTCAAAATGAACTTTTTGATATGGCCACGCATCGAAAGAAACAGGAACATATATACCAAAACAAGTATCGTATTGACCAGAACGCCCATTAGCCCCGCTGCAAAAGCCAGTATCATTCCCCCAGATTTCCCCTTTGTTCCATCCTCAATAGCCTTCTGCTGTTCAGATTTTCTGATACCCACTGTTTCATTAATCCAGGATTTAAGCGACTCCAGCATGCTGACAATACGCTTTTCCATCCCATCCAGGTTCTCCGAAAGACTGCTTAGCTGAATGGATAACAATAGAACAACCAGAGCCATAGCTATCAAAAAAATCAGTATACAAATAAGCGAGGCATAGCCCCTGGACATTCCTTGGTGTTCAAAAAAACTGCATAATCTAATAAAGACCATAGAAAGCACTGCTGCTAAGGTCAAGGGAATCAAGAAAGGCGCAGCAAAATAAAGTCCTGCAAAGGCCAGCACAAAAAATAAGAGTGTGTTTACAGAGAGGCTAAGTTTTTCCATATGCCTTAAACAACACTTTCCAAGAATAGTTTAAAATTCAAACCTCATATAAAAAGAAAGGATAACAAATCCACCAAGTATGCCCTGCCCCCCCGTGGTCTGCGCAATGCCACCCCCAAGCAAATGGTATTCTTACCTCAGCAAATAGCTGGATTGATAAAACTATGAATTTAGATCTACAAGCTTAGTAAGAAGGCTAGCTTGGGCCGAATTAATCTTGATTAAAGCTTTCTTGTAGCTAAACCAATCACCCCTTTCCACTTCAGCAAAAGAAACCAGTTTTCCAGAACGCGGTGGCCACTCCAGGTCAAAAGTATTGCTGACAAGCTGCGAGGGATCAAGGTCAAACTCCACAGCGAAACAATGAACCCGCTTTCCCCCCTTCTGCACTATGAAACCCAGATCAATAAAATCCCCCGAAAGCTCGAAGCCAGTTTCCTCCAGAAACTCACGTTTTGCGGCAACAAGCAGATCTTCCTTCTCCTCAACAAGTCCCTTAGGAATTGTCCAGAACCCTACATCCTTTTTAACAAAGAATGGCCCACCAGGATGCACCAGAAAAAATTCCAGTGCTTCACCAGCTTTTCTAAAAACCAAAATACCCGAACTCAGCGCCATTTCTAAAAATTTAGGTCAGCTATCTCAACAAACCAAGAGCCCTGGAAATCTCCCTGCCAATTTGATCGACCATTATGTTTTCAGAAATCAAACCTTCACAATCCAGTGAAACATCACATGGATAGTCAGGATAATCGCCCTTAAGAAGTTCACTTGCAGAAACAGCACCCAATACTTTTCCCTGCTCATTAAGGAATACCTCCCCAACCAGGGAGCCTTCAAAAAGCACCATGTATTCCGATTGATTTTTAGGGTGGATATTTAGGCCAAGTTGCTTTCCTGCCCGAACGACTACAATATTAAATGGATCCATATCGAAAATTATGAAAATTAAATTGAATACCCATCAAGCGCCCATTGCATCATTTTATTAATTAAAACCGTGATTTAACCAGAGCACCGAAACCACAAGCCCGATACATAAAAAAGCGGTGCAAGCCGCTTCTCCTGTATCTGGTAATCCCATTTTTCAGGTAATTATATTAAGCTTGTTCAATTGAATCTATGACTGAATCCTTTACTTCTTGTTTAACAGAACCAGCTTTTTCTTTTAACTCTTCCTTTGCTGACTGGTAACTATCGGCGGACTTACTACCATACTCTTTACCCGTATCTACCAGACGTTCCAGCTCATCCTTTGCACGTTCCAAAACTCTGTCTTTAAGATCGGATAATGAACGTGAAAGCTTATCAACGGTTTCCTCACCTCTATCGGGTGCAAAAAGCACCCCCAAAGCAACACCTGCGGCAAGTCCGGCAAGCAATGCAACTACTGTTTTCGAATTATCGTTCATAATATTAAGTTTGATTTTTAATAAAACCGCTGATTTTCAGATTTGTTTTCCAATTCGATTCTTAAGTTATTTCGCTGTATCGCTGGCCATTATAAAATTATGAATTAAACGATCGCAACTGTTTATCATCAATTGTTCAAAAGATTATTTGCTAATAATTTTAGTATTAACAATATTTGCATATGATTACTAAAGCAGCTACTCCAGAAAGAATTTTAAGTATTGGTGAGGATTTGATAGTAATAAGCGAGGTTAAAGGTGACGGATCACTATTCAGAGTGACCACCAATGGCCAGTTCAAAGGATACATTCAGAAAAGATCAAAGGAATTTTTTCGACTGGACGGAAGCTCCATTTCAAATCACCTATTTTCTACTATCTGTATTGCACTCGAATAAGGATTCAATGTCAGTCTGTTTTCTGAGTTTTAAAAAAATATATTAAAAATCCTGACTTTTCTGGTAGAAATGTCAGACTATTGAAATAAAGAATATGATCTTTAAATAAATTGATATTCTGGTTCAGTTTTTGAAAACCCTGATCTAAATCAGTTTAACAATTATGAAAAAATTTATCCCTTTTTTCTTCGCTACAGCTATCTCGGTAATAGCCATATTCTCCTCATTTACGCTTGCCGACCCGGAACTAGGTATATCTACCGCACTTGTAAGCTGGGTAGCTTGTATCTGGATCATTAGTGCCCAACGAAAAAACCAAGGCTGCCTTTCTTAGGGCCCCAAATGAGGCGATTTATTACGTCAGCCACCTGACCTAAATTGCCTTGGTTAATTTTAACTACAACCATTATAGCTAAGCCCGATCGGCAACCGCTAACAAACTGATCTGTCTTAAAGAGGACCGGCTTGCTCTCTGAATCAATCTGGATTCATTTCGCTTGCCCAATACCTTATTCACTACATATAACTAAAAATAAAATAAACTGTGTTTAAAGCCATCAGCTTAAACACTCATTCAGGCACTAATTACGTTGAATCATGATATTATTATACCTAACCGAAAATTTTAGTCCGACCATAGAAGTAAGGCTATAACGGATGATAATGAAGGAATGAATCAAATCATCCCTTCATCCATAAAACTATAATAACCATAAGCTGATAAGATGATATGGTCATGAACTTCAACACCTAACAGCTTACCACACTCCACCATCCTCGTAGTCAACTTTACATCTGCCTCATGTGCACAAAGCAGGTAATATAAGTCGACAAAATCTTTAATACGCTCTCCACTTCCGACAACGGCATTCAATTTCATAGCAGCGATGTCCTGCAATGATGCCATTCGGATATTCTCCAGATTGTCAAGGGGCTGGACATGCGGATAGGGATGTGTGATAAAATCGACTTTGACCCCATCAATTAAACCCATCAGGGCACCCGTGCCGATCACTTTTAAATTTGAGCCATAATTCCACAGAATGTGATCTTGCAATAAGTTGGGATCAAAATTTTCCAAGGTAAATAAATCAATATCGATGGATATCCTGTGTCCAATCTTTAGCGATAATGCGGTTCCGCCTACCAGAAAAAACTGTTCCAGCTTTGGATCGTTCATCAATCGATGGATTAAATCCAGTGTTTCTGTTGTGACTGTGTTTTTGTATAACATTTCAGTTGATTTTTAGTCAACCGGAAATATTTACATACTTTGTCTATTATTAATTCAGGTAAGTAACCGATTTCATTTTTCAGCGTGCCAATTATTTTTTCCTTGCCGTAGAATGCTATAATTATACCCAAATCCTTTTCATCACCCCTGGTCAACACTCTTTCGATAACGATTCGGTAAGATTGTTGCCAGTTTATAGCCGCGTACTTGATGTCCCAGAATAAATTTGTAGGAAGATCGGGTCGCTCTAATTTGGTTAGAACGGGCTTTCGTTCAATCCTGATCTGATCATTTTCGAAAGGCTGTTTTTTTTTTGACAGGTAGTTGCTAAGGGTATGATAACTATAATCGGGATAACTGTCACAGAAATTTTTGAGACTGGAGAAAACATCCAACTCAATGCCTGTGAATCGCTTCCAGTGAACCAGTATCACTCGTGCTTGTCTCGTACCTTTCATCAATACAAATTTACCAAAAAACTTTGAATAGACTAATATACTGAAATATTTGCCGACTGAAGGTGAATGTGTTAGCTATATTGATAAAGTTTCAAAACTTTTACCTTTTCTTTTTTCTTCTTTTTCCGTCCCTTATCCCCGACTCTTTTAGACAGTTTTTCAGCGAGTTCAGACATATCATGTCCCGTTTTTGAATCCAATACCTTGGCATAATGCTGGGTGGTTTTCAGGCTATTATGCCCGAGCATTTTTGAAACAGTTTCTATCGGTACGCCATTGGAAAGGGTGACTGTTGTTGCGAATGTATGCCTGGCTAAATGGAAGGTCAAGGTCTTGATGATGCCACAGTGATCAGCGATTTCTTTGAGATAACTGTTCATCCGCTGGTTAGTGTACACGGGAAGTGCCAAACCTTTTATCTCGCAAACGGGATGGTCCTGATATCGGTCAAGGATTTCTTTCGCTTCAGCGAGGATAGGAATATGAGAAGGGGTTTCCGTTTTAGTCCTTGATGTAAAAATCCACTCCTTACCATCATCCCCAATCTGGATTTCACTTCTTTTAAGTTTTTGTACATCTATGTAGGCAAGACCGGTATAGCAACTGAAAACAAAAATATCCCTGACCAGGATATGCCTCTGCACATGCAGCCTTTTTGTCCGCATGGCATCTAGCTCTGCCTGAGTCAAAAATGTTCTTGGAGACGGCTTAGCTTTTAATTTATAATGCAGAAACGGGTTGGCGACTAACCACCCGCTTGCCAGGCTTAAAAATATGATCTTCTTTAAATGAACAATATATTTTTGTGCAGAGATTGCCATGCATTCTTTTTTAACCCGCAGATAGTGCTCATACCCGGTAATGAATCCAAAGTCTACCTTGATTAAGGGATAATCAGCTTTTTCATACTTCGCCAGAATGTAGGCAGAAAGATGCTTAATTGAACTCTTGTAGGTCTTGAGTGTATTCTTGCTGTAGCCGTTGTCAATGAGCTCAGCCACTTTTTCATTATGCTCCTGAAAAATTTCAAGAATCATTTTCGATTTTGTGCCTTTTCCAAGGTAGTGATTGCGAATGGTCTCTGCATCAATCTCTTCATCACGGTCTATCATGCCCGTGTGGATCTTCCTGATTTTGGAAATGATGCTACTCAAGTAATCATTTAAAGCACGGCTTTCCTGCCTGGTGCCCCTGGCTTTGTTTCGGCGGTTGTCCCATTGTTCAGGATCAATTTCTCTTCCGATTGAAATCTCAGAGCGTTTTCCGCATACGGTGATGCGCAGGTAAATCGGCAAAAGACCGTTTTCATTTTCTTTTTTTTGCTTTTTTAGATAGAAAAGCACACTAAAATTCTGGTTCATAAGCTTGAATTAACAGGTTAACAAAGTTAGATTTGCAACCTGATCAAAACAAGATGTTCAAAATTCGAACATACTGACAACCAGTTTTTTAGACTCAATCCGTGGTAGAAATTCGATTCTTTCCAAAACTCACGGAATTACTCACCAAAGTGCGTGAAAACTCACCGTTTTTAGTGGTTTTTGATAAAAAACAAAATCCTGTAACGTGTTGATTTACAGGTTTTTGAATTGTTTTAAAACATACAAAAGTGGTCCCGACGAGAATCGAACTCATATCTAAAGTTTAGGAAACTTCTATTCTATCCGTTGAACTACGGGACCAAGCTATTCAATTACCTGATTTACTGAATTACAACCTGGCAACAAACAATTATAAGAAAAACGCAGCATTTAGCTTCATTTATGCCTATGATCATGCCGCAAATATAATAAAACTTTTGGCCTAAAATTGGCGTATTTCAAAATATTGAATGATCTAAAAAAGACACAAAACTTTACTATTAATTAGTTTTATAATCAAATTTTAGTGCTTTTAGCGTTTGGTTTTTATATCTAATTTAAGACTGAAGTCCTGAGCATAATTATAGCTATAAACTTTAAGTTCAACATTAATTTCTTGATTAAAGAGGCGTGGTACGTGTTTGCAAAAAATAGATCGAAACGTAAAAAGATTTACCTGAGGTTTACAAATAATTGTGATTTCTGAATCAGATTTTTTTTCCGCACTGCTAATAATCCCTGGCCATCGATCTTTAATTTGCAATGGTATAGAATCATAATAATTCTGCTGAATATAAGCTCCAGCGCCACGGATGAGTTCTTTAGGCAATAATTCACCAGATAACTGTTTCCATGAATCATGAATCTTTGACAATCTTGCCAACAATACTCCTTCTTCATTTAAACACCATAAATCCTCAGGTGCAATTTGAGATAGTTGTAAAGTTCTGTAATGTCCATAAACATCTTTAAAGCGGTAGTTAAGTTCTATCATAAAATTTATTGGGTCACGAAATTAATTATCAATCTTGAAATCTTCAATTAATTCTCTCCACATTTTGTTGGCTTTTTTTTCAATAAACTAAGAATGGATGATAAAGCAGAACAGTTATTTGTTGCATAAAAACAACTTTCGAATTTTTATTTTTGACGGGAAAATTAGAGTACAAACTGAGTTAGCAACAGATATTATTAACACACTTAAATTGGATAAAAACAAGAAACCCTCTAAATAAATATTTAGAGGGTTTTAAGTCTTGTTTAGTCGGGATGGCAGGATTCGAACCTACGACCTCCTGCTCCCAAAGCAGGCGCGATACCGGGCTACGCTACATCCCGAACTTGGTATCTCCTTTTTAAATCCTTTTTTAAAGTGGATTTGAACTTTTGTCGGGATGGCAGGATTCGAACCTACGACCTCCTGCTCCCAAAGCAGGCGCGATACCGGGCTACGCTACATCCCGAACTTGGTATCTCCTTTTTTCCTTATTTCTAAGGGCTGCAAAGTAACGGATTTAAAATGATAATTCCATTTATTTTTGCAATTTTATTTTTCTTGCGGAGAGGGCGGGATTCGAACCCGCGGTACCGTTACCAGTACGACAGTTTAGCAAACTGTTCCTTTCGGCCTCTCAGGCACCTCTCCTATTCCTCTAAGTTTTTGTCCTACCGACGTTGTTTTGAGGTCTGCAAATATAGCAAAACAACCTATTCCACAAAAAAAAATTACAAAATTTGTTGATAATCTATTCGAACATGATAGATACTCATCAACATAGTCTTGAAAATCAATTTGATAGTCTCAATATCTTTTAATGTTAAATCGCAATTATCTAATTGATTTTGCTCCAATTTATAGTTAATTATCCGTTCAACTATGTCATTTATGTTCTGAGCATCGGGATTTTTCAGACTTCGGGAGGCAGCTTCTACCGAATCTGCTAACATTAGCACACCAGTTTCTTTACTAAAAGGTATCGGTCCTGGGTATCTAAAAATATTTTCATCGACAAATTTTTCGGGCGAATTTTTAAGAAATGACTGATAAAAATAATCGACTCTCGTATTTCCGTGGTGAGTTCTGATAAAATCGATAATCGCTTCGGGAATTTGATTCTTTCTTAAAATCTCAATTCCTTTATGAACATGCTGAATAATAATTTGAGCACTTTGCTCGTAAGGAAGCTTATCATGCGGGCTGACTGCCGTATTTTGATTCTCGATAAAATATTGGGGGTTATCTACCTTACCAATATCATGATACAAAGCACCAGCTCTAACCAGAACAGAGTTTCCACCTATTTTAAAGATAGCAGCTTCGGCTAGGTTTGCAACCTGCAGAGAGTGCTGAAACGTTCCAGGTGCTTTAAAAGCTAGCTCTCTTAACAATTTATTATTGGTATTAGTAAGTTCTATCAATGCAACATCAGACGTTATGCCAAAAACTCGCTCGAAAATATAAATTAAAGGGTATGCTAAAAGAGAAAGTAAAACACTAAAAATAAAGGGAACAAAATTGATCCACTGAATTTCCCTGAAAGACCCTTCTCTTAATAAAGCAATCCCTACAAATGAAACAAAGTATGCTGAAAGTATAAAAAGTGCAGAAACCAAAAACCTTTCTCGTTTCACAAAGTTTTTAATACTAAAAATTGCAACCATCCCTGCCGTAACCTGGTAGAAAACAAATTCAAAGCTATTTGCAACAAAAAATCCAGCAATTAATATCACCAACATATGCAAATAAAGCGCAAGCCTGGTATCGAACAGAATTCTAATTATTATAGGAACAACACAAAAAGGAATATAATATAAGCTGGCAATATTCATTTTCAAAGCCCATGTTAGCGCCAGAAGCATTCCTGTTGTTACAATTAAAATTAAAGAGAGCTGTCTATTATCAGAAAAAATATCTCTACGGAAGAGATAAAGAAAAGACATCAATATAGAAAGGATAAAAGCAACCAAAACAACCTGCCCTAAGTACACTAAAGTCCTACTTCCTATAGTTTTGGTTTGAGCATCATAAGTAGCTTTATAAGATTCTAATTTTTGATAAATTTCATCGTCAATAACGTCGTTTTTTGCCACAATAAGTTCTCCCTTTTGCACCATTCCCCTAGTGGTTGATACATTACTTACTGTATTTTCGCGAATAACTTCGGTTAACCTTTCGTTAAAAACGATGTTTGGTGTAATATGATCTTCAGCTAAATTATCGACCAAATCTTGCATAACTTGATTAGGCGCCTTAAAATTGGCTTTAAAATATTTGAGTGCTGTTTCCGCTGTAAAAATATCTTGTGTATTTTTCTGTTTGGAAATATTATTATCGAGGAAAGAAAAATCGTAATTCTTTCCACTTGTTTGATGCTTAACATTTAAACCAATTATTCCTTTTTGATAAATACCTTCTAATATTTTAAAGGAAATATTTTTGAACAAAATCTTATCCTTTTCATCTAATTGCCCTGATCGCCATTTTATATCAAATTCATTTAAATAACCTTCAAGCGCATCATTTGTTACTTCTTTATCAACTTGATAAACGGGTAAAATATCACGTAAAGCATCTTTTTTATCGGTGCTTACCTGCGGGTTAGTTTTTAAGATTGCAAATGGGAAAGGGGAAATCAAATCTTTATTCATCCAAACTTTCCCCTTTTCAAACTCATATCTGAAACGTGGTTGTTTAGGTAAAAAAAGTGTGATTACGAATACTGTAAACATCATCATTAAATATTTTAGATTCGATGAATACTTACGGTAAAAGATTTTGTGCGAATTTTTCTTGATTTTGGCCAAAACGATGTGGATATGTTGTTGTCAAAAATAACATTTTTATCTAATATACATTTTAACGATTTTGTTTGCAATTACCAAGTTTTATATTTTACTTTATGATATCAAATTAATATCAATTATGTATCAAGAAAAAATTATTAATCCACCATCGGGATATTTAACACTCGTTTTGTTTTTAGCACTATTGGGTGCTACCGTTTTTTGTTTTTTTACAGAAAATTTTGTTTTTGGTGGCTGCATTTTAGCTTTTAATTTTTTTCTGGTTTTACCTGGCTTAATCATTAATAATCCAAACGAATCGAAAGTTTTAACCCTTTTTGGCAAGTATGTTGGTACTGTTAAAACAGATGGTTTCTTTTGGGTAAACCCCTTAACCAGCAAAAGAAAAGTTTCTTTAAGGGCAAACAACTTAAATGGTCAGCAATTAAAAGTAAATGATAAGCTTGGTAATCCTATAGAAATTGCGGCTGTAGTGGTTTGGAAGGTTAATGAAACAGCAAAAGCAATTTTCTCTGTAGAAAACTACATGCAGTACGTAAACATTCAAAGTGAAGCAGCTGTAAGGCATTTGGCAAATATCTTTCCTTATGACCATGCCGAAGGAGAAGAAACAAGTATCACTTTAAAAGATGGCGCTGAAAAAGTAAGCGAGCTTTTAGAAAACGAATTAAATGAACGCTTATCGAGAGCGGGAATTGAAGTTTTGGAAGCCAGAATATCGCACTTAGCTTATGCTCCAGAAATTGCAAGTGCAATGCTACAGCGTCAACAAGCAACAGCCGTTATAGCGGCAAGAAAGCTAATTGTAGAAGGTGCTGTTGGAATGGTTGAAATGGCTTTAGAAAAATTATCGCAAAAAGGAATTGTAGAATTAGATGAAGAACGTAAAGCAGCAATGGTTAGTAACCTATTGGTTGTTTTGTGCGGAGATAGGCATGTGCAACCAGTTGTAAATACTGGAACACTATATAATTAAATAGAATACGGTATACAAGCAGTACAATAAGAATGGCGGAGAAAGATAAAAAGGCTTTTGTATTAAGAATTAGTCCTGCCCTATTAAAAGAGATTGAAACCTGGGCTGCTGATGAATTTAGAAGTACTAACGGACAAATTGAATTTCTATTAAATCAAGCAATTAAATCCAGAAAGAAGGGAAAATCGAAAGAAGAATAACTTCTAAAAAGCACAGGTAACAATACTTGTGCTTTTTTATTTTACGACCCGATTTATATATTTTGACAAAGCTTTGTGCTAAAATAGCTTTTACTGCGTTTATCCAATATCAAAAAATGCATAACTTAGCAGCCTAACCAAAAATTCATAAAATTTAGTTTACATGAGAGAAGTTGTAATTGTTTCGGCTGTAAGAACAGCTATTGGAAGTTTTGGCGGTTCACTAGCACAGTTTTCTGCTACTCAATTGGGTGGTTTTGCTATTAAAGCCGCTGTAGATCAAGCAGGTTTAAAAGCCGAACAGATTCAGGAAGTTTATATGGGCAATGTACTTTCAGCTAACTTAGGTCAGGCGCCAGCTACGCAAGCGGCAAAATTTGCTGGCTTACCAGATTTACCTGCAACCACAATAAATAAAGTTTGCGCCTCGGGCACTAAAGCAATTATGCTTGCTGCACAAAGTATTGCCAATGGCAATAATGATATCATTATTGCTGGCGGCATGGAAAGCATGAGCAATGTTCCCTATTATTTAGATAAAGCTCGAAATGGCTATCGTTTAGGGCATGGCCAGATTACTGATGGTTTAGTAAAAGACGGGCTTTGGGATGTGTATAATGATTATCACATGGGCTCAGCTGCTGAACTTTGTGCTACAGATTGCAATATTAGTAGAGAAGCACAGGATAACTTTGCTATAGAATCTTATAAAAGGGCGCAAGCTGCTCAAACTTCTGGAAAATTTGCATCCGAAATTATTGCGATTGAAGTGAGGGATAGAAAAGGCGAAATAACGCTGGTGGATACTGATGATGAGCCAACGGCTGTTAAATTCGAGAAAATACCTGGATTAAAACCCGTATTTAAAAAGGATGGAACGATTACAGCAGCAAATGCTTCGACACTAAATGACGGAGCTGCAGCTTTAGTATTAATGAGCGCCGAGCGAGCTGAAGCTTTGGGAATTAAACCATTAGCAAAAATTTTAGGTTTTGCCGATGCTCAACAAGCGCCTGAATGGTTTACCACCGCACCTTCGAAAGCGATTCCTTTAGCTCTACAAAAAGCTAATATCGATATCAAAAATGTAGATTACTTTGAAATTAATGAGGCATTTTCTGTAGTTTCAATTGCGAATAATCAAATATTAAACCTTAATGATAATCAGGTAAATGTTAATGGAGGGGCTGTTTCTTTAGGTCATCCACTTGGCGCTTCGGGCGCTAGAATTGTAGTTACCCTTTTATCTGTACTGAAACAAAATGATGGCAAAATCGGTGTCGCAGGCATCTGCAATGGCGGTGGCGGCGCTAGCGCTTTGGTAATTGAAA
The DNA here is from genome assembly GCF_039537385.1 of Pedobacter ginsengiterrae. Classification (NCBI taxonomy): domain Bacteria; kingdom Pseudomonadati; phylum Bacteroidota; class Sphingobacteriia; order Sphingobacteriales; family Sphingobacteriaceae; genus Pedobacter; species Pedobacter ginsengiterrae. The sequence goes on from NZ_BAABAK010000001.1 coordinate 219,408, forward strand.
AATTATAAAATCCTTTTAATGAAAAACATCAAATTTTATTTAGCAATTTTAATAAGCCTTATAAGTTTTAAACTTCAGGCTCAGCAATCAACGAATAAACTTGATGTTTTTCAAGATAGTTTAATCAAAATATCGAATATAATTTATAAAACACAAAGTGATGAAAGCAAACTTACCGAAAATGGAAAGTTTGTTAAAACTTTGGTTGAAGCGTTAAAAGAACCGAATTCTTTTAATTATTCGTTCGATTCGTTAAAAACGGTTTCAGTAATTAAATCTCCTGATCAGGTTTTTAGAACTCTTTCCTGGTATGTACAATTGGAAAACGGAACTTACCGTTATTATGGTGCTATCCAAATGAATAACAAAGGTGGATTAAAGTTATTTCCACTAATCGACCAAACGGATAATATCGGCGATTCGAACATTATTACAAGTAACCAAAAATGGTTTGGGGCCAGATATTATGAAATCATTCCAGTTGTATCTTCAGGCAAATTGCCCTATTATGTTCTATTAGGCTGGAAAGGAAATACAGCAGAAACGACTAAAAAAGTAATCGAAATCCTTTCTTTTAATAAAGACAACGCCAATTTTGGAATGCCTGTATTTGACGGAAAGGATTTTAAAGGCAAAAACCGTGTAATTTTCGAATATAATAAGCAAAATGCAATGGTTTTAAAAACAGATAAAAATGCAGGGCTTATCGTTTTTGACCACCTTACTCCTTTTGATCCTGAAATGGTGGGTCGATTTCAATTTTATGGTTCTGATGGCGGCACCGATGCTTTCAAAGTAATTGGAGGCAAACTGAAATTTCAAGAAAATGTTATTTTAAAAAATGAGGCCAACCAAAGCGATGCATTATATGCAGACCCAAGTAAAAATGTTAAACCTATCAGAAAATTCTAATTTCTACTCAAACATAAATCCCTCATTACTTTGCACATAATTTAAAAATTTGTTAGAATGCGCACTCCTCACTATATTGCGAGCTGTTAAACTAACATAACAACACACAAATTCTGAATTCATAAACTAAAACAAACAAATGTTTTATGCAAACATCTATTCAAACTAAAGACGATTTCTTTAGCAGTAAGGTATTGGGTCATCCTGCAGGATTATTCGTGCTTTTCTTTACCGAAATGTGGGAAAGATTTTCGTACTATGGTATGCGGGCACTATTAGTTTTATTTCTTACATCTACTATTGCTGCTGGAGGTTGGGAATGGAGCAAGGCTGATGCTCTTTCTTTATATGGAACTTACACAATGGGCGTATATCTTACACCTGTTATTGGTGGTTTAATTGCCGATAGATTGTTAGGTTACCGATGGGCGGTAATTCTAGGTGCTTTAATTATGACTATTGGTCATGCAAGTATGGCGATAGAAACACCAACATTTTTATATATCGGTTTAGGCTGCTTAATGTTAGGTAATGGCTTATTTAAACCAAACATGACTTCAATTGTATCTAAAATTTACAAAGATCATCCAGAGAAGAAAGATGGAGCCTATTCTATCTTTTATATGGGCGTTAATGCAGGTGCATTTTTAGGTATCATGATTTGTGGTTATATAGGTGAAAAAATTTCTTGGAGCTGGGGCTTTGGACTAGCAGGTATTTTCATGTTTCTAGGAATGTTGCAATTTTATTTCACAAAAAACATTTTTGGTAGTATTGGCTTACTTCCTAAAGAAGAAAAAAAATTACAGGCATTACAAAATGCTGATTCAACAGAAATTAAAGAAGAAAAACTTCCGTCCAATATTGTTAGAGATCGTTTAATTGTTGTATTTATATTCTCGATCTTCACCGTTTTCTTTTGGGCAGCTTTCGAACAGGCTGGTGGAAGTATGACGATTTTTGCAAAAGAAAATACCACAAGGATTTTAACAGGAAGCGCTGGCTTAACTTTTAAAATAGTTGATGCCCTTTTAACTATTGTTCCGTTAGGTATTATTTCTTATGTTTTGATTAAACTCTTTTCGCAAACTATTTCAAAATATAAACTCGGTAATTTAATACTAGCTACTAGTTTCATAATTATATGGGGTATTGTATTATGGAAAGTTGAACGTGAATTTTCTGCCAACACTACTGAAATTGCAGCTTCGTGGTTTAACATTTTAAACTCTTTGTTTATTATATGCTTTGCACCTGTATTTTCGAAATGGTGGGAAAGTAAATACAATCTTCCTGGTCCTTTAAAGTTTGGATTAGGTTTAGTATTACTTGGTATAGGATTTGGCTTTTTAGCTTACGGTTCAACTGCAATTACATCACCCGATATAAAAGTTAGCATGGCTTGGTTGGTATTTGCTTACCTGTTTCATACTCTAGGTGAGCTTTGTATTTCTCCTGTAGGACTTTCGTATGTTAGTAAACTTGTTCCTGCAAAATGGATAGGTTTTATGTTTGGCGTGTACTATTTGTTCCTTGCAATGGGTAATAAATTAGCTGGCGTATCTGGAAGTATGATTGAAGAAATTACTCATAAATATAGCTTAACAACATTTTTCTTAATATTTACTATCATTCCAATGGTTGCTGGTTTATTAATCGCAGCCTTACATCCAATTATTAAAAAACTAATGCACGGGGTTAAGTAAAATGAATCTAAGTTCGGAAAAAGCAATTACAGTAGAAGAAATTCAGAATTTCGAAGGTAAATATCCAAAGCAACTATGGTATTTATCTTTAGTAGAAATGTGGGAACGTTTCTGTTTCTATGGAATGAGAGGTGTTTTAGCATTTTTCATGGTAGACCAATTAGGTTTAAGTGATCAGAAATCGAATTTGCAATATGGCGCAATTCAAGCTTTTGTTTACGCTTTTACATTTATTGGTGGAATATTTGCCGATAAGATTTTAGGTTTTAGAAAATCACTTTTCTGGGGCGGTTCTTTAATGATTATTGGAAATCTTATTCTGGCCTTTTCTCCTCACGATTTATTTTATATTGGTATAACGCTATCCATTATTGGTACTGGTTTTTTCAAACCGAATATTTCATCAATGGTTGGCGAATTGTATCACGAAAATGATAACAGAAGAGATGCTGGTTATGGGTTATTTTATGCGGGGATTAATGTTGGTGGCTTATTAGGTGGCGCATTGTGCATTTATTTAGGTAAATATTATAGCTGGCATTTATGTTTCTTATCGGCTGCACTTGTAATGGCATTTGGTTTAGGAACATTTATTTTCACAAAAAAACACCTAGGTCCGATTGGTATCTCGCCACTTTTACACCTAGCAAAAACTAAACAGAAAACTTACGAAATAGCTACTTATGTTGGCTCATTGTTATGTATACCATTAATTTTTATAATGGTTAGAAATACAGCATACACCGATTATTTCATGTACACAATTGGTGTTGTAGCTTTAGTCTATTTCTTATTTGAAACCATAAAAATAAAAGATAAAAAAGCACAATATAAACTATTGGCTGCCTTTGTTTTCATCTTTTGTTATTTCATTTTTATGGCTATATCCGAGCAAAGTGGCGGTTCATTGTCGCTTTTTGCAAAAGATAACCTTGACCATAAAATTCTATTCTTTAACATCGATCCTAATGTGGTTAACAATAGCGTAAACTCATTTTTCGTTATTGTATTCAGTCCGATTATTGGTATTTTGTGGTTAGGATTATATAAACGCAAGATCGAACCAAATACGGTTGTAAAATTTGGTTTGGGCTTCATTTTATTAGCAGCAAGTTTTTATGTTTTTTACGCCACAAGATTTTTTGCAAATGTGCAAGGTATCAGTTCTTTGAATGTTTTCACCTTCGCATATTTGTTGCTTACTTTAGGCGAGTTGTGTATCGGACCAATTGGAATGTCGATTATCACGAAACTTTCTCCAAAGAAAATGTTTGGTATGATGATGGGTTTGTGGTTTTTGTTTAGTGCCTTCGGACAACTAGCAGCTGGTAAATTAGGTGCAGAAATGTCGAGTATCGACAATGCATCCTTGCCAACTAAATTAATTGCCTATACTGAAGGTTACAAATCGCTTGCCTTATATTCTTTAATTGCTGGCTTGGCTTTAATTATCTTTTCTCAATTGATTAAAAAATTAATGGCTGAAGTAAGATAAACGCCATTTTAACAGATTTTAACCCGTATCAAGCCTATTGATACGGGTTTTTTCACTTTAAATATTTACTTTCGTGCCACTTTAAGCGAAAAGCGAAGCGCACAAACAAATTAAATTTACATCACAACGTGTCCGATAGTTTAGTCATCATACCCACTTACAACGAAAAGGAAAATATTGAAAAAATTATCCGAAAGGTATTTTCTTTAACTCAACCTTTTCACGTTTTAATTATTGATGATGGATCGCCAGATGGCACTGCAGATATTGTAAAATCGTTACAAGCAGAATACTCTGGACATTTATTTATCCAGGAACGTTCTGGAAAACAAGGTTTAGGTACAGCCTACATTTATGGCTTTAACTGGGCTTTACAAAGAGATTATCCATATATTTTTGAAATGGATGCTGATTTTTCTCATAACCCTGATGATTTAGTTCGCTTAAGAGAAGCTTGTGTTAATGGTGCTGATGTGGCTGTGGGTTCTCGTTATGTTAAAGGAGTGAATGTTGTAAACTGGCCGATGGGAAGGGTATTAATGTCGTACTTTGCATCAATGTATGTTCGGTTAATTACCCGAATTAACATTCAGGATGCTACAGCAGGCTTTAAATGTTACCGAAAAATAGTTTTAGAAACCATTCCATTAAACAAAATTAAATTTGTGGGTTATGCCTTTCAAATTGAGATGAAGTTTACTGCAATAAAATTTGGTTTTAAAGTTGTAGAAGTTCCAATTATTTTCACGGATAGAACAGAAGGAACTTCAAAAATGAGCACTAAAATCTTCAGAGAAGCTTTTCTTGGTGTTATCCAAATGAAGGTTAATAGTTGGTTTAGAAATTATAAAAGGTAATTACTTATTCGCTTTACTTTCTCTTATCATTGCACCAAAATCTTGCTTTTTATACATCGCAGTTACGGTCATGGCTAATCTTTTTGTTCTGGTTACTTCTGTTTTAGCCTCGTTAATCCATTTAATGAAATAATTTTGGTTCGATTTTGCAAATGATAAAAAAGTTGACATCAAATGCTCTTCGTCAATTAAGCACATTTCTAAATCTTCAGGCATATCAATTTTAAAATTCTTATCTTCTTCGAGATAGATTTCTACAGCAGCTCCTGCTTCTTTACCTAATTGCTTTCTCAGCTCGCTTCGAAGGGCAATTATAAAATCACCCTCTCCCATTGGCATCGTTGCCATTCCTGCGATTTCAACATTATCGATTTTGCCTTTAACCCTAAAGGATGTTTTACATTCTGGTTTAATTTGATTGGCTTTTGTTGCTGGAATAAAAACATAACTCCAGCCAGTTTTTTCGCCCATTTGCTCGAAACGTTCTATTTCTGCTTTAAAATGAATCATGCTTAAAAATAAATAAAAATATTTTATTCGTTTCAAAAACAGCTAAATAATAAGCCGATTAACTCCTCTAATCAGCTAATCAATTTTATTGAAACAAAGAAAGTTGTCCATCAACTGGTGGGTTTCCTAGAAAATAAAATTCATAGATAACTTCAAACTGTTTAATTGACGAATTTTATTTTCTAATCGCTATCTTTTCGCAGTTGAAATCTAAATTTACTTCACTAAAAATATGATTTGCAGCATCTATTTGAGTTGGATTTAATTCTCTCCCGATTGATATATGAGCCGCTGATCCATTAGTGACATTCATATACTTTAAACCTCTCCTAAAATTCTTTAATAAATCCCTTAAGTATACTTTTGACTCAATGGCGGGGAGTAAAATAAGCGCTTGGCTTTGTTCAGATAATAGTATTTTATTGAATAAAATATACTCAGGTTTTTGATAAAAGCAAAAGTTCTTTAGATAAAATTTATAAAAAATAAATTCATTTGGATCAGCACAAATTCTACAATAGTCATGTGTGCTTCCGAATTTCGACTTTTATAATTGCCTACACCGTGAGCCAATTTATCTTTCATGATTTTTACTTTACCAATGATTTCTTTGTGAGGATAAACAACTATTGAATACCTTTCCTTTTTCAAATTTATTTCCATATTCTATTATTTAATCAAAAGCTACAGGGTTTAAATGGATGTCGAGTTTAGCGAATTTCAAAACCTCAATGCTTGGAAAACTAAAATCCTCAACCACTTTCCCCAGAATCAAATAACATCCTTTTCCTTTAAAAGGATACATAGGTGTTGTGTTCGGAAAATGTGTGGTGTCGAAAAAATCGCCATTTGCATCTAAAAAAGTACCGAACCACATCTTAGTATTTTTAATGGTGTGCACCGTTTTTTCGCATACATAATTGCCAACCATTTTTACGGTTTCGCCAACATGATTGTTTAAATCAGCAGCCATTACATTACCTCGATAACTTGTTTTCAAAAAATCGAACATATTAAAATTTAAAGGATAACCTAAAAGCTCTAACTCATTATAAGCATCTTCTATTTGTGAGTTTTCTAAATGTGGCAAACTATACGATTTGTGCTCGATGTTAAATAGCTCGGCATGGTTAAGTTTCTTCTGCTTATGGCCTAAATAAGTGTAAATATCCCACAACAACATTTTTTTATCCTTTCCTGTAAATCTTAAAGCACCTAAACGAATTAGCAGAATAGCCTGTTCCAAAGTAATTTGAGTACGCTTTACAAATTGCTCTAAATCCAGATAATTACCATTTATTTCTCGTTCAGCTGGAATAATCTCGATGAACTTGCTTTCTAAACCTTGAATACCGATAAAACCCAAATAAGCTTCATCTCCCTTAATATTGACCACCACATCACTATTATTTACGCAAGGCAAATGTACCTTGGCGCCAGTTTTTTGGAGTTCGTGAACATAAACCCATCGACTATAGAAGCCGCCATAATTATTTAATACGGCTACCATAAATTCTTTCGGATAGTATGTTTTAAGGTATAAACTTTGATAACTTTCTACCGCAAATGATGCGGAGTGTGCTTTCGAAAAACTGTAACCAGCAAAAGAAGAAATTTGCCGCCAAACCTCAGTAACCAACTCATGCGAATGGCCTTGTGCTCTTGCCGAAACAAAAAATTTATTTACTAGTTCATCAAAAGCCAATTTAGAGCGATATTTCCCACTCATCGCTTTTCGTAAAACGTCTGAATCGGCCAAATCTAAACCCGCAAAGTAATGGCAAACTTTAATCACATCTTCTTGATAAACCATAACACCATAAGTTTCCTTAAGTTGCTCTTTCATCTCTTCACATAAATACACAACCTTATCGGGCTCATGATAACGTTCTATAAAAGCTTTCATCATCCCTGAACTGGCAACTCCAGGACGTATAATGGAACTAGCTGCCACAAGCGTTAAATAGTTTTCGCATTTAAGTTTTTTAAGTAACTGGCGCATAGCTGGCGATTCTATGTAAAAACAGCCAATTGGCTGTCCTTCTTTTAAAATACCATTTAATTTTGGGTCTTTTTTAAATGTTTTAAAATCGTGTATATCAACAATATCTCCTTTATTTTTTGCGATCAACTGAACCGCTTCACGGATGTGCCCAATACCCCTTTGGCTTAAAATATCGAACTTTTCGTAACCAATTAATTCAGCCTCATACATATCCCATTGCACAGTTGGAAAACCTTTTGGTGGTAAATCTAAAGCAGTATAATAAGTTATCGGCTCTTCAGAAATTAGAATTCCACCAGCATGAATCGAACGCTGATTAGGCATTTCACGCATTCTGTTGTGTACATTTTTTATCTTCTTATAAGTTGGGTTTTGTAAATTCTGCCATTCTTTTGTTTGGTCGCTAAAACTATCTATCTCATCTTTTGCCAAACCTAAAACCTTACCAATTTCGCGAATAATTGCCCGATCTTTAAACGTACTCATCGTACCCAAAAACGCAACATGCCAGTAGGGATACTTTTTAAAGATGTATTTCTGAATGGTTTCGCGTTCATCCCAAGAAAAATCGATATCAAAATCGGGTGGACTGGTTCTTTTTTCATGTAAAAACCGTTCGAAATACAAATCCAAATCAATTGGATCTACATCGGTTATACGCAGGCAATAAGCAACTATGCTATTTGCTCCAGAACCACGACCAACATGATAAAATTTACACCGACCCATTGCATAACGAACAATATCGAAGGTGATTAAAAAGTAAGCACAATATTTTTTGAATTCGATAATACGCAATTCTTTTTCCAAGCGCGCTAACGCAATGGTATTATCTTTTCCATACCGATAGGCTAAGCCTTTATAAGCAATTCTTCGTAATAAAACTTTATCAAATTCGGCACCTTCTTTTGTATAAGCAAAGCGATTTTTCGATTGAATTACAGGCTCAAAATATACTGACAAATCGCAATTATCAATCAGTTTCTGCGTATTTTCTAAAATGAATGAATAATCTTTAAAGCAAATCTTCAACTCATTTTCTGGAATCAAAAATTCATTTTTCGAACATTTAAAGTCATCAGGCACTTTGGTTAAAAGTGTGTTTAAATCTATTGCACGCAAGTATTCGTGCAGTCTGTAGGTAATTTTATCAGACACAGTAACTGGGTGCCAAACAACTAACTTATGCTTCTGTTGAAGCAACGAGTGTTTGTAAAGATGGTTTAATTGAGTATTTCGGATGCCAACAAATTCGTTAGAAGCTAATTTCCGATTAAAATCTTTTGTAAAAGGATACACAACAAATACATTCTTAAATTCTGGTGCGCTGTAGGGCAAGGGAACATTATGAATATTATGGTAACTTAAAAATTCATTAAGCTCACGCATTCCCTCTTTATTACTGGCAATTCCAAAATAAAGTAGCTGATTGTCTCTTCTAAATTCAATGCCAGCAACTGGCTTTAAGTTGTAAGGAATATTTCCTTCCTGCACATCATCAGCTTCTTTAAAAATACTTTGCTTTATACATTCTCTAATAAATTCTATAGCACCCGTAGAATTATTAATATCGGTTAATACCAATTGATGAATATTTAAAGCACGGGCTTGCGCTATTATGGATGCAATATTCATTGTACCATATTTTAAACTATACGATGAATGTACATTCAAAAACATTTAGCTATCGGTTGGTTTATTTACAGATGAAACATCGGAATTGATAAAAGTTCTGATTCTTGATTTTTTCCGTTCTTCTTCTTTATTATTTTCGTCTGGTCTTTTTTTACGAGGATTATATTTAATAACCTTTCCATTATCATCTCTTTGAGGTTTATTTACAATACAAGCCTTCACTACCGATTCTACACCATAACTCTGCCTCACTTTATCCATTGCCTGATATAAATCATACTCCTCCTCTGAAGTATGGTATAAACCAATTTGCTCGAAACCACTAACCAAATGAGAAAGTTTAACACCAATTAATCGCAGTAGCATTCGCTTACTATATAATTTTTTAAATAAATCATGAGCTTTCGTAATCAGAAAAGAATCTAATGCTGTATAAGGAATTCGGGCCTGTTGAGTTACCGTTTCGAAATTAGAATACCGAATAGTAACTGTAATACAGGCGGTGAGTTTCTGCTGGCTACGCAGTTCGAATGTTAAGTTAGTAACCATTCCCGTTAATATGGCTTTCATTTTATTAATATCCATACTATCGTTTTCAAAGGTAGTTTGTGTTCCGATCGATTTTCTTTCACGATAAGGAACAACAGGCGAAAAATCTATGCCATGCGCCTTTTGCAAAAGATTTAATCCATGATCACCCAAAATTTTAAACATTAATTCTTGAGGAATTTCGGCTAATGTTTCAATTTTCCGAACCCCCATTTCGCTTAACTTTCGATAAGTAGCCTGGCCGATACCAGGAATTTTATGTACAGATAAAGGATTTAAAAAAGGGCGAACTTCAGGAAAAGGAATTTCCATTTCTCCATTTGGCTTACATTCGTTAGTTACAACTTTAGCAACTGTTTTATTAACAGATAAGCCAAAAGAGATCGGTAATCCAGTTTCCTTAATAATGGTTTGCCTTAATTCTGACGCAAACTTCATACAACCAAAAAACTTATCCATGCCTGTCATATCGATATAATGCTCGTCGATGCTTGCCTTTTCAAATAGCGGAACACGTTGCGCTATGATTTCTGTAATTTCGTGAGAGGCTTTTGAATAATCATCCATATTACCTTTAACAAAGATCGCTTGCGGACACAATAGCTTTGCGGTTCGACCTGGCATAGCGGCGTGCACACCAAATTTTCGTGCTTCATAACTGCACGAAGTAACTACACCCCGATCAGAGTTACCGCCTACAATAACAGCTTTTCCAATAAGTTCTGGGTTTTTCTTTAACTCTACGGATACAAAAAAAGCATCCTGATCCATATGAATAATATGTTTATCCTGCTGCATAATCATCATAACTAACAAACAAATTTACTAAAATTATTAGTTTTTAATTTTGATTGCTAATTATTTTATCAACAAAATACTAACATTTTTAGTTATAAAAACTTTTAAAGCTTCCAGATTGTTTATTCTAATAAAACACATCAGTTATGGAAAATAAAAATCATAAAAAAGGGCAGGATAAAAAGACATCAGGAACCTCAAAAGAAAAGGCAACGTTTGATCAAAACGGCAAGGGTGCATCAGATAAGTTTGGTGAAGCAGGAAAAACACCCAATGAATCGGGAAAAGATGGTGCAGGAACTACGAACAAGAATAAAGAAAAATGATAATAAAATAAAAAAGAGCTTACTTTTGGTAAACTCTTTTTTATATAATTTAGGTGGAAATTATTTTTCGTAGATACTCATTTTTTCAGCTAATTCTATTATACTTTTAATTTTAAGTTTCTGAAAAAGCCTTAATTTGTATGTACTCACCGTACCCATTTGTAAACCCAACTGATTTGAAATCTCCAGAACGCCAATACCTTTGGTTAGCAATTCTGCAACCTCTAATTCTCTTCCAGATAATTTTGTGAAAGGATTATCTGCATCATTTCCCAATATGCTATTAAACATATTTTCTTTTACATTTCTGCTTGAATATCTGCTTCCAGCTAAAATTGTAGTAATTGCTGTAACAATTTCAGATTCTTCAGCATTCTTAGTCAAATAACCAGATGCACCTGATTTTAAATAAGGAACGGCGTATATATTCTCATTAAGTGAAGAAAACACTAAAATTTTAGCATTAGGTTGCACTAATTTAATTTGATCAATTACTTTTAAATTATTACCTCCAGGTAAGTTTACATCTATAATAATTAAACTTGGAGATTTTTCAACTTCGGTTAAAGCTTGCTCCATAGTGGAAGCGTTAAGAACCTGAACACCAGTCCAGTAGTCTGAAATAAGATTTTTCAAACCTCGGCGAATGATCTCATGATCATCAGCAATAAGTACAGAGAATGTACTTACAGTATTTTTTGTCTTCATTGTTTGGATATTGGGGATGAAATAGGCAATAGTTACATTATTACGACGCAGTAGTTTTCAATTTCGTAATCGGACTTTTTAGTTTCTTAAGTTTGTATTTGTAAATGTACATATATAATTAAATATGTTAAAAGCAATATCACTTTTTTAACATATAGAATATTAGAAAAGTTTTGACATTTGTCATAAAAAACAGCGTATAATCTATATCGAGATAGTCTCAGTTTTTGTAAAATCAAAGTAAGTTCTCTGATTATTTAAATTTCAATTGTAATATCGAGGATAACGCTAATATTTAGATTTATAAATGATTAATTCGCAATAAAAATCGTATTTACGATACTAAAACTCATATGCTCCGATTTTTAGAATAGCTTAAAAAGACAAAATGCAACAATTCTAACAAGATAGCCGATTAAAGAAAAAGAAGCTTACAGTTTAGCACGAATGCGACTTAAAGTTTCTAATCTTATAGCCAGAAAAGATGCAATATATTTTAAAGACACTCGATTGACCAAACCAGGAAAAGAAATTAAAAATCTTTTATACCTTTTCTCGGCAGAAGATATTCGACACAAATAAGCTCGTTCTTCAGCAGTTCTATAATATAATTCCATCATTTTACGCCCTACAATATTGGCCTCAGGGAAATTATCATACAAATAATCAGAAAGTGTATGTGGAATAGCAATTAAATCGACATCCTCTATTGCCTGAAGATATTCTTCTGATCCTCCTTCAAGCCACAAGTTTCGAATTGTACCTACAACCTCGTTCTCTTTGGCCATCCAGGTGGTGATTTCTGTTTTATCATCTTTAATATAGCTGCGCACAACACCTTTCACAATTAAAAAGAGATAATTATTACGATCGACGGGTGAAACAAGAAATTTATTTTTTTTAAAACTTACTGGAAAGGTCTGCTCGTTAATAAGACGTTCAATTTCTCGATTTAGGGGATGAAATTGTTTAAATATTGAAATTAGAGGAGAAAAATTATTATAGTCCTTCCATCGATTTTCATCAGATAAATTAACTAGAATCATATTATTAAAATAGGGAGTGATCTAAAGTATTACATGTAAATATACTTACAATGCAGAAATAACGAAATGTAAAATAATGATCTATAATATTTTTTCTACACCTAAACCAAAAAGGGCAAAATCATATTTTACTGGATCACTATTATCAAATGACTTTAGATTATTAGTTAATTCTATAGCCGTAAGCCAATCAGTTTGCTTGCGGTTAATTAAGCCGAGCAAACGGCCTACCCGATCTACATGCACATCGCAAGGACAAATTAAATCGGATGGTTTTAAAATATTCCAAATACCAAAATCAACGCCTTTATCATCGGCTCGAACCATCCACCGTAAAAACATATTTAAACGTTTGCAGGTAGATTTTTGCTGTGGAGATGAAATATGTTTTTTTGTACGATGTGGAAAATCTTCAAGAGCGAAAAAATATTGCCTAAAATGATTTAACGCCTGTTCGATAGTAAAACTAAACCCGGAAGACAAACAAACTTCAGAAGCAGCGACCATTGCATTAACACTCGAAGCAGACTCATAATAATCATTCAAAAAAACGCCGTTATTTGGAAGAAAGGCATTTTCCAAACTATCGTAATTTGTATAATGATATTTAAAAAAAGATATAAAGTACAGTAAATCTGTATCGTTAAAGGTTCTGTGTTTAAAATTCAATAACCGTTTTAAATCGTCATCTTTATGGTTCAGAACAAAATCGTAAGGTGCATTATCCATACGATTTAATAGCTCTTTACATTTATTAATGATGGTTTTACGCTGTCCCCAAGCTAAAATTGAAGCAAAGAAACCAGCTATTTCGATATCTTGTTTCTGGGTAAATAAATGTGGAATACAAATGGGATCGTTTTCAATAAAGTTGGGCTTATTATATTGCTCAACTTTAGCATCAAGAAAATTTTTAAGGTCTAAAAAGTCCATTTGTATTGAAAAAAATAATCCGATAATTAAACAGTAAAAACCATTTAATCATCGGATTTTAAGAAATTAATATTTTTATTTTAAAGCGTTTTCTAAATCTTCAAGCAAATCGTCGATATCTTCAACACCAACGCTTAAACGCAATAAGTTATCAGTAACACCAACTTTTTCACGTTCTTCTTTCGGAATAGAACCATGAGTCATTGTTGCGGGGTGATTAATTAACGACTCTACGCCACCTAAAGATTCGGCCAAAGTGAAAACTTTAAAATTTGATGAAATTCTAAAAGTTTCTTGTAAATCAGCTCCTTTTAAGGTAATCGAAATCATTCCACCGAAGCCACGCATTTGCTTTTTAGCAACATCGTGATTAGGGTGATCTTCAAAACCAGGCCAGTAAATTTTATCGACTTTTGGATGATTTTTTAAATAATGAGCTATTTTTTCTCCGTTTTCGCAATGTGCTTTCATACGAAGGTGCAATGTTTTAATACCTCTTAAAACCAAGAATGAATCTTGTGGCCCTGGCGTTGCGCCACACGCGTTGTAAATAAACCAAAGGTCTTTATACAATTGCTCATCGCTGGTAACTAAAGCACCCATAACCACGTCCGAATGCCCGCCAATGTATTTTGTAACCGAATGCATTACAATGTCTGCACCTAAATCTATAGGGTTTTGCAAATATGGAGAAGCAAAAGTATTATCAACGGTTAAAATTAAATTTTTCTCTTTTGTGATTTTAGCAATACCTTCTATATCAATAATCTGCATGGTTGGGTTTGTTGGGGTTTCAATCCAAACCAATTTAGTTTTATCATTGATATATGGAAGCATATTTTCGGGCTTAGATAAATCTAAGAAATGAAATTTTATGCCGTATTTCGTGAAGATTTTAGTAAAAATCCTGTAAGAACCTCCATATAAATCGTTTCCAGTAATTACTTCATCGCCAGGTTGCAATAATTTTAAAACCGCATCTGTAGCACCCATTCCACTAGAAAATGCTAAACCATATTTTGCATTTTCAAGAGCAGCCAAACAATCTTCTAACGCTTTACGAGTTGGGTTTGTACCTCTTGAATACTCATAACCTTTATTATCGCCTGGCGATTTTTGCCAATAAGTAGAAGTTTGATATATCGGTGTCATTACTGCACCAGTTGTTGGATCAGGTTCCTGACCCGCGTGTATAGCTTTTGTTGCAAATTTCATTTTAATAAAATCAATGTGTGAATGTCAAGTATCGAGATAAGATTTTAAATCCTTTACCTTATCTCGACCTTTTTACATTAATATTTCAATTTATAGATCTAAAAAAACCAGCTCTTTTTTAGCGAAAGATGGTTAAAAATTATACTAATGCTTTTCTAAAATCTAGTAAGCTCGGGCAAATAATACGCGTTGAATTGAAGGTTTACCTGAATAAATGCAAACACCATCTTCCAGTTTATTATCTAACGGAATACAACGAATGGTAGCCTTAGTTTCTTCTTTTATTTTTTGCTCGGTTTCTGGCGTTCCATCCCAATGGGCAGATATGAAACCTGCTTTTTCATCAAGCAAAGTTTTAAACTCTTCATAACTATTTGCCTCAGTGATATGTTCATCTCTATAAGCTAAAGCTTTATTAAACATCGCTGTTTGAATATCTTCCAACAATTTAACAATGTAAATATCCAATCCCTCTTGTGGTACGGTTTGTTTTAATTTTGTGTCTCTACGAGCTATTTCTACTGTTTTATTTTCTAAATCTCGGCCTCCAATAGCAATACGAACAGGAACACCTTTTAATTCATAATCTGCAAACTTAAATCCAGGGCGTTGTGTATCTCTATCATCATATTTAACCGAAACGCCTAAGCCTTTCAACCTCATCGTTAATTCGTTAACATAAGCTGTAATTTTGGCTAAATCCTCATCTCCTTTGTAAATAGGAACAATTACAACTTGTATTGGCGCTAATTTAGGTGGGATAATTAAACCAGAATCATCGCTGTGCGCCATAATTAAAGCCCCCATTAAACGAGTAGAAACGCCCCATGAAGAAGCCCAAACATGATCTAATTTTCCATCCTTACCTGTAAATTTAACATCAAATGCTTTAGCAAAATTTTGACCTAAAAAGTGTGAAGTTCCAGCTTGTAATGCTTTACCGTCTTGCATTAAAGCTTCAATACAATAAGTATCTAATGCACCAGCAAAACGTTCGTTAGCAGTTTTTTTACCGCGAATTACAGGAACTGCTAGCCAATTTTCGGCAAAATCTGCATAAATATGAAGCATACGTTCCGTTTCTTCAATAGCCTCTTGAGAGGTGGCATGGGCAGTATGTCCTTCCTGCCATAAAAACTCAGCAGTACGTAGAAATAATCGTGTACGCATTTCCCAACGAACAACATTAGCCCACTGATTAATTAAAATTGGCAAATCGCGATACGACTGAATCCACCCTCTATAAGTATTCCATATAATGGTTTCAGAAGTTGGACGAACAATTAGCTCTTCTTCCAATTTTGCAGCTTCATCAACAACAATATTACCATTTCCATCATTTTTTAAACGATAGTGTGTTACAACTGCACATTCTGTTGCAAAGCCCTCTACATGAGATGCTTCTTTAGAAAAAAATGACTTAGGGATGAACAAAGGAAAGTAAGCATTTTGATGACCAGTATCTTTAAACATTTTATCTAAAACGGCCTGCATTTTTTCCCATATTGCGTAACCATTCGGCTTTATAACCATACAACCACGTACGGCAGAATGCTCTGCTAAATCGGCCTTTATTACGATATCATTGTACCATTGTGAATAATCTGCTGCTCTGCTTGTAATTTCTTTGCTCATGTTATGTATTTGGAACGTAAATTGTATGTTAAATAATGTGAAATTAAGCCACAAATTTATAAATTTATGCCTACAAAACGATTATCAACTCAAGTCATTAATTTGAAAATGATAATTATTAAAGGTTTTAACATTTTTTGAAAATGTTTTTATTAAAATTTAACACACACAACTAATTATAAACACAATGAAACCAATTAAATTTTTACCCATCGTAATGATAGCAGCCGCTGGGTTGGTTGCTTCATGTTCGACATCAAAATTGGCTCAAAGCAATGCTAATGATGATGTTTACAACACTGTGGCTAAAGCAAGGGAAGTAGAATACCGTGCTCCTGCCCCACAGCAACAACAATATGCCCAAAACGACCAGGAATATGACGAATATTATGGAACCAGTAATCCATATTACGATATGGACTATTCTTCCAGGATAAGTCGCTTTTCTAATGGATATAGTTGGAGAGGGTATTACGATCCTTACTACGATAATTATTATTACGGCAATAGCTACGGAAATACAAACTTTTTAGGTTACGGCGCAGGTGGCTGGAATAACGGATACGGCTTAGGATGGAATAGTGGTTTTGGTTGGGGAGGTGGATTCGGTTGGGGCGGTGGCTTTGGCTATGGTAGCATCTGGAACAACCCATACAACTATGGATATTTTGGGTATAATCCTTGGTATTCTGGATGGGGAATAAATTCATACTACGACCGTTTTGGTTGGGGCGGTGGATTTTATGGTGGCGGTTATGGATACGGAGGTGGTTACTACGGTGGCGGCTTTGGTGGTTCATATACCAATAGAAACAGCAGACCAAGACCAAACAGAGATGGCGATAATCGTGGTTCTTATGGAAATAATGGATCCAGACCTTCTGGTATAAGTGGAAACTATGGAAGACCAGCAGTATCTACTAACAATTCTGGTAGACCAGAAAGATGGTCGAATGGTAATAATGGTGCTCCAGTTAATAATGGACAAGGCCGTGTAGGCGCAAGACCATCCAGAGATGATAGTTACAGACCACAACCTCAAACGCAACAGGTACAACCTTCTAGCAGACCTGATCGTGGTAGCTATAGCCCTCCTCCTCAATCATCAGGAAGTAGCGGTGGCGGTAGCTCTAGTGGCGGCGGAGGCGGCGGTGGAAGACCAACAAGAGGCGGCGGAAGATAATTTAGCACATACACACATTCTATAAAATGAAACTCAGATCAATTTTTATTGTGGCAGGGATAGTTCTTGCCAGCAATTCTTTATATGCCCAATATACCAGCGATGTATTACGTTTCTCGCAGCCTGAACAAGGAACAACAGCCCGTTTTAGAGGCTTAGGTGGGGCACAAACAGCATTAGGAGGAGATATTAGTTCTTTGTCTGGTAATCCTGCAGGATTAGGTTTTTTCACAAAATCTGAATTTACTTTTACGCCAGAATTCAACAACTTTAAAGTTGGATCTGAATATTTAGGCAACAGCTTATCTGATAAAAAAAGTAAAGCGGGCATAAACCAAGTTGGTGCCGTTTTTTATTCGCCAGTAAATAAAGCAAAGGGTTCTAACCTTAATGATGGATGGGTAAGCGTAAATTTTGGTATCGGTTATAACAAAACTAATAACTTTAACCAGAACATTACTTACGGAGGAAAAAATGCCAGCAGTTCGATGGCTGATTACTTTGCTAATATTGCAGGCAATACCGCGCCAGCTAATCTTATTCAAGGTTCGCTAGAAGATATGGCTTATAGCAATTTTTTGATAGAGTATGATCCTGCTGGTTATTTTCCTACGACCGCTACAAATAACTCTCAACAGAACACGATTACTCGTTCAGGATCTCAATCTGAAGTAAACATTGGTATGGCTGGCAATTATGGCAACAAATTATATCTTGGTGTTTCATTAGGGCTAACCAATATCAATTATACTTCTGATATTGCTTTTACTGAAAGTGGAAATAATAGAACTTTTCCAGCACAAGACCCTACTTTTTTAAATGGTACTTATAGTTTTGGCTATAACTCTATACAACAAACAAAAGGTAATGGTGTTAATGCTAAGCTTGGTTTAATCTATAAACCAGTTAACGAGTTGAGATTAGGATTAAATTTCACTACACCAACCTGGTATAGTTTAACTGATAATTTCTCTGAAAACTTAAATACTAAATTTAAAAGAGCAGATGGGACGAACATTCCTGAATACACCAACCCATTATCAAATTACAATTCAGAATATAGCCTAAGAACACCATACAAAGTGAGTGGCGGTGCAGCTTACATTTTGGGTAACAGTGGTTTAATTACGGCTGATGTTGAGTATGTAGATTACAGTAGTATTCATTTCTCGTCTAATTTTACGAGCGAGGAAACTAACACCAATCGCGATATTGCTGCTCTTTATAAAGGAAACTTTAACTACAGAGCTGGTTTGGAATTAAAGGTTGTAGATCAATTTATGGTTAGAGGTGGATATTCATATTCAGGTTCTCCATATAAAAATTTAGATTTTACTACACAATCATATAGTGGGGGTTTAGGCTACCGTTTTGATAATTATTCTTTGGATGTTACTTACAGACACACAAAGTGGGATTCTACAAATTCTCCTTATACCATTTCTTCAGATTATCCTGATTTTAATTTTACAGGTGCTGGACCAACAGCCAATTTAAAAAATAGCGCAGATAATGTGTTTTTAACTTTTGGTGTTAGGTTTTAAAGAAAATCATATTAGTAAAAAGCTCTGATGAAAATCAGAGCTTTTTTTATGGCTTTTTAATACTGATTGTCTTTTCTCCATAAACTACACCATTTCCTGAAATACCTTGTATAATTAGACTGAAATCACCTGTTAAATCTCCTGTGGTAAATTTTAAAGGAACTTTTTCTTTCTTGTTTATTTGAAATTGATAATTCCAATATACAGTTGCAAAGTTTATAGGTTCATTTTTATTCGTTAAATCTGAAACGTAAAATTCTTTTGGCACATTAATGTTTTTTAAAACAACAAAATTTGGTTTACTTTCAACTTCACTACAACCCGCATAAACAACCGTCCTTCCATTTGAAAAATAGCTTTTACCCTTAATGGGCATAGTTCCGATTCCGTGATTTTGACAATTTAATATATTAGCTACGCAAACATAATCTCCACATCGGTTAACACCAAAGGTTCCTTTTGCGAATCCAATATCATTATCCTTAGTTTTTTTAATTATTACTTCATTCAATTTTATGCCAGCCAAAGAATTAATGCCCTCCGAAATAGAAGGCATTACATTCATTTTAACCGAGTTTTCTTTATAACTCAGATTCTTTTGATATAATTTTATTTCTACTGAAGGATCATTTAACTTAACAGTATAATCGAGATAATTTTTCTCACCCACATTAAGCCAAATCTTAACTTTATCTTCAGTTAAAAGCGCATGTGCGGGTAATGAAAAATGTCCAACGCTGTCGGTTTCAAAAGAATTGATGTTATTTGCAGCAATGGTATTAATTGAAACTGCTTTATTTAAAAGCTTTTTATTTTTGCTGATCTGACCAGAATATTCGTATTCAGAAATTTGCCTTTCATAATCTGAATTTGAGTCCCTTTCTTCAGGCCATTTATATTTACGCCATCCTTTTATTAACAAAACATCTTCCAGGTAATTTACATCGCTATATTTTACGCCCAACAAATTTGGAGGCAGTGCATTTAATTCGTTTTCTAAAAACGTATAATCAATAATATTTCTTTTATTGACAAGCGTTAATCTATTTCCCTGCACCAACGCAATAGAAACTAGCCCATTAAACAGTTGGCCATCTTTTCCAAGAATCTTTAATTCCAGATTAACACTATCTCTGGTTGTATATTCATCCTTATCAGCATTAATTTGCAAATGACTTATATCATCGTAATGAGCAAAAAATATACGTTCGGCAATTGGTTTATATGTACTATCTAAAATTGTTATCGCGTTCAGCCCCTTAGGCACCGAGTCTAATTTCAACAATACTCTTGTCGCTTTTTTATCTTCTAAATTTAATTCAGATGACAAAAAAACAGTTTCAAAGTTATGTACAACAACAAATACCTTGTTCTCAAAATTACTTTCTACAAGCATTCTTAATTCATCTGTCGCTAAAGCAGTATTTAATTTAAGATTTGTTCCTCTAATTAACGGCTTAGGTAGTTCGTAACGACCGATCAAATTATTAGTCTCGATTAATCTTACACTATAATTTAAGCCTTGTAAAGGTTTAATTGAAAAGCTTCCTATACCTGAAGAATTTGTGCTAATTGTATCCAAAATCTTATCGTTAGCAAATAAAACAGCCTTAACACTGGTTGGAATTCCTTCAAGGTTTTTAACCTCCCACCCTATTTTATTTTTAATTGCTGAAATTAAATATCCACCTTCAGGATAAAATTTAACGGTGTAACGATTAGTATTTTTTAATGGAATTTCGAATTTAGCGTATCTAACTTCATTGTTCTTTTTTATAATTGCTGAAACTTCATTATTATCCTCATTAATTTTACCTGCTGGATAATCAATCATCAGTTCGCCAATTATGCTCGTTTTGGCTTTCCCAGTTTTTAAAATATTAGTATTTCGGCCAATAGTATAAGTTACATCTGCATCAGAAATAAAACGATTATCGCTTGATAAAGCTTTTAGTAGAATAGAACCATTTCCTGTTTGCTCGTCGTTTGCTTTAAATAACGATAAATTTGCAACTAATGGATTTATTGTTGTTGACTTAATCGTTACTGGCTGAAAAAATTCGACATCGGGTTTCCCATTTAACTTAATGTTTGTACTGGCAACAAACCTGTAATTTCCACTTTGAATAGAATCTGGCAAAGTCATGCTTCCAAAAACATAACCTTTATCAATTAGGAATTTTTGATGAACAACTACTGCGCTATCCTGGTTACTAATTAAAGATAAATATAAGGTGTTATATCGCTCTAAGCTTGTAATGGTTTTAAGCATATAGCCCGTAAACCAAACCTGATCGTTATTGGTGTAAATATTCTTATCGAAATGAATAAAGAGTTCGGAAGATTTATTTTTAGAAGCATAGTTAGTTAAGTTATTTGCAACACTATCCATTTTCGTAATCTGAGCTTTCAGATTAGTTGAATAGACAATCAGCAAAAATAAATTAAAAACAAACTTCAGTTTTGGTCGGGACATTTTGATATAGATGTCCTTAAAAATCAAAATATTATTTCAAATATCAAACTAAATCAAACCGAACAACGATCCACCCTCCTTTTTCATTTCATCAATTTTTTGTTCGACTGCTTCATTTTTAATCAATTCTGGCGCATGATGGGGCTTTTTCCTTGCATCAATGATTAAAGAACCTTTACATCCCCAGTGTTTGTTGTTTGTAAAATCATTAATACCATATATATCAGCCGCTGGATTACTTCTCGTGAAAGTTACCCAAACTAAATTGTTAATATTCTGTGCTGTAAAACTCGAATCATCACAAAGTATTATTAATGGCAAACCTGATAAATCAGAATCCATCAATGATATATTTAATGATGCAATTTCTGCAGCAGTTTTTTCAGCGTTTTTATAAGGCTCGGCTTGTAAAGTAAATATACCAGATATGGCTATTTGGGGGTTTGTAAATCCATCAGGAAAGTTTAAATTTTCTGGTAGTTTATCCCAAAGTGTTCTCTTTTTTTCTCCTGCTGCAGCTACCACAACTTTAGAACCACTGTTTAATCCATCACCACTGTAATCTAAAGTATCAATTGTTGTGTTGGTATAAAAATGTAAATCCGTTTTAAAATCTATTCTTTCTAAAACATGTTGTAAAAAGTTTTCAATATTATGAGTACTTAAATTTTCATCATCCTCCTTAGCTGCGATAAATAGATACTTAGCTAAGCTCAGTTGATTTTTACCCAAAATATGATTGGCGATTGTTAAAATTTCTTGTGGTCTGCGTTCTTTTAGATACGGAGTATAACGCTCGCTACCTATTGCAAACAGCAAAGGATGTACGCCAGCCGCATCAACCGCGTGAACTTCTTTTAACCCATGTATTTCCTGCGGAATTGCAGAACCTGTAATTTCATGAATTAAAGCACCAAAACTGGTATCTTCTTGCGGTGGGCGGCCAACCACTGTGAAAGACCAGATTGCATCTTTTTTATGATAGACGTTATGAACCTTCATCAACGGAAAAGGATGCGTTAAACTATAATAACCTAAATGGTCGCCAAATGGTCCTTCTGGTTTATTTTCATTAGGATGGACTGTACCCGTAATAATAAAATCGGCATCAGCAGAGATGCAGAAACCTTCATCATCATAAAAATACCTAAACCTTCTATCGCCCAAAGCCCCTGCAAAAGTCATTTCAGATAATCCTTCAGGCAATGGCATAACTGCTGCTAAAGGATGTGACGGGGGACCGCCAACAAAAATACTCACTTTTAAAGGAATGCCTAAAGCATTTGCTTTTGATTGATGAACGCCTATTCCACGATGAATTTGGTAATGCAATCCAACTTCTTTATCCTGTACATATTCATTTCCGCCAAGCTGAATTCTGTACATTCCCAGGTTCGCATTTAAAACACCTGGTTTATCTACATCTTCGGTGTAAACTTGTGGCATTGTTACAAAAGGGCCACCATCCATTGGCCAGTTTACAATTTGAGGGAGTTTACTAATCGAAGTTTTTAAAAAATTATTTTTTGCTGACGGTGTTTTTAATGGCAAAGCCGATAAGGCAGACATTGCTGAGCCAACATATTTAAACGGGTTCTTTAAGGCTTTCATTGGGTCGTTACGCAACGAAACCAATTGTTGTACTTTTGGTAAAGTATCTCGAAAAATGAATTTAGACCGTTCTAATGTTCCAAACAGATTTGAAACTGCTGGAAAAGGACTTCCTTGTACATTTTCGAAAAGTATGGCAGGCCCGTTATTTTCATAAATACGTAAATGAATTGCAGCCATTTCAAGGTATGGATCTACCTCTTCTTTTATACGAATCAAATGACCATGCTTTTCTAAATCACTTACACACTCTGCTAAACTTTTATATGCCATGCTCAAAGATATATATTTACTTAATTTGTAAAACAAAAAAGCCGCAGATATGCAGATTTAAAATCTGCATATCTGCGGCTTTTTACATTTTGTAGATGATTATTTCTTCCCTGCAAAAGAACGCAACATCCAGGTATTTTTTTCTTTAAACTGCATAAAGCGATTAACCATATCGTTTGTACCATCATCGCCTGCTTTATCTGTAGCTTCTAAAAGGTCTCTTTCTAGTTCGATTAGTGTAGCCATGTCATCTAAAATGGCATCAACCATATCTAAATCTTTTAACCCAATTGTATCAATTTCTTTAATCTGAGATTCTTTAATATAATCAGCAAAACGGCTATGTGGTGGTTTACCAAGAGTTAAAACACGCTCAGCAATTTCATCAATAGTTAATTGTGCATTTGTGTATAATTCTTCAAACTTTATGTGAAGTGTAAAAAAGTTTTGTCCTTTAATATTCCAATGACAGCCTCTTAATTTTTGATAGTGAATATGATAGTTAGCCAAATAATCATTTAACAGATCTACAACTGGTTTAACTTCTTTCTCATTTAAGCTTATTTCTTTAGCGTCCATTTTTATTTGTTTTAGTAAATTAATATGCCTTCTAAACAACTATATAGCATAAAAGTTTTCCCAAAAAATCAATTTAAACAATACCTTATTTATCTATCCGTTTAATAGGGGTAGCTGTATAAATTAACATAATTGCAACTATTTGTTAACTAACAAAATATGGATAGCTTTTTACCAAAATCATCTTATAAAATTTAGTCTCCCTCATTCTGAGATTAAAAATTTTTATAATATTATTCGTATAATTGCTACCCCTCATAAAAAATTTAGATAAAAATAAATGTATAAAATAGGCTTAACTGCTGTTCTTCTACTTGCTTTAAACGTAGCAAGTGCTAAAGCTAACGCAGTAATCGACTCAATCGGAGTTGAAAATAATAACGGTAAAAAACTAATCTTTCATCAAACAGCTGCAAAAGACACTTACTATTCTATAGGAAGAAGGTATAATGTTCCTCCTAAGGAAATTATGGCATATAACGACAATAAGTACCTTCAAATTGGTGTAATTGTTAAAGTACCAACAAACCTACCTTTTGCATCTTCAGGTAATACTACAACTACACAAACTGTTTCTACAGCAAATGTTACTGAGCATGTTGTTAAACCGAAAGACAATTTGAATATGCTTGCTGAGAAATATGGTACAACAATTAATGAATTAAAAGCATTAAATAATTTAACAAGTATTAATTTAAGCATTGGTCAGGTTTTAAAAATCCCTGTAAAAAGCGGTGAAATTGCTCAAAATACACCACAGGTAAGTACACCTGCAAATCCACCTGCTAAAGAAAAAGTAGTTCCTGTTACCGAATCTGTAGCATCGGCTAGCGAAACTATGATTGAACATACTGTTGAGCCAAAACAATTTTTAGGTAAAATTGCCGAGAAATACGGAACAACTGTTGAAGAGATAAAAAAAGCAAATAATCTTTCGGGAAATAATCTTCGAATTGGCCAGAAATTAAAAATTCCTGCTACTAAAAATATCGATCACGATAAAATAGTATCTGATACAGAAACGGCAGCAAGCACAACAGCTATAAAAGATGCAGTTGGAACACATACTGTAAAAAAAGGTGAAAGCATTTTTAATATTGCAAAACAATATAGTATAACTGCTTATCAAATTAGAAAAATGAATAACCTTTCGGATAACACTTTATCCACAGGTCAGCTTTTAAAAATCCCTACTGACATTACGACTGAAATACCTGTTGTAAATGAAAAAGTTGCCGAGAAAATTGTTAAAGAAACTCAAAAAGAAGAAAGCCAGATTTATACTGTTAATTCGGGTGAATCGATTTTTAGTATTGCAAAGAAATTTAATTTAACCGCTTATCAAATAAGAACAGCAAATAAATTAAACGATAATACCATTACAAATGGACAAAAACTTATTATTCCAAAAGCTCCTGAACCTAAATCGGTTGCAGAATTAGCAAGGCAAGATCAAGAAGGAGAAACAGATAGTACTTCGTTTAAAGATCCGAAACTTCGTGGTGCACCAAGTCGCTATGGTTTGAGCCAGGTGGAAGAGAAAGGAACTGCAGTTTCTATTACTGATGCAGATTTAGATGCTTCAAAAATGCTCGTTTTACATCGTACTGCACCTATTGGAACCATTATTAAATTAACCAATCCAATGACCAACCGTACCGCATTGGCTAAAGTTGTTGGTAAATTTACTGAGAACGAATCCACAAAAGATGTTATAATTGTAATGACTAAAGCTGTAGCCGATTCATTGGGTGCTTTAGACAAAAGATTTTTTTGCAATTTAACGTACGGTGTGCATGAGCTTGAATAAAAAACCATTTATAATTGGAATTGCTGGGGGAAGTGGCTCGGGCAAGACTTTTTTTTTAAACTGTTTCCTTCATCATTTTAAACAAGATGAGGTAACACTTGTTTCTCAGGATGATTATTACATCCCAGCTGGCGAAATGTCGCAGGAGGAAAACAAGCTTTACAATTTTGATTTACCTTCTACAATTGATAGTCAGCAATTTTTAAAAGACATTAAGCAACTACTTGACGGAGAGGTTGTTTACAAAAAAGAATACAACTTCAATAACCCTTTGGCAGTTGTTAAAATTCTGGAGATTAAATCGGCTCCGATTATTATTGTTGAAGGACTTTTCATTCTTCACTTTAAAGAAATTGCCGCACTTCTAGATCACATGATTTTTGTTGATGCTGATGAGGAAATAGCTTTAGACAGACGTATAAAACGTGATGGTTTAGAACGTGGCTATCCTGAAGAAGATGTTTTATACAAATGGCATAATCATGTTTTGCCTGCGTATAAAGAATATCTATTGCCTTATAAAGAACAATGCCATAAAATTGTTGTCAACAATACAAACGAGGCAGAAGAAATTATCGCGATAACAGAAGAAATTTCAGTAGAACTAAGAAATACAGTTTTAAAAGATATATAAGAAAAAAGGAAGGCTTAAGTCTTCCTTTTTTCTTATTGACCCTTAATCTAGTCGCATTTCTGGAATATCACCTTCTACAACTAATCTTCCGAGCGTAGATTGTTTAATAAATTCGACACTTACTCCAGGCGCACGTTCTAGCAATTTAAAACCACCTTCAGGCAAAACATCTAAAACTGCTAATTCAGTAACTATTTTCTTGATACAATTAACACCTGTTAAAGGCAAAGTACATTTTGGCAATAACTTACTTTCGCCAGCTTTATTAACGTGCTGCATTGCTACAATTATATTTTTTGCTGATGCAACTAAATCCATTGCACCGCCCATCCCCTTCACCATTTTACCAGGAATTTTCCAATTGGCGATATCCCCGTTTTCTGAAACTTCCATTGCACCTAGAATAGTCAGATCCACCTTTTGTGCTCTAATCATCCCAAAACTCATGGCCGAATCGAAAATCGACGAACCTGGTAATGTGGTTATAGTTTGCTTTCCTGCATTAATTAAATCGGCATCTTCTTCTCCCTCAAAAGGGAAAGGTCCCATACCAAGCAAACCATTTTCAGATTGTAAAACAATATTTATTCCCTTTGGGATGTAATTAGCGACTAATGTTGGTATACCGATACCCAGGTTAACATAATAACCATCTTTTATTTCTTTAGCAATACGTTGTGCTATTTCTTCTTTTGAAAATGCCATAAATTAAAATGATCGCATTAATGAATTTTGTGTGATTGAATTGTGATGAATTCGGGAACTAATCAGCTTTTCTTACTGTTCGTTGTTCGATTCGCTTTTCATAATCTTTTCCCTGAAAAATTCGATGTACATAAATTCCAGGTGTATGAATATGGTCTGGGTCTAATGAGCCAGCTTCAACCAATTCCTCAACTTCTGCAATTGTTACTTTTCCCGCCATTGCCATTATTGGATTAAAATTCCGACTGGTAGAACGGAACACAAGATTTCCAGCGGTATCCCCTTTCCAGGCTTTTACGATAGCAAAATCTGCATCGAAAGCATACTCCATTAAATAGTCTTTTCCGTCAAAATTGCGAACTTCTTTTCCCTCGGCCACTTCTGTGCCCACACCCGCAGGTGTAAAAATAGCTGGCATTCCATATCCTGCTGCCAGGCATCGGGTTGCTAATGTACCTTGCGGAATTAAATCAACTTCCAGTTCACCACTTAAAAGCTGTCTTTCAAATTCAGCATTTTCGCCAACATAAGAAGAAATCATTTTTTTTACCTGGCGTTGTTTTAACATTAAGCCAATACCAAAATCATCTACTCCAGCATTATTAGAAATGCAGGTTAAATTTTTGGCTTTCTTATCAACCAAAGCATTTATACAATTTTCGGGAATGCCACAAAGACCGAAACCGCCTAACATAATCGTAGCGCCATCAGATATATCTCGGATAGCTTCTTCGGCTCCTGATACAACTTTATTTATCATTTTATGAATTTTTGGTTAGGATGCTAAAATACATAAAGCATATAGCTTTATAAAACTTTAGCCAGATTTAAGCGTTATCTAATTGAAAAAAAACCTTTCAAGAATATTTATTTGAAATTGATCTAAATAACATTACCTTTGTAATCAGATGTTTAACGAAAGAGATAACGAGGATTTTATTATTCCGACAGACCCAGAATTTCAAAAAGGAATGGGTTTTATTTTAAGCTGTACAGCAGAACACAAAAAATGTTGCGAAAAATATAAAAAAGGCAAACGTTGTAAAAAATGTCCTGGACGGAGTAAAAAATAACTATTTAGATATCTCTATAATTTTATCGTCACTTCCGTTACTGGTACAAACAAATATTTTACCTTCGGGCGAAATACAAACATCTCTCATTCTGCCATAGGTATTTACATAAAAATCTTTGGTTCCTTCAATTTTCGTTTGTGCAGCATCCAGCTTTAGCTGCATTAATTTAGTATTCTTTAATACAGCAAGTAATAACGAATTTTTAAATTGAGGGATGTAATCTGAGTTGTAAAAGGCCATTCCGCTTGGTGCAATTGTTGGTGTCCAAACAATTAAAGGAACAGCAATATTATTTGCCGAACAAAAAGATTGTTCACCAGCTTCATCACAAAAACCTTTAATGTTTGGCCAGCCGTAATTTCTGCCTTTTTCAATAATGTTGATTTCGTCATCAGAGTCTGGTCCATGTTCTGAGGAAAAAATCTTATTTCCCACTTGAACCAATCCTTGCGGATTGCGGTGTCCGTAAGACCATAAAGGATTATTTGGATATGGGTTATCAGTAGGAATCGTTCCATCTAAATTTACTCTTAAAATTTTACCCGAGGTAGAATTTATATTCTGTGGAGTAGTTTGATCAGAAGCATCTCCTGTTGAAACAAAAAGTTTGCCACCGCTAATGAGCAATCTCGAGCCATTATGGACTGAAGATGCACCTATTTGATCTAAAATTATTATAGGGCTATTTAGTGTGCCTCCAGAATAAGTGTAACGCACAATTTTTTCTCTGTAATTACTTCCATAATTATAAGCAACATAAACCCATGGATTGGCAGAAAAATCAGGATTTAAAGCAATTCCTAATAATCCTCCTTCTCCATTAACACGTACTTCTGATATTGTTAAAAGAGGTGTTATTTGTCCAGATGTTGGATTTAATCGACTTATTTTTCCACTCTTTTCGGTAAACCAAATAAAGTTATCTGGACCGTAAACCATTCCCCATGGAAGAGTTAAGCCTGCCACAACTACTCTATTCTTTAATTCAACATCAGGCAAATTCCCTGTGCCATCACCATTATCATCACTTTTATTTTTCTTGCAGGTTGTAAACATTAACAACACAAAAATGCCTGTAATAATTGCTTTCATAATCGTAAGGTTTTCTAAATAACAATGTTACAGCTATTTAGTTTTATAGCGAATGAGAATATTATGTTTTTTTTAATTCAAATAAACATAAGTTATTCCATCTCCTCCCCGATCTGCATGTTCATCTTCCATCCTGTTAACCTGACTGTATTTGCGCAAATACTCTCGAATCATTTTTCTTAAGATTCCATCGCCCTTACCATGAATTAATTTTATTGACGGAAAACCAAGCATTATGGCTTTGTCTAAATATTTTTCCACTTCAAATAAAGCATCTTCAGTACGTTTTCCTCTTAAATCCAGCTCTGCCTTAAAACCTGAAACAGCTTCATTCATACGCCCAGCAAACGAACTGCTTGTACTTTGAGCAACTTTTTTAGCCTCTTTATTACTGATTTTCTGTACTCGGTTCTTTTTCACATTCGAACGCAAATCGCCAATTGCCAGAACCAGCTCATTGCGATTTATTTCCAATACCAAAGCTGTTGTTTCGCTATCGGTAAACTTAACCCAATCGCCAATGGCTATTTCGCCACCTACCACAACCGGTACTGGTTTAGGTTTCTCTTTTGGGATTGTATTTTTGACTAATTCTTGCTGAAGATTTTGTCTAAGCTCTTTTGTAACTGCTTTATCGGCTTGTTTCTCTTTAATTTCTGCAATTGTATTTTCTACCAGTTTATTCGCATTTTTTATAATGGCTTGTGCTTCTTGCTTAGCTTCCTTTATTAAAACTCTACGATTTTCATCTAAAAAGGCTCGTAATTTTTCATTTTCAGCAACCAAATTTTTGGCTTTATTTTGCTGGTCTGCCAAACTAACTTTAGTGTCGTAAATAGTCTTTTTTTCACGTTCTAAATCAACAAGCATTGTATCAACCCGATTTTGGTTAGAACCAGTTTTCTTTCGGGCCAATTCGATAACTTCTTTAGGCAAACCAATATTCTGAGCAATTTCAAAAGCATAAGAACTACCTGGCTTACCCATCTCTAAAATGTAAAGTGGCTTCATTTTCGAGTTATCAAAAAGCATAGAGGCATTTTCCAAACCTTCGGTATTACCAGCAAAAAGCTTAAGGTTCGAATAGTGCGTAGTAATTACACCTCTAACTTTTTTGTTATTCAAAACTTCTAAAACAGCTTCAGCCATGGGGCCACCAAATTGCGGATCGGTTCCAGTACCAAACTCATCAATTAAAACCATAGTTTTTGGAGAAGCATGTTCAACAAAATATCGCATTTTTTTTAAATGTGCACTGTAAGTACTTAAATCGCTCTCAATAGACTGATCATCGCCGATATCTGCAAAAATATTTTCAAAAATACCAACCTCGCTATTTGCATCAACAGGAATTAATAATCCCGTTTGTAGCATAATCTGAAGTAAACCAACTGTTTTCATACAAACGGATTTACCGCCAGCATTTGGACCAGACACTAAAACTACCCTGGTTGAAGCATCAATATGAATATTTAATGGCGTAACGGTTTTCTTTTCTGCAGCAAATGAAAGTAATAATAATGGATGCCTTGCATTAATCAACTTTGTTTTTGGCTCTTTAAGCAAACCTGGCATTTCTGCCTCGATATCAATCGCAAACATAGCTTTGGCTCTTACAAAATCTAACTTTGTAAGGAAACCGTGATAAGACAATAATAGAGGAGAATATGGTCTTAATTCATCCGTTAAAGCAATCAGAATTTTAATAATCTCCCTTCGTTTATCAAATTCCAAATCGCGAAGCTTATTGTTTAAGGTAAAAACTTCTTCGGGCTCTATATAAACAGTTTGGCCAGTTGCCGATTCATCATGAACAAATCCTTTCAGTTTACGCTTATTTTCTGCTAAAACAGGGATACACATCCTTCCATCACGAATAGTTAAGCTACCATCGGCAACCCAGTTATTTGCAATTGCCTGCTTGTAAATAGAATCCATCCGCTTACGTACATCTTGTTCCGTTTTTGAAATAGAAGCCGTAATTTCTTGTAATTCTTTTGATGCGTTTGGTTTAATTTTACCTTTAGCATCTATAACATTTTCAATTTTCCTGAGGATATTTTTTTCAATCGGTAAGTGTTCAAATAAAGCTTCAAGCGTTGGATAAACCTCTGCTCTTTCTTCGAAAAACCTTAAAACAGAAAAAACTGTTTGTAAAGAAGTATAAATCTGAAACCATTCGTCTTCCAATAAATAAGTACCTTCTACTCTAATTTTTTCAATTAAAGATTTGAGGTCAAAAAAAGTATTAATTTGTAATGGTTCCTGATTTTGAATAATACTCTTAAACTCATTTGTTTGTTTAAGAAATTTATCAATCTGATCGAAACGATTCATCACCTGCATTTTCTGCACCATGTTTTGCCCCATCGGACTTAAACAATGCTTACTAATTAGCTGCCTGATTTCTATAAAGCCTAAACGCTCTAAACAATTTTCGGGATATAACATATTATTAAATTGTAGGAGCTTGTTTTAATCCTACAGGAGCCTGCTTTAATTTTGCTGGATTTTTTTTTAATGAATCTTTAGTTTTCTTCAACTTCTCTTTGTCTGCTTTAACTTTTTCTATTTTTGCCTTTTGTAGAGAATCAACTTTTTCAAGCGTCTTTTTCTGCGATTCTAATGTTTTAGATATGTTTTTGTAAATCTTATCTAAATCTTTAGGATGTGCATAATAGTAATCCATACTCTTATTGTATTGAATAGAATCTATTTCAAATTTCTTGTAAATACCTTTATAGTAAGCAGCAGCAACTTTTTTTGATGAATCTGGCAGTAATATCGTCGAAATATAACCATCAGCAACATGTATGTCGTATAAAATTTTCTGCATTTTATCAGGTGCAATTATGTCTTTAGGTATTTTAGGCTTACAACCAAACAACATTATTGTTGCTGCTAAAGCCCATATTAATCTTCTCATTATTAATTAAAATATTATTTTTTGCCCAAATTGCGACAAGGTTATTAATTTTACGCAAAAATAGTTATAAATGAGCATAGCTGATAATCTTAAACAATATAAAAGCGAAGTAGAATCTGATGGAGTTAAATTAATTGCGGTTTCTAAAACGCAAACTAACGAAGCCATTTTAGAAGCCTATAACGCAGGACAACGAATTTTTGGAGAAAATCATGTTCAAGAATTGGTTGATAAACATGCCGAACTCCCAAACGACATCGAATGGCACATGATTGGTCATTTACAAACCAATAAAGTTAAATATATAGCACCTTTCGTTTCTTTAATTCATGGCGTTGATAGCCTGAAATTACTACAGGAAATTAACAAGCAAGCAGCAAAAAACAAACGCATTATTGATTGTTTAATACAGGTTTATATTGCCGAAGAAGATACTAAATTTGGATTAGGCTTTGATGAAGTGATAGAGCTTTTGCGCTCAGAGGAATACGAATCGTTAAATAATATTCGCATTGTAGGTTTAATGGCCATAGCTACAAATACTAAAAACGAAAAGCAAATAACCATCGAATTTAAAGAATTACAAGTTCTTTTCGATGGCATTAAAGCTAGTTTTTTCCCTAACGATGAAAACTTTAAAGAAATCTCGACAGGCATGAGCGCTGATTATAAATTGGCGATTGAAGAAGGCAGTACCATGGTTAGAATTGGTAGTGGAATTTTCGGAAAAAGAGTTATCAAACATTTCAAAGCCAATATTACGGCTAATTAATTAACAAAAAATGAACTTAGAAATAAGAACTGCAACTGCCGCAGATTGCCCAAGAATATTAGAATTAATTAATGAACTTGCTGTTTACGAACGTGCTCCAGAAGAAGTTACCGTAACGCTAGCACACTTCATTGATGCTGGTTTTGGCGAAAATCCCGTTTGGAAAGCATTTGTAGCAGAAGTTGATCAAAATATCGTGGGTTTTGCGCTTTATTATACACGTTATTCTACATGGAAAGGCTGTAGATTATACCTCGAAGATTTCATCGTAACAGAGGAATATAGAGGAAGAGGCGTTGGCAAAGTACTTTTCGAAAAAGTAATAGAAGAAACCAAAAAAGGAAATTATAGTGGTATGGTTTGGCAGGTTTTGGATTGGAATGAACCAGCAATTAACTTTTATAACAAATACAAAGCACAATTAGAAAAAGGCTGGCTAAATGCATCTTTTTCAAAAGAGCAGATTAAGGCATTTTAGATATGGATATTTTTAAGTTTGGTGGTGCTTCTGTTAAAGATGCTGATGGGGTAAAAAATCTTGCCAATATTGTTCGTGATTACAAGAAAGGCGAATTGCTGATTGTGATTTCGGCAATGGGCAAAATAACAAATAAATTAGAAGAGCTTACAAAAGCATATCTTTCACAAAGCGATGATACTCATGCTATTTTCGATGAGATAAAACACTTTCACTTTAACATTATCGAAGAATTATTTCAAGGTAATGCAAACCCAGTTTATAATGAGGTTGCTAATACCTTTGTCGAAATTGATTGGTTAATTGAAGATGAACCCGATAGTAACTCAGATTATATTTATGATCAAATTGTTTCGATCGGCGAAGTTGTATCCACTAAAATTGTCGCTGCCTGGCTAAACGAAACCAACAACAAAGCACTTTGGGTTGATGCAAGAAATTACATCCAAACTGATAACACGTATCGCGAAGGAAAAGTAGATTGGGAAAAAACCAATCAAATTATCCAAAAAGAAATGGTGCCCTTGATAGCTAAAAATATTATCGTAACACAAGGTTTTATCGGTGGAACGAGTGAGAACTACACTACAACTTTAGGAAGAGAAGGCTCTGATTATTCTGCAGCAATATTTGCATCATGCCTAAATGCTGCTGCCTTAACCATTTGGAAAGATGTTCCTGGTGTTTTAAACGCAGACCCAAAATGGTTTGATGAAACTGAAAAAATACCTCAATTATCTTATCATGATGCTATTGAACTTACTTATTACGGTGCAACGGTTATTCATCCAAAAACAATAAAACCGCTTCAAAACAAAGGCATTCCGCTTTTTGTACGTTCTTTTATCCAACCAGAAGGCAGCGGAACCGCCATTACCAAAGATAGTAATCCATTACCTGTCCCATCATTTATCTTTAAGGTTAATCAAGCCCTGATCTCTATTTTCCCAAAAGATTATTCTTTTATTATTGAAGAAAATCTGAGCAATATATTCGAGCTTTTTCATCAGCATCGCATTAAAATCAATACGATGTTAAATTCTGCCATCAGTTTTTCAGTAAGTGTGGATGATAATGAAGAAAAAGTTAAAAAACTTATCGAATCATTATCAAATCAGTTTACAGTTAAATACAATAAAGGTTTGGAACTGGTAACAATTCGCTACTACAACCAGCAGACAATAGATCGAGTTACGGTTGATAAAGATATCTTGCTGGAAGTAAAAAGCCGACATACTTGCCAAATGGTGATGAAAAACAAAGCATAAAAGTTTTCATACAATTAGATTTTAGGATGAACAAAAGTATTTTAGATCAAGCTGTACAAGATTATATTGTTACGCATTTAAATACCGATTCGAATGAAATTGCTTTGGCTAAAAGTCCATTTTCTACTGTAAGCTCCGCTGAATTGGCAAATCAAATTTCAGCTAAAAAGAAATCAGAAAAAAAACTACCTACCTGGTATAACGCAGAAGGAATTTATTTCCCTCCTACTTTGTCTATTGAACAAACTTCATCAGAAGTTACAGCAAAATACAAATCTCAATTAACTAAAGGTAAAAATCTAGTCGATTTAACTGGCGGATTTGGAATAGATTCTTTCTACTTCGCTAAAGTTTTAGATCAGGTTATACATTGCGAAATTAATGCCGAATTGTCTGAAATCGCCAGATCAAATGCTCAGGTTCTAAAAGCAAAGAATATTGATTTTAAAGCTATAGATGGCTTAGAGTATATCAAAAAAAGTAAAATTAAATTTGACAATATTTTCATCGATCCAGCCCGAAGAGCAGCAAAAGGAAAGGTTTTCATGCTTAAAGATTGTACGCCTGATGTGGTTAGTAGCCTTGATGAGCTGCTTGATAAATCAGATCGAATTATTATTAAAACGGCACCTCTACTCGATTTAACTGCTGGTTTACAAGAATTAAAATTTGTTAGCGAAATCCATATTGTTAGTGTAAAAAACGAATGCAAAGAATTACTTTGGATAATTGACAAAGATTTTTCTGGAGAACTTAAAATTACCGCTGCAGCAATTAACGAAGAAACGAAGCTTTTCAGCTTTTTAAAATCAGAAATAAATTCATCCCCTTATTTAGCTCAAGAAATTAATTCCTGTAACTACTTATACGAGCCTGATGCAGCGCTATTAAAATCTGGGGCTTTCAATTTAATCGGAAACAGATATCGTTTGCAAAAGCTTCATCACCAAACCCAACTTTATATCTCCGAAAATATTGATGTAAAGTTTCCTGGGAGAATATTTAAAATTAATGAAATAGTATCATCTGGAGATTTGAAGAAACAAAAATCTTTGGTTGGTAATGTTATCGTCAGAAATTATCCTGGTAAAGCAGAAGAACTGGTCAAAAAATTTAAAATTAAAAGTGATAATACACAGTTTTTAATTTTCACTAAAAATAGCAAGGAAGAAAATATTATAATAAGGGCTGAAATTTTGCAGCATTATTAAAAAAGCTTTCTGATATATAACCAGAAAGCTTTTTTAGGGATGTACAATAATATCAATATCGCTTAAACTTTCTTAACGTTTACTGCTTGTAAACCTTTTTTGCCTTCAGCTACTTCAAATTCAACCTGATCGTTTTCTTTTAGACTATCAATTCCGCCTAAAACGTCTTTAAAATGTACAAATAAATCTTTATTGTCTTCTTGAACAATAAATCCAAAGCCCTTTTCTGTGTTAAACCACTTAACTTTTCCCGTAGCCATAAAAAAAATAAAAATATATAAAAAATTAAACCCTTATCGCTCTGTTTCTAACTTTTCTACAACCAATTGAAAATTTAATCAACTAAACAATCAGAATAAGCGCTAATTCAGAAACAAAACTATCAAATATAATAATTTACAGATATATTACAATTGATTTAGCCATAAACTACTGTAATATATTTGTTTTTATCACTTATTTATTCGGCTGAGGAGTAGTTCTCAAATATGGCTTAATAATTTTATGTCCTTTCGGAAATTTCGAAGGTATATCTTCAGTTTTAATACTATTTACAACGATAACATCTTCACCATCTTTCCAATCAGCTGGAGTTGCAACGCTATAGTTTGCTGTTAATTGTAGCGAATCTATAACCCTTAACACTTCGTTAAAATTTCTTCCTGTTGAGGCTGGATAAGTTATAATTAACTTAACCTTTTTGTCTGGACTAATCACGAACAAAGATCTTACAGTTAATGTTTCTGATGCATTTGGATGAATCATATCGTAAAGGTTTGCAACAGTTTTATCGGGATCTGCAATAATCGGAAACTCAACAGAAGTGTTTTGAGTTTCATTAATATCGTTTATCCAGCCCTTGTGCGATTCAGCAGAATCTACACTTATTGCTAATACTTTTACATTGCGTTTTTCAAATTCGCCTTTTAACGCAGCTGTACGCCCAAGTTCGGTTGTACAAACTGGAGTATAATCTGCAGGGTGAGAAAAAAGTACACCCCAGCTATCGCCTAAGTATTCATAAAAATCAATCTCGCCAATTGAGGTATTCGACTGGAAATTTGGTGCGGTATCACCTAATCTTATGCTCATAATAATATTTCTAATTTAAGTTGATTAAAACAAATTTAATAAATTGTATAGTAAATACATAGACAATATATTATTTAGACCTAGATATTATAAAAACATAAAAAAAACCTTGAAGGTTTTGGCCAACAAGGTTTTTAGCATATTAATTTGTTTGGGTAAATTAATTATAAACTTTAATCATGAATACGTAATCCTGAAGTTTTTCGATTTGTTTAGCACGTTTCATACCTGAGAGAACACTTTTCTTATTTACAGATAATTTCTTACCCATCGAATCTTGAGGAATTGCTCTCATGGCTTCTAAAATATATTTCGATTTAATAGCGAACGAAGCACCTTCTGCAGAAGTTTCCTTCCCACTAATGATCCCAACTATATTACCGTTATTATCTAGCAAAGGGCCACCACTATTACCTGGGTTTAAAGGAATAGCAACTTGATATTGAGTTGTATCACCAATAAAACCACTTTTCGAACTTACATAACCTTCACCTAAAACAGCATCATCTTTCGGATAACCCCAAGTGTAAACGTTTTCGCCCACACCAGTGCTGTTTCTTTTAATTGTATAAGGTAATGCAGCTAAATTTTTAAAATTCTTGTCGTCGATTTTCAAAATAGCAATATCATATTCAGGATCTTTCAATACAACTTTAACTTTAAAAGATTCTCCTGTAGAATTTTGAATAAATACAGAATCTGCATCATTAATAACATGCAAATTGGTTGCGATATATCCGTTTGTAGAAACAGCAAAACCCGTACCGCCAAAATTACCAGGATTAGATTGCTTATTTGATGGTAAATTATTGGTACTTATTTTCCTGATTAAATTATTTTGTGTTTTTACCGCATTTGTTACGTTTTTACTTAACTGCACAAATTTATCGGCCTGTTGGCTATTATGTTGTATCGAATAAATAGATACAAACGATAAAACTATAAATGAAGCCGCTACAGCGATTGCAGATCTATGTCTACGCCATAACTGCACAACACGAGAAGGGTGTGGCCCCAACTCAGAAGCTAAAGTTTCAACATCTATCTCAGCATGAATACTTTCTAACTGCTCTTTTAAAAGCAATTGTTGAGCGTATTCCTCCATAGTGTGTAGAAAAACCTTGTGAGAAACCACTTTATGATCTATAGCTGCATCATTACGACGTAACTGTTCAAAAGCCTCAGTTTCTTGCGGGTTAAGTTTACCTAACAGATAATCTTCAATAATTGCATCTAACTCTAAATCGTTTCTCATTTCAATTATTAGTGTTGAAAAAATATTTTCTTTAACCTTTGCAGGCACTTATATTTTTGTGTTTTTGCGTTATCCGTATTGGTGTAACCAAACTTTTCACAAATATCCTGCATGGATAAATTATTAATATAAAAATCCTGAATAATGGTTTTGCATGGCTCTCCGAGATGTTCTAAAGCAGACTGCATTTTAACAAACGCTGCATCTTTCTCTTCATGATGCTCTACATCTTCATCTACAATAAGTATATCTTCATAATCCGTTATATTTCCAGTCTTCTTACTGTTATGCGTTAATTTCTTTAACCAAATTCGCCGACAAACTGAATATATATACGTTTTTAACTTACTGCTCAGTTCAAAATTTCCTTCTTTAACTTTATTATATAAAATAATTATAGCTTCTTGATAAACGTCTTTCGCATCATCTTCATTACCATTATTATTAAGGATAAATTGCAAAACCATCGCAAAATATTCTTTATATAACTTATTAAGTGTATCACTGGAGTTATTTAGAATACCTAAAATAAACTCTCT
Organism: Pedobacter ginsengiterrae; assembly: GCF_039537385.1. Taxonomy (NCBI): domain Bacteria; kingdom Pseudomonadati; phylum Bacteroidota; class Sphingobacteriia; order Sphingobacteriales; family Sphingobacteriaceae; genus Pedobacter; species Pedobacter ginsengiterrae. The sequence goes on from NZ_BAABAK010000001.1 coordinate 258,262, forward strand.
ATCTGTTGTAACTGAACTCTTTAAACCGTTATTCACCAATTAATACGTTTTTCTGTAAATAGTAACCCAATATTAGATAAAAAAAATATTTATAGCTATTAACAATCCATTAATACTATCCACATTAAAACAGTAACCCAATTAGCCAAAAAATATTTTTTATTTTTTTTCAAAATAATCGGGTTACCTTTTTACCTTTGCGGCATTAACAGTAAATTAATTAATACTTAAAAAAATTCAAAATGAAAAATGCATTCAAATTAGGCTTTTTAGCTTTAGCTTTATCTTTATCAGTTGTTGCTTGTAACTCAGAAAAAAAAGCTGAAGGTGCTGATTCAACAGCTGCTGATACTACATTAGCTGCTACTGCTGATTCTGCTGCTGCAACTGTTGATTCAGCTGCTGCTAAAGTTGATTCTGCTGCTGCTAAAGTTGATTCTGCTGCTAAAGCTCACTAGTCAATATTTTAGACACATAAAAAAGGCTTTTGAGTTTTCTCAAAGGCCTTTTTTAATTTTATAACTTTTTAAAATCATTAATTAAAATAATTTGTGTTATGAAAAATGTATTCAAATTTAGTTTTTTGGCCCTGGTCATCTCTATTTCATTCATGGCTTGTAGTTCCGATAAAAAATCAGACGATATCGATACTACATTAGTTGATTCGTCAACAATTGCACCTGTAGCTCCAAAACCAGTCGATACAAACATTGCCGATTCTGTTAAAAAAGACACCACAATAAAATCATTAAATTAATTTTTTAATTATTTTTAAAATAACTGGGTTACCTTTTTAAATTACTGGTATTAACAGGTAATTAATTAATTAAAAAACTCAAAACGAAATTTAAAATGAAAAATGCATTCAAATTAGGCTTTTTAGCTTTAGCTTTATCTTTATCAGTTGTTGCTTGTTCAGAGAAAAAAGCTGAAGGTGCTGATTCTACAGCTGTTGATACTACAGTATCTGCTACAGCTGATTCTGCTGCTGCAACTATGGATTCTGCTGCTAAAACTGTTGATTCTGCTGCTGCTAAAGTTGACTCTGCTGCTAAAGCTCACTAGTTAATATTAAAAAAATCAAAAGGCCTTGAAATTATTTTCAAGGCCTTTTTTGTTTCCATACAATTCTTTACTTAACAAAGTCCTTAAAATCCATCAATTGTAGTAAATTTGCGGCAAAAATATATTCCGCATAATGAATTTAACCTCACTACAAGCAATTTCTCCTGTTGATGGTCGTTACAGAAAAACAACCGAAAGTTTAGCTGCTTATTTTTCAGAAGAAGCATTAATAAAATACCGTGTTTTTGTTGAAATAGAATACTTTATTGCGCTCTGCGAAATTAACCTTCCAGGTTTGGAAAAGTTTGATAGAAAGCTTTATACCGAATTAAGAAAAATCCATGAAAATTTCTCGGAAACAGATGCTTTAGAAATCAAGGAAACGGAAAAAGTAACCAATCATGATGTTAAAGCTGTAGAATATTTTATCAAAAATAAATTTGATGTTTTATCTCTTCAAGATTATAAGGAATTTATTCACTTCGGTTTAACCTCTCAGGATATTAACAATACCGCAATTCCTTATTCTATCAAACTGGCGCTCAACAGGAGCTATTATCCAGCAATTGAATCATTAATCGAAAAAATTAACGCTTTAGCTACAGAATGGAAAGATATTCCAATGTTAGCGCATACTCATGGGCAACCCGCCTCTCCTACTAAATTGGGTAAAGAATTTTTGGTATTTGCAGAACGATTAAGCATCCAGCTTGAAGCACTAAAAGCTGTACCGAATAGTGCTAAATTTGGTGGTGCAACTGGAAATTTCAACGCACATCATATTGCTTATCCGCAGGTTAATTGGATTAATTTCTCTAACGAATTTGTGAATAAAACCTTAGGCTTAACACGTGCACAACATACCACACAAATTGAACATTACGATCAATTTGCGGCTCAATGTGATGCTTTAAAACGTATTAACAACATTATTATTGATTTAGATAGAGATATCTGGACCTATATTTCTAAAAATTATTTCAAACAAAAAATAAAAGCAGGTGAAATAGGCTCTTCTGCTATGCCTCATAAAGTTAATCCGATCGATTTTGAAAATGCAGAAGGAAACGCAGGAATTGCAAATGCTTTGTTTGAATTTTTTGCAGCTAAATTACCAATTTCTCGATTACAGCGAGATTTAACAGACTCAACTGTATTGAGAAATGTTGGAGTTCCGTTTGGTCATACTTTAATTGCTATTAACGCTACTTTGCGTGGCTTGAATAAGATTTTATTAAATGAAGCAGCTTTGCACGCAGATTTAGATGATAACTGGGCAGTGGTTGCAGAAGCAATTCAGACCGTTTTACGTAGAGAAAATTTTCCAAATCCTTACGAAGCTTTGAAAGAGTTGACCAGAACAAATACTAAAATTAATGCAACTAGTATCGCTGATTTTATAGATGGTTTAGCTGTTGCAGAAAATGTTAAATTTCAATTAAGAACAATTACACCATTTAATTACACTGGTGTTTTTTAATCAAATTAAATTGACGATAAACAGACAGCATAGAAAAGCTTTATTAATCAGTATTTGTTAATTTTGTTTATTCAAAAAGATTAAGACATGACCATTAACGTATATACAGAACAAACTCCTAATCCAGCTACCATGAAATTTATGGTTAACAAGCTGTTAATTAATGGAAGTGAAGATTTTGCAACCAAAGAAAGTGCAGATCATTCACCTTTTGCAAAAGAGTTATTCAAATTCAATTTTGTTTCTGGTGTATTTTTCGCCAGTAACTTTGTTACAGTAACTAAAACAGACGATGCAGAATGGGCAGATATTGAAGCCATTTTGAAGGAATTTGTAAAAGGTGCTGTTGAATCAGAATTAAAAATTAAAGAAGATACTTCGGAAGAAGCGCCTAACTTTGAAGGTTCTGAGACTGAAATAAAGATTCAACAAATACTTCACGACTATGTTCGTCCTGCAGTTGAGCAAGATGGCGGTGCGATTACCTACAAATCTTTTGATGAAGGCGTTGTAACCGTTGAGCTTCGTGGCTCTTGCAGTGGTTGTCCTTCTTCTACAATTACATTAAAATCAGGCATTCAGAATTTATTACAAAGAATGGTTCCTGAAGTTACAGATGTAGTTTCGGAAGCATTATAATTGCGCATTTTTCAATTTAAATATAAAATGGCTAACCGATTTGGTTGGCCATTTTTCGTTTACGATATTTGTGTTATTTAATTCTCCCTGCTAATTACGGAGATTATCGCAGATATAATCATGCTCAGAGTGATAATTATGCTGAAATTATACCCGCATCGCTAATGGATAGCCGTCAGTTTTTCTGCATTCGATAATGCAATGCGTTAGAGATTTAAGCAAAATGCCTTTTAATAGCTTCTATTAATTCGGCACTAAGTTTTCCGTTGGTTGCAACAATTTCTCGTGTATTAAAAAAATCGTCACCACCAGAGAAGTTATAAACCTCTCCCCCAGCTTGCTGAACAATAAAACAACCTCCTGCAAAATCCCAAGGTTGCAAATTATATTCAAAAAAAGCATCAAAGCGCCCGCATGCTACGTAAATTAAATCAGTCGCCGCCGAACCCATTCTACGTAAACCATGGGTTTTTTGCATCATTTCTGACAATAATTGTAAGTATTGATCCTGTTTATCAAATTGATAATAAGGAAAACCAGTTGCCAATAAGCTCGATTTCAAATCAGGATTAACAGAAACCTGGATCTCTTTCTTATTCATAAAAGCAGGACCACCTTTATAAGAATAAAACATCTCACCCCGATTTAACTCATAAACCACGCCCAACACGGCCTTATCATCCTCGTATAGGGCAACACTAATTGCATAAGTAGGCAAACCATGAATAAAATTAGTTGTGCCATCTAAAGGATCAATTATCCACTTGTAGGTTTTACCTTCGCGATTAATCGTTTTTTCTTCAGTTAAAAACCCCACATCAGGGATCAGTTTTTCCAGGTTTTGAACAAGTTTCTGTTCTGCAGTTTTATCTACATACGAAACCATATCATTTAAACCTTTGTACTCTATTTTATTAGCATCAAATTGCATGGCTTCCTTACGGATAAAATTTCCTGTAAGCCTAACTATTGATATCACTTTATTGCATAGTAATTCGTAATTCATGGTTATTTAACAACAAAATATATTTTTGCTGACGTTTTAAAATGAATTTATTAAAAAATTAGGCTAACTTATTCTTATTCCTCAAAGCATAAATACTCAATGCAATGCCGCCAACTACAAGGAAAGTAGAAATCATTTCTGCCTGTGTAAATGGCGGTAAGCCAAGAACGTGATATTTTGAGTTTACACGAATTAATTCGATACAGAAACGTTCTACACCATTTAAGATCATATAAATACCAAACATTAATCCTGGCGCATTAATTCTATCTCTTATCTTCCAAAGGAAAGCGAATAAAATTAAGCAAACGATAACTTCATAAATTGGAGTTGGATAAACGCCCTGAGCAAGTTCATTACAAAATTTTCCAGCACCACATCCTGGAATAGGAATTCCCTCACCCACTACATTATTAGGATATTTATAAGACCAAAGCCAATCTGGCAACCATGAAAACGGTTTCGGATTAGAATTTACAATTCCCCAATCGCCATCACCTGATAAATGACAACCAATGCGACCAACAGCGTACGCTAACATCATTCCTGGACCACCAACATCTAACATATGCAATGGCTTAATTCCGTTTCGTTTAGCAATGATTAATACTGCCGCGCCTCCACAAATTAATCCGCCGTAAAAGGTTAAACCGCTGAAAGATAAAAGCCTTTCTATTGGATGTTGAACAAAATCATCCCAGTATTCTAAATTATCGAAAAACTTAGCGCCTAAAAAGCCCCAAACAGCAGCCCAAACAATTAAGTTACTCATTAATTGATATGGATGAACAGTTACCATAGTTTCTTTTGGGGATGCTAATTTATGCTTATCCTTTTCTTTGTAATCCCAGTATGCAAATAAACAACCCAGTAAAATACCGCCAATAACATTTCCTTTTGCAGACATTAGAACGGATTGCGCATCATTAACAAAAAGTTTATAGTTTAAAAGCGCATAAATTAATTTGTAGCCAATTATAAAACCAAATAGTCCGTTTAACAGCATTTCGGACGTAGTTGCTTGCTTCCCAATTATAATTTTTTTCTTAAAAGGATGAAGAATGCCTAAAGCTTCTTTTCGTTTTAATTCTTGAGTAAATGCCCAGTAACCTGCAACAAATGCAAGCGCTACAAAAACACCGAAAGTATTAAAAGGAAGTGGCAAATTAATACCAAAAAGATATTCTAAAAAGTGCGAAACGGTAGGAAACATACAAATAATTTGAAGCGAAGATAGTAAAGAAAGCGTAAAGCAGAAAGCATTTTGGTGAAAGCTGGAAGACTAAAGATAAAAGGCCCTAGCTAAAATTGGATTAACCAGAATCTCTTTTATTTCAAAATGAATTCTTTTGAATTTTATTTATAATCCGCCTTATTACTCAATAATAATAAATATTAATGATGAGCATAAGTTGTTTCTAATTCAGCTACCTCAACCTCTCCATCGGCAGTCATCTCTAAAAGCTTAACTGCTTTAAGTTCGTTTACCATAATTGGGTCGTATTTTGCACGAACTTTTACATAATTTTTAGTAAAACCGTGCATATAACCCATTTTTTGATCAGCTTCGAAAAGTACTTCAGCTTCGCTACCAATTTGTGATTGATAAAAAGCTCTTCGTTTTTTATCAGATAAAATATGAAGCATTTTACTTCGCTCGTTGCGTTCGCTACCTGCAACAACGCCTTTCATTTCTGCAGCTGCTGTTAATTCGCGTTCAGAGTAAGTAAATACATGTAAATAGGAAATATCCAGTTGATTTAGGAATTGATAAGTATCTAAGAAATCTTCTTTCGTTTCGCCAGGGAAGCCCACAATAACATCTACACCAATGCAGCAATTTGGCATTACTTCTTTAATTTTGGCAACACGCTCTACATATAAATCTCTGCGGTAACGACGACGCATTAAACCTAGAATTTTATCAGAACCAGATTGTAAAGGAATATGAAAATGAGGTACAAATCTTTTTGAAGTTGAGATAAATTCAATGATTTCGTTACTTAGAAGATTTGGCTCTATTGATGAAATACGGATTCTTTCAATACCTTCCACCTCATCAAGCGCTTTAACTAAATCGAAAAATTTATCTTCACGCTGACCGTTTCTTAGACCGAAATCGCCAAGATTAACACCTGTTAGCACAATTTCTTTAACCCCGCCTTCGGCTATCATTTTAGCCCGATTAACAACATTTTCAATTGTATCGCTACGGCTTGCCCCGCGAGCTAAAGGAATGGTACAATAAGTACACGGATAATCGCAACCATCTTGAACTTTTAAGAAAGTCCGGGTTCTATCTCCAATTGAGTAAGAAGCAATAAAATTATGGTTAACCTTTTCTATATTTTGCTGATGAACAATAGCTTTAGGGTTTTTAGTTAAATCAGAAATATACTCAACAATTCTGAATTTTTCTGCGGCTCCCAAAACCATATCAACGCCTTCTATCTCGGCAATTTCTTGTGGTTTTAATTGTGCATAACAACCTACAATGGTTACGTAAGCATTTGGAGAATGCTTTAAAGCTTCTTTAACAACTTTACGGCACTTTTTATCGGCATGGTCGGTTACAGAACATGTATTAATAACATATACATCAGCAGCATCCTGAAATTCGACAACGGCATAACCTGCATCGGTGAATAAACGACCAATGGTAGATGTTTCAGAGAAATTTAATTTACAACCAAGTGTATAAAATGCGACCTTTTTCATTAGCCTGCAAAGATACAATTTTCACTTTAGATTGTTGATTTACGATTTTAGATTAAAATATACTTACAGTAAGATAACAATTGCGCTTTCGAAAACGCTAATTTTCATTCCAGCGATAGCTATCCTGCTCAAAACCTGCTAAATCTAAAACTCTGCTAACAACAGTTTTGGCTACTTCTTCTATCGATTTTGGTAAACTATAAAATGATGGATTAGCAGGACAAATAATTCCGCCAGCTTCCGTTACCGTTTTCATATTATTAATATGAATTAAACTAAAAGGTGTATCACGAACTACGGCAATTAACTTCCTGCGTTCTTTCAAAACAACATCTGCAGCTCTCGAAATTAAATCGTTAGAAATTCCATGGGCAATTCTACCTAAAGTACCCATAGAACAAGGCGCAATAATCATAGTATCATATTTTGCAGAACCAGAAGCAAATGGCGCATTAAAATCGTTTTTATTGTAAAACGTAAAGGCATTATAATCGAGATAGTTTTGGTTACCCAATTCGAACTGCCAAACTTCCTTGGCGTTATCGCTCATTACAACTCCAACGGCTTCTATTTGATCAGAAAGTTTAACCAGCTCATCAAACAAAACCTTTGCATAAACCGAGCCGCTGGCACCTGTAATAGCAACAATTATTTTTTTCTTAATCATAACAAGCAAAAGTAAGATTAATTGAGCAGACAAAACAAAAAAGGGCCAGAACAAAGTTCTGACCCTACATCTACCTATGAAAAACATACCCTCGAAAGGGTAAGAACAAATATATATATTTTTTTAAAAAAAGATAATTGTTAAGTGTTAAATTGAGTAAAAGACACATTGAATGTTAAAATAACATTATAATACACTGTATATGAGCATTATAAAAACACCAAGACACACAATAGTTAAGCGGTAAAACAGCTAAAATTACACTAAGCGTATAGTATATGTAATTAAAAACACTTGTAAAAGTCTGCGTAGATATACTTTAAAAATAAAATCAAATCAATATTGAAATCTATAAACTTAATTTTTGAGGGCTTCGAAAGTAAAACTGAGGGTTTTAGTAGCTTTTCTGACTAAATTAGAATTAACTATTTCTTGTGGATTTGACTAATTAACACTCGATCAGATCATTCATCACCTTATCATTTTCGTATTCCGTGGGTAATCTTCCATTAACATACTCATTATAAAGCCAAGGGTGACCAATTGCTAAACATGTAAGATATTATCCTAATAAATTTTAGTCCAAATTTACTGCGTAGAATATTTAAATGTTTTAAATCTGTATTTGCGCTATCTTTCGCCATAACAGAAATTACAGCCTAACTTAACTCAATTCGCTCATTTTAAGGGATATTAAAATATTCAAACTCATTTACAAAATTGGATACTTATTGCGTCAAAAAATATATTTCAAAATCATTAAAATTAACATCTTGTACCAATAATTTTAGAAATGTCAAAAAAAAGCCTCGATTTAAATGAGGGCACTGAAAAACTAGCCATTTAAAAAGGGCTTATGGAATAAAACATTCATAAGCCCTTTTCTTTATGATATTCGCAATCTCTTAAATTCTATTTTCCATTTAGAGGATTCTAAGAGGCCTTATCTACCATTTTTTCTGAATATTTAATACGACATTTTTAACAAGGACTTTTTCAGTGCCCTCATTTAAATCGAGGCTTTTTTTGATTAATAATAACTATTGTTTCGGAGCATCAGTAGTTTTAGGTGCTTTACCGATTAAATCCATAAATTGATCTAATTTCGGAGTGATGATAATCTGAGTTCTTCTGTTTTTTGTTTTGCCTGCAGTCGTACTATTGTCTGCGATTGGATTAAACTCTCCTCTACCTCCTGCTGTCAATCTTTTCGGATCGACACCATACTTTGATTGCAGTGCCTGAACGACAGATGACGCTCTTAAAGCACTTAAATCCCAGTTGTTTCTAATATTAACCTGGGTAATTGGTACATTATCTGTATTACCTTCAATTAATACATCATAAGTATCGTAATCTTTAATGATTTTGGCAATTTTGTTAAGTGTTTCATTTGCTTTATCAGAAACTTCGTAACTACCTGATTTATAAAGCATATTATCGGCTAATGAAATATAAACAACTCCCTTAAGCACCTGAACGTCAACATCGCCCAGCTCTTCTCTACTTAAAGAACGTGTTAAATTATTTGTTAACACCATATTAAGCGAATCGCTTTTGCTTTTGGTATTTATTAATTGTTTGATGTACTGGTTAGAACTATTAATTTCATCAACTAACTTAGATATATTAACATTTCCTTGATTACTAGAACTTAAACATTTGTTTAATGCCTCTTGAAGGGCAACTCTGTTTGCCTTTTCAGAAGCTATTTGCTCTTCTAAACTTTTAGAACGGCTGTTTGCTCCAGAAAGCTCTCTTTGACTATCCTGATATTTATTACTAAGTTCCTGATTGCGCTCACGCAGCTTATCAAATGTTGATTGCAGTTCTGTGTATTTTTTATTACTTACACAACTTGAAATCAAAAGTATCGAGAGAAACATTAATGGGATTGATTTGTAAAGTTTCATAACTTCTTATTTATTTTAAGATTATAAATTTTTATATAATCAATTACAACAATCGGTCCCTTTTAAAGTTTTGATTAAAAAATTAAGCATTATTAACTTTAAATCAATCCATTAGTTAAAAAAAGTTAATTGTTATGAAAGGTTTTAATTTAGAAAGTTAATGTGATGCCCGAAAACTTAACACGCTTAACTACAAAACAATTAAGTTATTTATAGGCTTGATTTATCTCCTTAAAAAAATTAACTTGCAGAATTTTACAACCTAAAACAAATTTACCTCTAATGACGAAACTCTTTGTCGGCGGGCTTAGGCCTGATGTAAGTGAAATGGACTTGGCAATGCTTATTGGCTTGTATTGCACTATTGAAACGATAAAAGTTGTTCGTGATCGGGCTACTCACAAATGTAAAGGATATGCTTTTGTAGAAATGCTGAAAGTTGAAGACGCACAAAAGGTTATTTCGAATCTTAATGGCGAAACATTTAAAGGAAATGTTCTAAATATTAAAATTTCGGAAGAAGAACCTCCCAAAAAACCTGGCTTCCAAAAATTTGCTGCAAAGAGAACATCTAAGTAATTTTACATCTGCTACAATATTAAATACACAATAACCATCTGTAATCTAATTATCTAGTTATAAAACATAAAAATTCAGAATAAAACTTGTTCTGGATTTTTTTTGCCTACTCTTAAATAGAATTAAAAATACTTTTGACGTAAGAAAATAAATACCTAAACTTACAATTCATTAATTATTGTTGAGAGACTCTGATTAATTGTTTGTTAAATGCAGGATATTAATTTATCCTGCATTTGTTGTTTATACCTTATCAATAGTATTCTTAATTTCCACTTAGAGAAAATAGAATGAATTAGTTTCTGCAGATTTTTTTTTGCAAATACCGCAATTTAATATGGCTGTATTAACGGATACTGTTTACGTTAGATTGAAAAAAAAACTTGACAAAGGCATTCATCATTCAGATCTTTAAACATTAAAATTATTTGGTAAGGGATTAAAAAAAATGTTTTGAAGAAAACATTTAAGGTAATTTATATCGAAGGATAAGCACGTAAGATACAGGAAGCTTTATACTTCCTGCAGATATCATTTTGCTATTATTTGCTTAGAGAAGAGTACCAGTTTATTGGATGGGAGCGTAAATTCATTCCATCACTTTCAATATGATAAAGAATAATTGGAATCGTAAAATCAACAAGTTTTTCTACCTTTTTAGACAAACTGCCTAAAAAATCGATACTCGAAATACCTTCTTTAAGATGTATATAAATAACAGTTGCTGTTTTAAATTCAAATCTTTCGATTTTCCCTGGCCATTCAGATTTAATTTTATTCAAGAAGGCCGTAATTTTCTTTTCGTCTTTCAAGTTTTCCATAAGCTTTAGGTTATTTTTAACGCTTTAAATTAGCAAAATATTTTGCGCTTGCGTAACCTGTAACAGATAGAATACAAAAAGTTTACAGATGGCTTATTTACTTAATTTCTATCCAAACTGGGCCATGATCGCTGCTTTTCTCCCAACCACGAACGTTTTTATCTACACCAGCAGAAACTAATCTATCTTTTAGTAAAGGACTCAACAAGAAATGATCAATACGTAAACCAGCATCTCTTCCATACGCATTGCGGAAGTAATCCCAAAAAGTGTAAATCGTTTCTGTCGGATAAATTTTTCGTATGGCATCCGTCCAACCTTGAGCAATCAAACTATTAAAAGCAGCCCTAACTTCTGGGCGAAAAAGCGCATCATCAACCCAACGCTCGGGCTTGTAAGCATCCAATTCTGTTGGAATTACATTGTAATCGCCACAAATAACAACTGGCAAGTTATATGTTAAAAGTTTGGCGGCGTGTGCGGTTAAACGCTCAAACCATGCAAGTTTATATTCTAACTTTGGCCCTGGCGCAGGATTACCGTTCGGCAGATACAGGCAAGCAACGACAACGTCATCAATCATAGCTTCTATATATCGGCTTTGTAAATCCTCATCATCGCCAGAAAGTCCGCGTTTCAATTCTTTAATTTCTTTGTTCTTCGCTAAAATAGCAACCCCGTTCCAGCTTTTCTGCCCGTGCCAAATGGCATTATACCCTGCAGCATTAATCGCTTCTATTGGAAATTTTTCATCTGGCGCTTTAAGTTCCTGTAAACAGGCAACATCGGGTTGAGTTTCGGCCAACCAACGAAGTAATACTGGAAGGCGACCATTAATTCCATTAACATTATAAGTTGCAATTTTCATTAGAATAAGCTTTAAAATTCAATACTTATAATGATAAAGAAATCGAAACAGAATGCAAAGAAATTCCCAGTTATATTTTTCAGAAAAACACAATTAATGCTGTAGCATTATTTCTTTACGTATCGTTTTATATAAAAAACTGAATATGAAAAAGAAAACCATATTTGTACTTCAGGCAATTGTTTGCGTATTAATCATTGCTACAATTTTTCATGCCTTTAAAAATTAAGGCTTAGTTTTTTAAAAAACTAAGCCTTAATTTTATCCTCCCGATTTACTTCCACTACTTTTCACATCATCGTTACTGATGCTTCTCTGACTCTTTTTAATGGAATCTTTCAGTTTTCCAAACTTCCAGTTTAAGCTCACATTAATCGAACGATTATAATTCTGTCCTCTGTAAGTTTGAGTAAAATTTGGGCCTTCTAAAAAGGTTTCATAATATCTGTATTTAGCAAATGGGTTATTAACGCCTGCTGATAAAGTCAGCTTATCCTTAATAATTTCTTTACTTCCGCTAAACGACATAAAATAATACTCGCCCGATTTTCCTTGCAACAATACATCTGGAGCACTATAATTAAAACTTGCATTTGCCCTCCACTGGTGCTCGAATTTGTAACCCGTGTTTACATAAAAGTAACCAGTTACACCCTCGTTTTTGGTTAAAGCGCCATTAATTGCCCCTTCTAACCATTTGTAACCTATATTGCCACTTAAGCTTAAATTCCATTTTGGCGTTAGCGGATAATTAATATTTAAATTGGCTATTAAGGTTTTGTCTTTACCAATGTTTGCAAAAGTGCTTCGGGTTATTTTATCTACATCGTTGTAAACTGCAATATTTTGAATTGTGTTATTCGCAAAATTATAACTTACGCCTACGTTAATCGAACCTTTTTTAAACTTGCTGTAAGTAAGTTCAAAGTTATTGCTTAAAACTGCTTCCAGGTCAGGATTTCCTGTTGATTCGTAATTTGGAGTAGATCGATCTACAAAAGGGTTCAAATTATCAATTCCCGGCCTTTCGATGCGTTGTGTATAACCAAAGTTTAAATTACTCTGATCTTTAAATTTACGATTTACAGAAAATGATGGGATAATATTAAAATAATTGTTGTTTACATTTGACGAGTTACTGATAAAGTCGGCTTTTACAAAAGTTTCTTCGATTCTAACGCCAGCCTTAAATCCCCAATTGGTTAAGTTGTAAGAATATGAATTGTAAGCACTAATCACATCTTGATTGTTGTTAAAAATATTTGTTCTAGTCGGATCTATTTCATAATTCCCAGCAATGTTATTGAACCTACGATATTCAAAATTACTATTGTTATCTCTTAAAATCCCCTTAACACCACCTTCTATATTTAATTTTTTAACTGGATGAACATAATCTAATTGAATGGTTTGTTCTCTCGATCGACTATCATTTTGCTGAATGTAATTTGGATCGTTATAATTTTGGCGATTACTAAAACTCAAATCGTTTTTTTGAGGATTATTGCCGTTACTATATTTGTAAGAGAAAGTTAATAACCTTTCTTTATTACTTTTAAAGCCTAGCTGGTAATTCAGCGTCATATCTAAACCACTCCAATCGAATCGGTTTTGACTAAGTAAATCGTAAGCAGTAACTGAAGCAGGACTTGCCAACCTAAATATTTGAGTATTGGTCGATTTATTATAGCCACTGTAAGGGTTAATTTCGGCAGTAATTAAATTTAAAGTATCAATTTCGAAACTCAATTCAGCACCACCATAACGATAATTATTATCGAATTTTCGGCGGCCTATATTTAATAATTCTGATGGATTTGCACCAGTCGTTAATCTGGAGTTTATATTTTCAGTTTCAGGCGAACTGTAAAACCCTGTCCCTCCGTAAGCTGTAATACCAAATTTACCCTGTTTTACAGTTACAAAACCACCAATACCTGGTCCGCCTACAGGAAATTGATGACGAAGATTTAAGCTTCCATTATAGCCATTATCAATCTTTTTATTGGTAATAATATTGATAATGCCAGCAAGTCCTTCGCTATCATACTTAGCTGGTGGCGTTGTAATTACTTCAATTTTTTGAATAGATGAAGCAGGCATACTGCGAAGAACATCTTTTGGACTTCTGGCAACCATGCTGGATGGTTTTCCATTGATTAAGATTTTGTAATTACCACTTCCTTTTAGCTTAATATTATCGTCAGCATCAAGAGAGAGCAAAGGAACCTTACGCATCATATCTAATGCCGTTAAAACTTTGCTTTCAGGATCTGCCTGAATATCATAACTAATCCGATCAACTTCTTGCTTTATAATCGGTCGTAAAGCTGAAACAGAAACATCTGCCAAGTTATTGGTTTGAGAAGCAAGTGCAATTTGGCCAACATTAACAGCAACATTCCCCTCCTTAAGTTCGGCAGCAATTGTTTTCGAGGTATAACCAACTGCGATTGCTGTTAAAGTATACTTACCAAAAGGGATTTTTTCGAAAGTAAATTGTCCGTTTTCGGGTGTAATCGTGGTTTTAAATACCACACCATCCTTTTTCACCGCAACAGTAATAAATTCGATGGGTTTTTTAGAGGCTGAATCAATTACGCTTCCCTTAATTATGCCTGATGGCACCTGGGCTAGCGAAATAAATGGAAGAATACTTAAAAATAACAGCGTTGAGAACGTGTAGTAGATGGTTTTTCTCATAAAGAATAGGATTAGCAAATAATTTATTTTTTGTTTTTCATTGAGATGTAAGTAGCACTCATTTTCTATAAGACGAAAAACTATAGAATTAGTTGCACGATGAAATAAAGAATTCTAAATAAATTTATATCAACTTGATAATCAAAAAGAAACGAAAAGTAACAAAAGCAGGATAAAGGAAAAAGCTGGAAAAAGTAATTTTTGTCAACCTAAAAAGTGACCGCTGTCACATCTTAAAACTTAGACTATACGTTATTTTGTTTCTAAAAATATCATGCCACATACTTTTCATATACCAGTTCTGGGTCTCGCCTACTCCATAGATACACCTTTAAAAGTTGCCAGATTTGGAATTTCATCAGTTGTATCAATCGTTGATGATGAACTTTGCGAACGAATGCGAAAATATCATTCAGACTTAAATAACGAACCTTATGTTGACATTCATAAATCTGAAACCAATAGCCGAGCGAGAAGAATTACCGCCTACCTTAACCTGTTAAAAAAACTAATCGATAATCAAATTGAATTTATTAAAAAGCAAAGCTTTGAAGCTGGAACAGAATTAACCAAATATTTTGAGTTACTTGACGAAAACACCATTCAAAAAAAATTCTATAACAATATGCTCAAATTGCCGATCGGCAAAAAGCGAGAAAATTTAGAAAACCAGTTAAGAAACGAGGTAAAAGCTGGAAGTATTGATGTAAATATTATGGCAAAAGTAGATAAAGTAAATTTTGCTAACCACATCAATTTAGGAAATGAAAACACAGATGCACTTGCCGCTTTAAGAGGTTTTGCAAATAGCGAACTTCAATCCGCGGTAGTTATTTCTGCTGGACTAAATCCACGGCTTTATAGCTACATAGAAGATTTTACAGATTTCTATCCAAATGCAGATTCCAATTTCTCAAAAAAAATAATTTTAAAAGTTAGCGATTACCGTTCTGCATTGATACAGGCAAAAATGCTTGCAAAAAAAGGATTATGGGTTTCAGAATTTAGAATCGAATCGGGCTTAAATTGTGGCGGCCATGCCTTTGCGACCGAAGGCTTTTTATTAGGACCTATTTTGCAGGAATTCAAAGAAAACCGCAGCTTATTAGTTGAAGAATTATGGTCAATTTATGCTTCAGCCCTGCAACAAAAAAACATCAACATCAACGCAAAACCAAAACAGAAAATAACAGCACAAGGTGGAATTGGAACATCTGATGAGCATGATTATCTAATGCAGGCCTATGGACTTGATGCAACTGGCTGGGGAAGTCCGTTTTTATTGGTGGAAGAAGCTACAAATGTTGACGAAGAGACACTAAATAATTTAGCAGAAGCCACCGAAATTGACTTTTATCTAAGTAACTCTTCTCCGCTTGGTGTACCTTTTAACAACTTTAAAAAGAGTACCGCCGAAAAAGAAAGACTTTACCGAATTTCGAAAAATCGACCTGGAAGTCCTTGTACAAAGAAATACCTTTGCACCAATACCGAATTTACCGAACAACCAATTTGTACTGCTTCAAGGCAATATCAAAATCTTAAAATTAAAGCGCTAAAAGCCTTATCACTAACTGATGGAGAACTGAATAAACAAATTGATTTGGTTACCGAGAAAGTTTGTCTTTGCGAAGGCTTATGTGCCTCAATATATATTAAAGATAAAATTTTAAAACCTAAAGAAAGTGTGGCGGTTAGCATTTGTCCTGGCCCAAACCTCGCTTATTTTTCAAAAAAGTACAGTTTAAAAGAAATGGTAGACCATATTTATGGAAAAACAAATTTGCTTGAAGGTGTTAATCGTCCTAATTTATTTGTAAAAGAACTTGGTCTTTATATTGATTACCTAAAAAAGGAATTGCAGAATTTCAGCGATGAATTAAAAATAAATGTGGAGAACCTGAATCAGAAGAAACAGAATTATCTGAATAAATTTTATAATCAGCTGATGACTGGAATAGATTATTATCTTACAAATATTAAAGGAATTGATGTTAATTTAAAAATCTGGAGTGATGAACAAATCATACTTTTTGAAA
Source organism: Pedobacter ginsengiterrae (assembly GCF_039537385.1). NCBI lineage: Bacteria > Pseudomonadati > Bacteroidota > Sphingobacteriia > Sphingobacteriales > Sphingobacteriaceae > Pedobacter > Pedobacter ginsengiterrae. Next base: position 274,760 of record NZ_BAABAK010000001.1, read on the forward strand.
AAGCAGTGCTAAATATTAAAGGTATAAACCCACAATTATTAAATTTGAGCCAATTGAAATAAAATTTGGTTGAATACCCTACTCAATTTGATCAATATTACGTAACTGGTTATGGAAAGAGCAAAATTACTTAGTGCTATTATCGAAAATGCTATAGATGGCATCATCACTATTGATGATAAAGGCATCATTGAGCATGTAAATCCCGCAGCGCTAAAACTTTTTGGCTTCGAAATTAAAGAACTTGTTGGTAAAAATGTTTCGGCATTAATGCCGCAGCCAGATAAGGAACGACATGATGGCTACATTAAAAATTACGATAATACAGGGCAAAAAAGAATTATAGGAATTGGTCGAGAGGTTATTGGACAAAGAAAAGATGGATCAACCTTCCCTTTCAGACTTGGTGTAAGTGAAGTAAAATTTAGCGATAGAAAGATCTATACTGGTTTTATACACGATTTGAGTAAACATAAGGAAGATGAAGCCAGAATTAAAAGTTATACTGAAGAACTTGAAGATAAAATTAGAGATCGAACAAGAGATTTGGTAAAACTTGTAGCAGAATTAGAATCGGCGAAAGAACACGTAAATGCACTTTTCATAAAAGAAAAAGAACTAAATCAACTTAAAACAAGATTTGTTTCAATGGCATCACACGAATTTAGAACACCATTAAGTTCGATACAACTATCGGCTACTTTAATCGATAAGTACACGCCAAAACAAGATATCGAAAACATCGAAAAACATACTGGTAAAATTAAAAACGCAGTTGGTAATTTAACCACAATACTAAACGATTTTCTTTCTCTCGAAAAACTGGAAGCAGGAAAGGTTGAAGTTCATCCGACATGGTTTAGCATTATTAATTTTGCTGAAGAAATTGTTGAGGAAATGCAGCTTATAAGCAAACAAGATCAGCATATTATATATGAACATAAAGGTATTTCTGCACAAGTCTTCCTTGATATTAATTTATTAAAAAACAGCGTAATCAATTTAATTTCTAATGCTATAAAATACTCTGGCGAAAACACAATGATTCAGTTTAACAGCATTTTGAAAGATGATGAACTTTTAATCGAAATAAAAGATAATGGCATTGGAATACCAGAAACCGATCTCCATAATCTTTTTGAGCCCTTTTTCAGAGCACATAATACAGGAAGCATTCCTGGAACAGGATTAGGTTTAAATATTGTGAAACGTTACGTAAGATTAATGAACGGAAATGTTGCCTGCGAGAGTGCACAAAATATAGGTACAACCATAACTTTAAAATTCCCATTTACCAATAACTAATCCCCTTACCTCGCATGAGCAAGAAGATCTTAATTATAGAAGACAACGATGACATTAGAGAAAGCACTGCCGAAATTTTAGAGCTTGCAGGTTACGAAACATTTACAGCCAATAATGGAAAAATTGGAGTCGAACAGGCTACAAAACATCATCCTGATTTGATTCTTTGCGATATTATGATGCCAGAACTTGATGGTTATGGAGTGCTTTACTTATTACATAAAAATCCACAAACAGCAACTATTCCTTTTATTTTCATTACTGCAAAAAGCGAAAGAGCAGACATGCGTAAGGGAATGGAAATGGGTGCTGATGATTATTTAACTAAACCTTTTGATGATATAGAACTACTTAACGCCATTGAAGGCAGGCTTAAAAAAAACAAAACCAGTGGTAATTTTATCGGTAATGAAGTTGACACAAAATCTTTATTTATAGAGTTGGTAAAAAAAGGAAAAAGTCGTGTTTTAGCCAATAAGCAAATTATTTATGTAGAAGAAGATGAGCCCACACATGTATACTATGTAAAAAAAGGACAAGTAAAAACCTACAAAAGATTTAAAGATGGTAGAGAACTTTCCTCTGCACTATATCATGCGGGCGATTTTTTTGGTTACGAAAGTCTCTTTACGGAATCTGATTACGAAGATAATGCTGCAACACTGGCAGATTGTGAATTGGTTTTAATTCCAAAAGCTGATTTTACCGATTACCTATACCAGCATCAACCGCTATCAGCGGCTTTTATCAGATTATTATCTGGGAGCATAAGAGATAAGGAAAATCAAATGCTTCAACTGGCCTACTTCTCCGTTAGAAAGCGTGTAGCCGATGCTTTGATTCAAGTTGCAGAAAAATTCGGAAACATTGAAAATGATAGTTCAACCATAAAAATTTCACGAGACGATCTTGCCGCGATGGTAGGTACAGCAAGCGAAACAGTGAGTAGAATGCTTGCCGATTTTAAGGAAGAAAAACTTATCGAAAAAACTGGTAATGCAATTAAGATTTGTGCAATTTCAAAAATGAAAAACATTAAACAATAAGTCGATTTTGCATGAAAAAATACTTTAATCTGCATCAATAAGAAATTGATAACCAATAATATTACCGTAATAAATTAAAGTCACACCTCTACATTAGCTAATCTATCTAGTATTACAATATTTGATTAAGCAAAGTAATACATTACTTAAAATTCTAAGCTAAAATATTCTATTCCAAAATTTCCAGATAATAATCAAGTCCGACTCAAATCCGTGTGCAATACATGCTCGCTTTAGGTTTGCTAGCTGGATACTCCCGCTATGACCCTAATCTACTGCTCTAGTACTTCTTTTCATGAGAGCGCATACTTAAAAAGGTACAAAGCTCTAGGAGCAGTAAATTGATGGAAACAATGTTAAGTTATAACCATTATTAACTTTTCTCAGCGTTTAAATAGTTTATCTGCTAGGGAAACAGATCTCTGACGAAAATCACTTTTTCAACTGATTAACCTCACGACACAGACTACCAACAAATTATAGTTTTGAGAACTAAAAATTTGTTTATGAAAGCAATTGCCTACAATATTAAGCCCGAAGAAAAAGAATGCCTGGTTCTGGCAAATCACAAAAAACACGATATCACAATTATTGCTAATAGTCTTTCTGCTGAAACCATTGCTTTTGCTGAAGGCAAAGAAACTCTACTTGTTTTCAACAACGATTCTGTTAACCAGGAGCTCATTAATAAACTTAAAGAACTGGGGATAAAATATATTGCAACCTCCTCTTTCGAAACCAGTCATCTCGATTTAAAATCGGCTGCTACAGCAGGATTTAAAATTGCAAATGTACCCTTCAAGGATGGGCAAAGTGCATTAGACAGAATGTTGCAGGTAGTTAAAAATTTAGATAATTGGGCAGCTGGTAAATGCGTTGGAACCGCTTGCTGTTGTCAAAATAACTGTTCAGTTACCAAAACATTAAACAAAGCATAATGGATACCTTAGCACTGCTTAAGAAGTATAATGTTGCCGCACCACGCTACACCAGTTACCCTACCGTACCTTTTTGGGAAACAGATAAATTTAATCAGGAGCAATGGTTAATTTCTGTAAAAAACACTTTTGAAGATTATAAAGCAGAGGGTATAAGTTTATATATTCACCTACCTTTTTGCGAAAATCTTTGTACTTATTGTGGCTGCAATACCCGAATCACCAAAAACCATGGGGTAGAACAGCCGTACATAAATGCCTTATTAAAGGAATGGGATATGTATCTGAATGTTTTAGGTACTAAACCTAAACTTAAAGAATTGCATCTTGGTGGTGGAACACCGACATTTTTCAGCGCTGCTAATCTTCAGAAACTAATTAATGGAATATTAGAACAATGTGAAATTGCTCCTGATCCCGAGTTTTCTTTTGAAGCACATCCAGATAATACAACAAAGGAGCATCTAGTTACGCTTCATCAATTAGGTTTTAACCGATTAAGCTTCGGCATACAAGATTTTGATCCAAAAGTACAGTTAATGATCAATCGTTTTCAAACACCACAACAGGTTGAAAACATTACTGCTTTAGCAAGAAACATCGGTTATACTTCAGTTAACTTCGATCTAATTTACGGCCTTCCTTTTCAAACGGTTGATGGTTTAACAGAAACCTTAAAAAAAGTTATTAAAATGAATGCTGATCGGATTGCATTTTACAGTTATGCACATGTGCCCTGGTTAAAACCAGGACAACGCCGTTATACTGAAAAGGATTTGCCAGATAGTGAATCCAAATTCAATTTATGCAATTTGGGTAAAAATGCATTAATCGAAGCTGGGTACGAAGATATTGGCATGGACCATTTCGCCAGAAGACACGATAGTCTATTTACTGCTGCTCAAAAAAATGAACTGCACAGAAACTTTATGGGTTATACCCATCAACATACGCAATTACTTATCGGCCTTGGTGTTTCTTCAATAAGTGATAGTTATACGGCATTCGCCCAAAATACTAAAACTGTAGAATCCTATTTGGAATATATAGAAAAAGGCAATTTTCCTTTAGAAAAAGGCCATATTTTATCTCGTAAAGATTTAAAAATCCGCCAGCATATTCGAAATATTATGTGCGATGGTAAAAGCCTTTTTTACGATGGAATACCGAAAATGGCACATTATAAGCTAGTTCCTTTAATTGAAGATGGATTGATTTCTCTAAAAGAAAATTTATTGAATGTAAATCCCAAAGGGAAACCCTTTTTAAGAAACATCTGCATGGCGCTTGATGACCGCCTTTGGACAAAGGAGCCAAAAAGTCAAATGTTCAGCTATTCTATCTAAAACCTTCGTGCTATGCAAAATCAAAATAAAATTGCTACAAAAGAACTTTGTTACCATTGCGGCGAACCTTTGGATGATATTAAGCTTAGTTTAGATGGTTACGATTTTTGCTGTACTGGCTGTAAAAGTGTTTATAAAATTCTATCTGAAAATAATCTATGCAATTACTACAGTTACAATGATTCGCCTGGAAAAAGAATCCAAAATGCTAATCATTTTGAATATTTAGATGAACCTGGAATTATCAATCAGCTGCTGGATTACAAACACGACAAAGCCAGTATTGTAACGTTTTACATCCCTGCCATTCATTGTAGCTCCTGCATATGGCTTTTAGAACACCTATATAAAATAAACGAAGCCATATTTTCTTCTAGGATAGACTTTCTTAAACGTCAGGTAACCATAAGTTTTAAACATGAAGAAATCTCGCTACGTAAACTAGTCGAAATCCTGAGCAATATCGGCTATGAGCCTTTAATCAGCTTGCAGGATGTGGTTAAAGAAAATAGCCACTCTATTAATAAATCGCTCATACAAAAAATTGCGGTTGCAGGTTTTTTAATGGGCAACGTAATGTTATTCAGCTTTCCCGAATATTTCGGATTAAACAGTTTAGAAAAACAATTTCAGCATCTTTTTGGCTGGCTTAATCTTGCATTTTCAATACCAGCAGCATTTTATTGCGGTAAAGATTATTTTATTTCTGCCGCAACAAGTTTAAAACATAGGCAAATTAACCTCGATACACCTTTGGCGCTAATTATTGCCATGTTATTTTTCAGAACTGCGTATGATGTAATTTTCACCAATGAACCTGGGTTTGCCGACACCTTAACAGGACTTGTTTTCCTTTTATTAATGGGCAAATGGGTTAAGCAGCGCACTTATCACCACATTTCATTCGATCGGGATTACCGCTCCTATTTTCCAATTGCAGTTACCACAATTAATAATGGTATAGAAAAACCAATCGCCATTGAAGAAATTACTATTGGAGATCGGCTTTGGATTAGAAATGGCGAAATCATTCCTGCCGACGCAATTTTAATGAAAGGCGATGCATGGATGGATATGAGTTTTGTAACTGGCGAAGCAGAACCTCTACATAAGGTACTGGGTGAAATTATTTACGCTGGTGGTCGTCAAACCGCCGAAGCAATAGAATTGGAAGTGGTTAAACCTGTATCACAAAGTTATCTTACAGGGCTATGGAATAACGAAAATTATCAAACCGATTTAAAAAAGCAAAATTTTAACGATCGTAATGCAAAATATTTCAGCCTTGGTGTGTTCATCATTGCATTTTCAGCTACCATTTATTGGCTGTTTAACAACGATAATCATAAAGCATGGGCTGCATTTACAGCGGTTATTATTGTGGCTTGCCCATGTGTTCTGTCTTTAAGCACACCATTTACGCTTTCTGCCATTTTATCAATTTTTGATAAAAAAGGATTTTATGTAAAGAATACAGATGCTGTCGAAGCCTTGGCAGCCAGCGATACCATTATTTTTGATAAGACAGGAACGCTAACCTGCACAGAAAATGCGACACTCTCTTATACTGGCATTCTTGATTATTATGAACAAACACTGGTTGCATCTCTGGTAAGAAACTCATCGCATCCACTAAGTCGCCAAATATTAAAGCATTTACACTACGAGGAGTTTTTACCTGTTACAACCTATACCGAAATCCCAGGAAAAGGGATATCAGGCACAATTCATCATCAAAAAATTTATTTAGGAAACAGTTCAATCCTACCAAAAAATACTGCGATTAAAGAAAGTAATGGTACGCATATCGTTATCGATAATCAATATAAAGGAAGTTTTCAGGCGGTACAGCAATGGCGAAGCGGGTTGCCTCAGTTCATACAAAAACTGGCTAAAAAATTTCAGCTTCATGTTTTGTCTGGCGATACCGATCAGGAATATGCAGCACTAAAAAATATTTTTCCGACTAAAACCAAAATAAACTTTAGGCAAAGCCCGCATCAAAAGTTAGATTATATACTTCAGGAGCAAAGAAAAAACCGCAAGGTGATGATGCTTGGTGATGGGTTAAACGATGCAGGCGCTTTAAAACAAAGTGACTTCGGTGTTGCGATAACGGATAACATCAACAATTTCACTCCAGGATGCGATGCCATTCTAACTGGAAACAGCCTTAATCTGCTTCCAAATTTTATAGCGTTAAGTCGAGATGGCTTGAAAGTTGTAAAAATCAGTTTCGCCATAGCCATTATCTACAATTGCGTTGGAATTTATTTTGCTGTCCAGGGAACACTTTATCCTTTAATTGCAGCTGTGCTGATGCCTATTAGCACCATAACCATTATCTCTTTCACCTCAATTGCTACTCATTATTTTGCTAAAAAAAACAAGCTATGAACATTTTATATTTTTTAGTGGGCTGCAGTGTATTAATGGCCTTAGTTTTTCTTGCAGCATTTTTCTGGGCTTCGAAAACAGGACAACACGACGATGTTTACACACCTGGATTTAGAATACTTTTCGATGATGAAGAAAATAAAAGTGACGAAAATCACATTTCAAACAAACCACAATCATAATTACGTCTGGCATCCAGAGATACATTTGCCTTACAAAAACTAACAAATCCTTTCTTAATTATTATGCAGTTAGAGAAATTTACTTACGACAATAAGATTGTTCGAAACTTTGGTATTGCAACCATTGTTTGGGGTGTAATCGGTATGACGGTTGGCCTCATCGTAGCCATGCAGCTGATTAAACCAGGGATGAACATGGGTAATCAATACACCACTTTTGGCCGTATCCGTCCTTTACACACCAATGCTGTAATTTTTGCCTTCGTTGGAAATGCCATTTTCATGGGGGTTTATTATTCGCTTCAGCGTTTGCTAAAAGCCCGAATGTTTAGCGATCTTTTAAGTGCTATTCACTTTTGGGGTTGGCAGCTAATAATCTTATCGGCAGTAATTACGCTTCCGTTAGGCTTTACAACCTCACACGAATATGCCGAACTCGAATGGCCAATTGATATTGCCATAACCTTAATCTGGGTAGTTTTCGGTATTAATATGTTTGGTACCATTTTTAAAAGAAGAGAACGCCATTTATACGTTGCCATTTGGTTTTACATTGCCACGTTTGTAACCATTGCGGTTTTACACATTGTTAATTCGGTAGAATTGCCAATATCTTTTATGAAAAGCTATTATGTATATGCGGGCGTTCAAGATGCTTTGGTACAATGGTGGTATGGACATAATGCTGTAGCTTTTTTCTTAACCACGCCCTATTTAGGAATGATGTATTATTTCCTTCCAAAAATGGCAGGCAGGCCTGTTTATTCTTATAAATTAAGTATTCTGCATTTCTGGTCGTTAATATTCATTTACATTTGGGCTGGCCCTCACCATCTGCTTTACTCCTCTTTGCCAGGTTGGGCACAATCTTTAGGTATTGTATTTTCTATCATGCTTATTGCACCAAGTTGGGGCGGGATGATTAATGGTTTGTTAACTTTAAGAGGTGCATGGGATAAAGTTCGCGATGATGTTACCTTAAAATTTATGGTTGTTGCCTTAACCTGTTACGGCATGGCTACTTTCGAAGGTCCGTTACTTTCTATAAAACAAATTAATGGTATTGCCCACTTTACCGATTGGATCGTGGCTCACGTACACGTTGGCGCATTAGGATGGAATGGATTTTTAACCTTTGGCGTTTTATACTGGATCATTCCTAAAATTTATAAAACCGAGCTTTACTCTAAAAAGCTGGCTGGTTTCCATTTTTGGATTGGCACTTTAGGAATTCTTTTTTATGCAATTCCGATGTATTGGGCTGGTTTTACCCAAGGTTTGATGTGGAAAGAATTTACCGAGGAAGGCTTATTAAAATACCCTAACTTTTTAGCGGTTACCCTACAAATAATTCCAATGCATGTTTTCCGTGCCGTTGGTGGTGCTTTCTATCTTATAGGCGCAATTGCGATGACCTTTAACCTGGCTAAGACCATGATAAAAGGGCGTTTAGTGGCAAACGAAGCTGCAGAAGCAATGCCATTGCCAGCGATGATTGTAGAAACCAATCCAATGGATAAAAAATGGCACAGAGTATTAGAACGCAAGCCAATGAAATTCATGGTGCTTTCGCTAATCATCATACTAATTGGCGGAATGGTAGAAATGATGCCAACTTTTACTATTAAATCAAACGTACCTACCATAAAAAGTGTAAAACCATACACTGCCCTCGAATTGCAAGGACGTGATTTATACATTCGTGAAGGCTGCGTAAACTGCCACTCGCAAATGGTTAGGCCATTTCGCTCAGAAACAGAACGTTATGGCGAATATAGTAAAGCAGGAGAATTTGTTTACGATCATCCGTTTTTATGGGGAAGTAAACGTACAGGACCAGATTTACACCGAGAAGGCGGAAAATATTCTGACGCCTGGCACTTTAATCACATGTTAGATCCTACATCAATGTCGCCAGGAAGTATTATGCCTCCATACCCATGGTTAATTGATCAGCAGCTTGACATCAGCACCACACCTAAAAAAATCAGGGCTATGCAAGCCTTAGGCGTTCCTTATCCAGATGGATTTGATAAAACGGCTAATGATGAATTAAAATCGCAAGCCAATAAAATTGCCGCAGAGTTAAAGCAAAACAATATAACCGTAAAAAGCGACCGTGAAATTGTAGCCCTAATTGCCTATCTACAACGTCTGGGGACTGATATTAAAGCAAACAAAGAAATAATTCCATCAAACCAATAGCCATGTTCGAACAACTTAAAAATTTAGCGGGCCGCGAATATTACCTGATTAGTTCGCTGCTATTGTTCCTAATATTCTTCATTATCGTAAGTATTTACCTAATCAAACTCAACAAAAATCATGTAAATGTGATGAGTGAATTACCATTAAAAGACTAGGAGATCATCATGAAAAAATTAAAAACGACACTCCTGTTTATTTGCTTAGCGATAACAGCATTTGCGGCTGATGAAAAAGTAGCTTCACCAATAGTAAGTTCAGAACCAAGTTTGCTTGGCACAAGCCAATCAGAAACTTTAATTCTAATATTACTTCTATTTGTATTAGTGTTACTTTTCGTATCCATCACTTTATTAAATGCTTTTAAAGTAATGTACAGGGAGCAAATTAATCCAACACCTTATATAATCCCTAAAAAGGAAGAAGTTTTAGATTATGATAGTTGGCTAAAAACAAAGAAAACCAAGCCATCAATTTGGAATAAGCTTCTGGGATTAAAACCAATTGAGGAAGAAAAAGATTTAATTATCGAACACGCTTATGACGGCATTCACGAACTTAACAATCCAGTTCCTGGTTGGTTTAACTTTCTTTTTTATGGAACCATTCTATTCGGCATTGGCTACCTTTTTTATTATTACATAGGTGGCTATGGCTTAAACCAAGACCAGCTTTACCAGGCAGAAGTAACTAAATCAATTGAAGATAAAGCCATTTATTTAAAAAAATCGGCAAATGCTGTTGATGAAAGCAACGTAAAACTAGATAATTCTGCCCCAGTTATAGAATCGGGGAAAAGCATTTTTACAGGAAATTGTGTGGTTTGCCATGGCCCCACTGGTGGTGGTTTAATTGGGCCAAATTTAACCGACGAATTTTGGCTACATGGTGGTAGCATCAACAACGTTTTTAAAACTATAAAATATGGTGTTCCGGAAAAAGGAATGGTTAGCTGGGAGAAAACCTTAAGCCCTAAACAAATAAGTGATGTAACCAACTATATTCTCTCACTTCAGGGTACAAAACCTGCTGGTGCAAAGGCTTCACAAGGTGTAAAATACGAGCCTGCAAACCCGAATGATCAAGAGGTAAAAGAAGATGTTACCAAAAAATAAAACTGAGCAAAAAAGTAAAGGCCGTAATTTTCTTTATCCAAAGAAACCCTCTGGGAAATTATATACCTATCGAAAATGGGTAAGTTATGGCCTTTTAATAAGCTTATTTAGCGCTCCGTTTTTAAGGTATAAAGGCGAACAACTGGTTCTGCTTAATTTCCTCGAACGCAAATTTGTTTTCTTCGGATTAATCTTTACCCCACAAGATTTTTATCTCTTCGCTTTTGCGATGTTGATTTTCATCTTATTTGTAATTTGCTTTACTGTGGTTTTGGGCAGGCTTTGGTGCGGTTGGGCTTGCCCGCAAACCATATTTATGGAAATGATTTTCCGCCGAATTGAATATTGGATTGAAGGTGATGCGGTTAGACAAAAAAAGTTAGACGCTCAAAGTTGGAATGCTGAAAAATTTATTAAAAAATCGAGTAAGCATTTCCTATTTATTCTAATCTCGTTTGCTATTGCAAATACTTTTTTAGCCTACCTGATTGGTTCTGACGTCCTTTACAAAATTATTACAGAACCCGTAGGCCAACACATTTCTGGCTTTATATCCATTTGCATATTTACTGCAATTTTCTACATCGTTTTTGCTTACGTACGTGAAGTAGTATGTACAGTTATTTGTCCGTATGGCAGATTGCAAGGTGTTTTACTAGATAATCAAAGTTTAATTGTTGCTTATGATGAAAAACGCGGAGAACCTCGGGGTAAAATCTCAAAAGATTTTAAAGATAGTTTAAAAGGCGATTGTGTGGATTGTGGACTTTGTGTACAAGTTTGTCCGACTGGAATTGATATAAGAAAAGGAACGCAGTTAGAATGTGTTAATTGTACAGCATGTATTGATGCCTGTGATGAAGTTATGCTAAAGTTAAGCAAACCAAAAAGGCTTATCGGATTTTACAATAATGATTATATAAAAGACGGGAAACCTTTTAAAGTGGGTTTAAAAGGTTATGGTTACGCTATTGTTCTATTTATCGCTGTCGTATTGTTTTCATCGCTCATTTATAAAAGACAAAATGTAGAAACTACTGTGTTAAGGGCCAGCGGAACTCTATTTCAAACCAGAACAGACGGCACTGTAAGCAATTTATACAATGCAGAGCTAATCAACAAAACAAATAAAGCCATATACTTTAAGTTCAGGTCTGAAAACAAGGCTGATAGCGTTTTATTTATCCAAAGCCAAAAAGTACTCCCTAAAGAAGGTACAATCCATTTAACATTTTTCCTGATTAGAAAATCAGATAATATTAATAGTTATAAGAGCGAAGTAAAATTTGAAGTTATTGCTGATGGAGAAATTATCAGCACGGCAAGCACAAGCTTTTTTGCAAATCCAAAATAAGATATGAATATGAACTGGGGAAAGAAAATCGTGTTGACAATGGCTGTATTTATGCTTTTTATTTTAGGCTTGGGTGCATATATGTTGAGTAAACAAGGCAACGATACTTTGGTAGAAAGCAATTATTATGAAAAAGGGCTCATTTATGATGAAGAGTATGATGCACGGGAAAATACTTTTTTAGAACACGCTGAACCTGTAATTACCATCAATCCGAACCAGTTGGTTCTTCAATTAAAAGATAGTGCAAATTATTCGTTGGTATTAATGCGGCCATCAAATGCAAAAGCAGATCAACACTTCAGCGGAAAAACAATAGGCCTAAGCCATTTGATTTTACTGGAACGAAAAGCAAAAGATAAAGGCATTTGGTTGTTGGATCTGAAATGGAAAACCCACAACAAAAGTTATCAGTTTAAAAAAAGTATCACTTTGTGATGAATTATTTACCACTTGCTTTTTTAATGGGTTTATTCGGAAGTTTGCATTGTGCGGTAATGTGCGGGCCGCTAATGCTATCGTTACCAATTGAAAAAAGAAACATTTGGAATGCAGGTTTAAGTTTATTGCTTTATCAAACGGGCAGAATTTTAAGCTATACTTTAATGGGTGGTATTGCAGGTTGGTTTGGCAGTACATTTAGCCTCATTGCCAATCAAAAAACATTAAGCATAGTTATTGGCATTTTATTAATTGTTTTTACCCTATTACAGTTCAGTTCTTATTACAGTAAAAAGCTGAGTACATTTCAATTTAAGCTTATAAATCCGATAAGTAAATTAATGGGGAAACTTTTCGGCTTACCTTTATGGGAGTTTTTTGCGGGCATGTTAAATGGAATAATTCCCTGCGGGATGGTTTATCTCTCATTGGCTACGGCAGTTAATTCTGCTTCGGCAATAAATGGCTTCCAGTTTATGTTTCTTTTTGGCCTAGGCACTTTACCGCTGTTAATGATGATTTCGCTTGGAGGGATTTACTTAAAGAAATACATTCGTTTTAATACGAAAAAACTGATTCCCTGGTTTATGCTATTTATGGGGATATTACTTTTACTTCGATCAGCAGAACTTGGCATTCCCTTTCTATCGCCAAATAGCGGTTTAAATTTCGGCTCTACGGTTGATTGCAGATAATGATTGTAGTATGGTAATGCTGAATAAATTCAGTATTTTAATAGCTTGCGAACTCCTGCAATAAAAGTTAATGAAGTTGCAGCATAAATTAAAGCTTAATAAACAGGAGAAATAAAAAATCGCATGGAATTTATCAAACACAAATCCCATGCGATTTTAAATGATTATCTATGCCGCATCAATTGCTTCGCGTAGTGCTTTTGCAGCTGCCGCTGGATCTTCAGCGCCATAAATTGCTGCCCCAACTACGGCAACTTGTGCACCTGCCTTAATTACGGCAGTAACATTATCAATGTTTACACCACCAGCAATCGATACTGGAACACCAGCTCTTGCAGCTTCATCAATTAAAACCTGAATGGAATAACCAGCAGTCCACTGCTCGTCTAATCCTGCGTGTAATTCTACAAATTCCACTCCTAACTCGATAACTTCTTGCGCCCTTTTAACACGATCAGGATAGCCAATTGTATCTACAACCACGCCCTTTCCATGTGCTTTTGCAGCCTTAACTGCACCAATTATTGTTGCATTACCTGCAGCACCCATTACGGTAACTAAATCTGCGCCAGCTTTGAAAGCAATATCAGCTTCTAATTCACCTGCATCAGCTGTTTTTAAATCCGCAAATACCAGTTTATCTGGGTGTGCATTTTTCATTGCAGTTATAACTGATGAACCCATATTTTTAATTAATGGAGTTCCTAACTCAATGATATCAACATAAGGCGCAACTTTTGCGGCTAAAGCCAATGCTTCTTCTGTTGTTAATAAATCTATTGCTACTTGTAATTTTGCCATGATTGTATCTATTTATTATTTTAAAAGTTAAATTCTGTTATTCTAAATTTGCGTGTCGTTTCCATAATTCTTCAGCTGGGGTTTCATCTAATTTCCAAAGCGACTGAAAAACAGCGTCCATCAGCAATAGTAAAAATTGTTCAAATAAGCTTCCTGCGTATTGCTTTGATTTCGCGCCACCATGATCTTCTTTTTCTGCTGCTGGAATTAAAACCACATGATTAGCTAGTTTAGCTAAGGACGAAGATAGATTTGTTGTGAGTGCAACAACTTCTGCTCCAGCTAAAATTGCCTTTTCTGCAACTCTAACAATTGTGGCTGTAGTACCAGAGCCCGAAGCAGAAATTAAAAGATCGCCTTTTTGAATAGCTGGTGTAGTCGTTTCGCCAACGAAATAAACTACAAGCCCCAAATGCATTAAGCGCATAGCAGTAGAACGCATTGCAAATCCCGATCGGCCAGTGGCTATTATAAAAATGCGTTCTGATTTTTGTATAAAATTTATAAATGGGATTAGCGATTCTAAATCTATTTTTTTTGCCAGTTGAGTGTTTTCGTTTAATACCAAATCTAAATTGAGTTGTAAATCCCAAATCAGTTGCTGATTATCCAATATATCTTTCTCTACATTGTGCGTTTCCATACCTAATATTTTATGAAGCGAAGTTAGAAAGGACTTAATGCCGAAAGGTTATACAATTGGCTTATAATGTGGGATTATCTGGACAGCTTGGCTATAAAAAGTCATAATCAAATCATAAAAAAAGGTCTATTTCCGAATAGTCCTCCTTAATGTCCCAATTATCCAATCTGCTAATTATGTAGGTTATATATTTGCTTTCCATGAATCAGAACCCAACTTCCAATCTTGAAAAATCATTGCTGTACATCAGAAATCTTAATAATTGTCCACCCAGTTATTTAAACGATCCAGGGCGAAAAGACTTTTTTGAAGTTGTTTGGTTAAAGAATGAAGATCCACTTCACGGCATAAGCGATCCTGCTCTTGGCATAAAAGGAGATTGGATTTATTTAATTCCACCATATCGGGTGCACCAATTAAATAAAGCAGGAAAAAACGGCGAGCTTATATCTTTTAAAAGATCGATGCTTGAGGAAGAGGATAAAGATTTTTTACTTGATCTTTTTAGAATATTTAATGTACAAGGCGAATTTTCATGTTTAAGGCTTGATGATGCATCATCAAAAGAGCTGGGCGAAATTTATCACATTATTGAAACAGAATATAATCGCGAAAGCAACAGCTTTGTAATGCTTAAAGCTTTGCTAAAAGTTTTTTTATTAAAATTAATTACGGTAAAAGAACATGAATTTACCAATCATGATATTCACCAGAAAAGATTATATGAATTTTTAATGCTACTTGAAGGTAATTTCCAAACGGTTACGAATATCGATTTCTATGCAGGTAAATTGGGAATTAGCTCTAAACGGCTTAATCAAATTTTAAAGGAAAAATTGAATAAAACAGGCACTCAAATTATACACGACAGAATTATTTTAGAAGCAAAGCGAAAAATTATTCATAGTGATGTTACGATAAAAGAGATTGCTTACGACTTAGGTTTTACAGATAGACCATATTTTAGTCGATTTTTTAAAAAACAAACTGGAGAAACACCAGAAGAATTTCAAAAGAAAGCAAAAGCACACATCGAATCGAAGTTTAACACCTTAGTATAATATTAAAATTATCAAAAAGAATATTCGACTTAAAAAAAGACAGAAACTCACGTTATTAAAACAGATTACAAACCAAAAAATCAAAATAATTTCTTTAAAGCTGCAAAAAATGGGCACATTTCATTCTATTCATAAAATGAACAGGAAAAATTCAATCATTTTTTGAAGTATTGATTATTTTTCACTATATTGTTGACATACAAGCATTAACAATACAGAATATTATGAAAAATATCCTACTATTTCTGCTTGCGTGTCTAGTTTCCGTAAGCGCAGTACTTTCTTCTTCGAGATTATCAGACCCAGAACTTGGTTTTGCAACAGCCGCCTTAGTTTGGGCTTTTTATGCATGGCTACTGTTACCAAAGAAAGATCCCCAGCGAGATTTTCGCTAAAAATAATCGATTAAATCTATTCAGTAATCAATTTACTTCCTGTTATTGCAACTGGTGGATTACTCAACGTATTTCCCGCATTTAGTTTTAAAGTTCCAGAGATTAGAACAGGTTTAAATGTAAACTTAATCGCTTCGTTCATTTCTACAAGTAACATAATTGGAACACCTTTTTGACCGCAATAGAAACATTGATTTATTGGTAAAGGGGAAAACATAAAGCGGGTTTGTCTCATGCCATCTTTTATGGGCACGATGTAGCCTTCTATGGTGAATGGCTTATTTTGATATTTTTTAATATCAGGTTTAAAAACAGCATAAATTTCGGTGGGTTTTACAGTTTTCATTGTAATTCCACCAATAAGATCCCATTCAAGAGAATCCATTTGATCGGATGGATCGTGCTGGGCATAAGCAGAAAAACCTGCAAACAGAAAAAATATTAAAAAAAGGTTTTTAATCATTTAATAGATGTTATTAGTTACTGACAGCTTTCTTTGCGGACGTTTCGAGTGTTTTATTGCAATCTTCGCATATTCCAGTGGCTACTAGTTTCAATGCGTCAACCTTAAAACCTGCAGGAATTTTAATTTCAGGAATTCGTACTTTCTCCAGGCAGAAAATACGGTGGCAATTATCACAATTGAAATGCACATGTTCGTCATGATGGGCGTGCTCGCTACATCCGCCAGAACATATCGCATAATTTGCAGTACCCTGACTATCCAGTACTTTATGAATTATTCCTTTTTCTTCAAATACTCGTAATATTCGATAAAGCGTAACCCGATCAACATCCTTACCAACAACATGCTCCAGAAATGGCTGAGAAGTTGCCGAATCTCGCCCGCGAAGAATATCCAGAACCTGAAGTCTTGCTCCTGTACGTTTAAGTCCGTTTTGAGCTAGCAACTTTTCAAAATATGCTGTATTATTATCCATTACTACAAAAATAATTAATTAAATTACTACTACGGCATTTTTAATCGATATTGGCGGCGCATAACTTGCATCTTTGTGTTCGAGTTTTAAAATCCCTTTTACATGTATGGGCTTGTCAGTAAAGCTTACTGCATTATTCATTTCAATCATAATCATTACTGGAACGCCATTTTGCCCACAAAAGTAACATTGATTGATGGGCAAAGTTGCCAATAAAAATTTTTGTTGTTTTTGCCCGCTTTTTATTGGAATTAAATAACCTTTTAAATCAAACTCCTTATTCTCAAAACGCTTTATCGATTCAGAGAAAATGGGAAATAACTGATTCTTTTCCGTTAATTCAAATTGAACCGAACCAATAATATCCCAGTTTAAACTGCGAAGCTGATCGTTTGGGTTATGTTTTTGATTTTGGGCTGAGCAGTAAAAACCTCGAACAACGAAGAACAACAGAATTAGATATTTCATAATTGTATGGCATCGATTAAAAAGAATTCAGAGCGTGTATCGCCCGAATCATTGATGATAAGTTTACCACGAATTTTAATCGCCTTATCAGTCCAGGTTATTGGGCTTATCATTTTCACTTCCACCATCGAAGGAACATCTCCGCTCCCACAAAAAGGACAAGATTCTATTGGCACAATGGAAAGCATAAATGCCGAGAATTTATTTCCAACTTTCGTTGGAATAATATAACCTGGAAGTTCGATAACTTTATTATTAATTGCTTTTAGTTCTTTCGGAAAAATACTTCGCCATTGAAGTGGCTTGTATTGTTCTTCATAGCGTAAACCAATTAAATTCCAGTTTGTAGTGCGCATATCTTTATGTACAATGGCCTGTGCTTTTAAACAGAAGTAAAGGCACATCAGGATTAAAAAAACAGATAATTGCTTTAACATAACTTTATAATACTTTTGCATCAAGTAAGAAAAACTCACTCCTGTCATCTCCCGAATCATTAATAACAAAAGTGCCTTTTAAACGTATGGCTTTGGTGGTTATGGCTACAGCCCTGCTCATTTTAACCTCAATCATTGCTGGTATATCAGCCGTACCGCAGTACGGACAAGATTCAATCGGTACGATAGAAAACATAAACTCGGTAAATTTACTTCCTACTTTGGTAGGAATGATATAACCAGGCAATTCGATTATTTTTCTGTTTAAAGATTTTAATGCCGCTGGATAAACACTACCCCACTTACCAGGCGAAAGTTCTTGATCATACCTAAGTCCGATAATGTTCCAGGTTGCGCTGCGCATATCCTTATGCACCTTCACCTGGGCCAAACAAATTGCAGATACAGCCATAAAAAGCACAAATAAAATCCCTGATATTTTCATTACAAATTAGTTAGTAATCAATTATCTATCTTTCGTTAGTGTATCGGCAATATCTACACGATAAGTTTGCAAAGCTGGAATTAACCCCGCTACAACACCAATTAATAATCCTGCAACTACCAGATAAAGTTCATCCATTACAAAAAACAAACCTGTTAATCGTGCCTGAGATGATTCTTGTCCGCTTCCAATTACTTCAAGCGCAAAGTGACCGACTAAAAGGCCTAAAATAGTACCGATTACAGTTATTAAAAGTCCTTCGAGCATTACTAAAAAGAAAAGTTTTGACTTTGAAGCGCCAAGGCATCGCATTATGGCCAGGTCATATTTTTTCTCTTTCATAGAATTATACAAACTGATGAAAACACTTAATGCAGAAATGGCCATAATCAAAATAGCGAACCACTGTAAGGTATCTACACCTACTCCAATTAGTGAAAAAAGCCTTGCACTTTCCATTGCTGGCGATGCAGCTTGCATATTTGTACTTTGATTAACCATTCTTGGGAAAAGAACCACCGACATTGGAGAGCGGTACTGAATAAGTATTGAGGTTAGTTCTTGATCATTAATTTCCTTTGATTCATCATTTTTACCATGATCTTTATGTTCATCCTCCACTTCATGCATTTTGTAAACACTTCCGATATTGGTTAAAATAAGATTATCAGTTACATTTCCCTGTGGCTTTAATATGCCGCTAACAACATAGGCATGTTGTTTATGCAAATCGCTATTTCCACTAAGGCCATGTGCACCGAAAAAACGATCTCCAACTTTAAGCTTAGCTTCTATTGCTACCGTATTACCAATAGTAGCTTCTAAATCTTTACTCCAAAATTTACCTTTATCAATTTGCAAGCCGTACATACCTAAAAAAGTGGTATCGGTACCCACAATGCGATAACCATCATAATTATCACCAAGCGCTAAAGGTACTGCCCGCTTTACCAACGGGTTACGCATAAGTTCGTAAGCATCTTTTGCGGGGATATTTCCTGTCGGAAAATCGATGTGGTAAATGCTACTTAAAATTAATTGCAAAGGACTGCCTTTTGCCCCAACCACAAGATCGATATCTTTAGCATTACGTTCTAGCTTATTACCGATCTGCGTAGAGGCCAAAAACAAAATAGAAAGAATTCCAATTCCGAAGGCAACCAAAATTATATTGAGTATAGATGTTAGGCGGTTTCGGGAAAGGTTTTTATAACTGATTTTAAGTATGTTCATTACAGCGTGTATGTTTTTGAAATGTGCGACCTAACTCTGTTATCATGCGTAGCAATAATCAGCGCAGCACCATGATTACTGGCTTGCGAACTCAACATTTTTAAAACACGTTCAGCATTATCATCATCAAGACTCGAAGTTGGTTCATCGGCAATTAACAAATCTGGTTTATTTACTAAAGCACGAGCTACAGAAACCCTTTGAAGTTGCCCCTGACTAAGCTGATCGGGATAAATATTCGCTTTAGTTTCTAACCCAAGCTCTGCAAGCAACGCTAAATTTCGTTCTTTATCTACAGCGACTCCAGCCATAGAAGCCGCAATTTCTAAATTCTCTAATACACTTAACGAACGAATAAGATGCGGCCGCTGGAAAACAATGCCAATATGTTGCCCTCTAAATCGGTCCATTTTCTTATTTCCAAGACTATAAATGTCAGTCTGCTCGATAAAAACTTTTCCTTTTGATGGTTTAAGCAATCCGGAAATATGGTTTAACAACGTACTTTTGCCACTACCAGAAGCGCCAAGAAGTAGCCATTGTTCCATATCTCCTATTTCCCAATCTGGAAATTTCAGGCTTAATCCTTTCGGATAATTATGTTGTACTTTTTCTATTTTAATCATTGTTTAAATTTCGCTGAACCACTTTTTTAATGATTAGATTTTTAATGGCATACCGTCTGTAAAGCTCAATACCATCATTTGTTCCATGTTTGCAGGCTGGGTTTAGTGTGCAAATCATTAATAAAGCTGATAAAAAAAATAACCTAATTTTCTTAGTCATAAATCAAATATATAAATGAACAATAAATGCAACAATGTTGTATTAATAACATTACGTTAAACCTTTCTAATTATGCTTATGCGCTGATGGGCAAGTTTTAACTAGCCTTAGATTTATAAAATGTGCGGCGGCTATCGTAAAACCACCAAGTGGGATTAATATTGGTTCTAATTGTTCTAGACCTAAAAAATGGCCTGCAGCAATTAAAAAGAAGCCCGCTATTAAAACAATTGATGGTATAAGTTTTCGATGCAATTTGCGATAAGAACTACTCATCGACCATATGCCCAGGCAAAGAGAAAGCACAATCATACAAATTTCTACCCTTTCATCAGCCAAAAAACCTAATCCCCATAAAGGTAAAAATGTTAACAAAAGTGGAACAGCCGCACAATGGATAGCACATAACGTTGAGGCCGTTATCCCAAGTCGATCAAGGTTAAGTTTAAAGGTTTTCATAATCAATAATTGAACACAAATATAAAAGCAATTATGTTGCGTTTATAAGATGCGATAATTATTTGCAACTAAATTGCATTAAAATGATAATGAGGTATTTCCTTAAGGGAAAAAGATATATGAGCTTGACTTGTTTGGATATAGGGATTTGCTTTAAATGAAATAAGCACGAACATCCATCCGTGCTTATTCTATCAACTAACCTAAACTTTTTAAATACTAACCAAATATTTAATGATACAAAGGTAATTGGATGCTATTAAGCCAATATTAAGAATTGGTTAAATGCTTATTTATTAATATTAAAGTTTAATTTTAACAAAGTATAAACGATTTCTATCTACCGAATTGGTAAGTGGAAGTATCTTTTGAGCAAATCCGCTGGCGCCATTATCTACAACACCAAAATCATCATCATTCGAGATTACAAGAATGTTTCCAGGTAATAAAGCAAGTCCTTCTGCTTTATCGTGCGGATAAACCGATGGTAAATCTTTTAATAAATCTAAAACAAGCGTTTTAGTAACTGGTGAAATTCCAGCTGCTGTAAGACCAGCAAGATCGTTCAATTCTTCTACGGTTTTACCATTGTAAAGTTTTCCTGTTGCGCCGTTATTTGAATCAGAAATATCGGTTGCAGCGCTTAAATCGATTTTGAATACTTTTTTAAATGCAGCAGGATTAGTAGCTGCACCGCCATAAAGTCCATCGCGTTCAAGCGTTAAAAAAGTTGTCGCATTAACAGCTACGATATCGCTAACTCCAGTAAGCGTGGTATTATCCATCAAATAAGCATACTGTTTAGTTGCTCCTGTTGCAATATCGAAGGTTAATATTCTTAATACTACAGAATTTGCTACGGCATTTTTAGATGGATTATACATTGGAGATTGCATCATACCCACCAGTGTCTTTCCATCTGGCGTTATGGCTAATCCTTCCATTCCACGGTTTGCTCTTCTGTTTGCAAAAACTGCAGGGATTTTTCTACCGCCAGTTCCCGTTCCAAAAGGATTTATGCGCTCGATTGTTTTTCCTGTGGCGTCAAAATGTGCAATATGTGGTCCATATTCATCACTAATCCAAAAAGAACCGTCAGCTGCTCTAACCAATCCTTCCGAATCTATGCCATCCGCACTTGGTACAATTACTTGTCCGTTTAAATCATAGGCTGTTTCTCCTGAAGCGCCCATACCAATCGGATTTGGTAAACCATTTAGTTTAACACCTGCTACGTTTTTGAGTTCAATGGTTTGCTCCAAAATAAGTTTTCCGTCCTTCAATCTAAATTTACCGATTTGTGGAGCGAAATCTGGTTTTCCTATAATGATAGAGTTTGCTATCTGACCAGCTACATTTGAACCTCTGTCTGTAAGCATATAAAAAACATCAGGAGAATTTGGATCTACTGCAACTCCAGAACCAAAACCGCCATTGTAAACTTTTACACCCGACGCTGTTGTAAATAAAACTGTCGATTCTGAAACTTCCGCGACATTAGGATATGTTGCACTTGTTGTTTCATCTGCATTCTTTTTACACGACACTATGCCAATTGATAGTGCTGTAGCTAACATTAAAGCCTGTTTATTCATTTACCTTTAGATTAATTTAGTTTTCACAAAAAACCTGTTTAGCTATGAACATATTGTTAAGATTAAAACAACATTAGAGCGTTTGGGATTAAAACAAAAAAGGCCTGTCTAACGACAGGCCTAATAATTGGGTTTTAATAAGCTTTATATTAATGTTGATTACCTGTTCCATCAGTTTGGAAAGCACCAATGTCATTTCCAGGCGCAGTTATCGTAGCACCAAAGTTGCCTGTTGTTCTAACTAGAGCTAAAGGTGCAAAGTCAGTTTTAGATTTATTATGTGCAGGAGAAATTGCTTGCAAACCAAAATTAGAATTACCAATTGTAGTGATATAGGCTGGCATTAAAGAAGCTGTTATTGGGCCTGCATTTGCTGCGTAATCATATTGATCTAAATTATAACTGAAAAACAATGGATTTTTATCTTTAGCTGTTGCACTTTTAAGATCAGCCGTTTGCACTTTAGCCACACCATCGCTTGCTAGAAACTGAGCCAGAATTCCAGCAGTACTGCCATAATAATATTGATTGTTATAAGCAATATTTGTTAAATCTGCATCGGTTGTCATACGAAGACCAAAACGGCAGTTTGCAATTAAATTGTTATAGATAAGACCTCTTGCACCCTGTTCGTAATTTATTGAACCACCACGACCCGTTTTAGTTTGACGGAAACCACAGTTAACCATTGTATTGTTATACATATTTACATTACATTGAACGGTTGTACCGCCTGAGTTGGAAGCCTTTAAAGCATTTGTTGCAGAACCGATTAACATATTATAGGCTAAATCACCAACCGTTCCACTTTTCATGTTAAAACATTCGCCGCCAGCTTTACCGCAAAGTTCGAAAGTATTACGCATAATCGATATTTTTCCACCCACAGTTCTGATACCATCATCGGTTGTACCAAATATCCAGCTATCTTCCAGAATAAAATCTTTTTCAATATTTGCAAAATAAATGCCATAACGAGGATCTCCGTCTTTGTAAATTGCGGCGTCATTTCCGTAAGATGCAGCACCTGGAAACTCTATGTGCGTCCACTTAATAATAACATCGCCTCCTTTTGGATTTGGTTTCGCTGCTGTAATTGGTGCAGGCGTTGCAACAATACCGCCCCAACTCCCTTTAAAAACGTTATCGTATTTTGCTGCGCTTGCTTCTGCATGATAAGTTGCTGCATTTTGAACAGTAATGAAGTTTGGTTTTTCTTTTGTACCTAAACTTATAAAGGTTCCGTGAACGCTGATTTGTGGCGCTTTATCTTTTGTACCATCGCCAACTGCAATTAGCGTAACACCGCTTTGCATTAACAAGGTATCGCCATCGTTTACCGTAATATCCTTATCAAAATAATAAGTTTTACCAGTCTGCATGGTACCTTTAATGCTTCCGCCAGCAAGGTTTTCTGATGTGATTAAAGATCCAGACTGTATTACTGGAACTGATAAAGTTAACACTTCTTCTTTATGGCAAGCGGCTAACGAAATAACCAATGCAATTAATGATAATGATTTTAAGATACTTTTCATATTCTTATAGTTTATAGCGTAAGCCAAGTAAATAGAATTGTTTGTATTCATCTTTTCGAACGAAAACGTTTTCTCCAACGGTTTGATTAGCCACATCTTGATTAATTGTTGATGCAGTAATTTGATAAGGTCTTTTAATTTCCAGCTCAGATGGTGTGTTTAAAAGGTTGTTTACCTTTATATAAACTGAAAAGTTTTTTGATATTTTCTTTTCTGCAGATAGATCTAAAGTAATGGTTCCTTTTTGCCAGATATCGTTATCCAGATAAGGCGAAACGGTGAAAATTCTTGGTCCGGTGTAAACCGCAGCAAGCTGCGCATCAATACCAGATTTAGCATCTTTAAACAATAAGGATAAGTTTCCGATATGTTTAGATTGACCTTGGAGCGGGCGAGTTTGCTCTTCGGTACGTTGCGTTAAACCTGTCGTAGCCGCATCTCTATATAAAACTGTTTTGGTTGTTGTAATTTTAGAGTTGGTAAAAGTATAGTTGGCACGGAAACCAAATTTGCTGATGTACTTGGTAAAATCGGCTTCGAAACCATAATTGGTTGCATTACCAAAGTTAGCCGCCGTGTAAAAAACACTTGTAGCCTGGTTAACTAAAGCAAACTCGATCGGATTTTTAATGTTTTTATAGAATACACCAACTAATAATTGATCAAGCTGTTTAGGAAAAAGCTCATATCTTAAATCGAAGTTATCTGATGTAATTCTTTTTAAATTCGGATTTCCAAGTTCCTGGTAATCTGCATCAGGATCGCCACCTGTATGTGGAATTAGCTCGTAAAAACCTGGTCTGCTTATGGCAGAATAATAAGATAAGCGAAGATTTTCTTTATCACCAAGCGCATACTTAAAGTTTAAACTTGGTAAAAAGTCATCATATTTTTTCGAGCCTATCGCACCAATAATTTGATTAATATTTGCTGAAGTAACCCAATCTTGCTGCGTATTTTCGTAACGAACACCACCTAAAGTTTGTAGTTTTCCAACATTAAATTTAAACTGCGCATAAGCCGCAGCAATTTTTTCTTTAAAGTTATAATTTAAAGGATCGCTTGGCGAGCCACCAACTGTTTGCACCATAAAAGTGTTGTTGTTGATATTTCCATCATAAGTTTGAGTAGTGCTACCTGATAATCTTAAAGAATAATCATCATAACTACTGGTTCTTGTTTTATCACGATACATTCCACCAAAACTAAATTCAACATTAGTATCTGCAATTTTTGGTTTGTAAATAAAGTTTAAATAAGCTGTTTTATCCTCGTCAGAATTTTTTGCCCAAACATGAGATTGTGCTGCTCCTGTAGAATTAAAAAGTATAGGATTTTGCGATGAACCCGTTTTGTTTCCAGATGCATCAAAAATTGCAGTTCTACCAGTTACAATGCTTAAACTTGCACGGTCGGGTTCGTTTGCATCTGCTTTTGCATAAACCAACGACCAGTTCATATCGAAATTATCAGCAATTTCATGCTCGCCATGTAAGTTTGTGCTAAAAATTTGCTGAACAACTCTGCTACTTCTATAGTTATTGCTAACACGGCCAGTTCCCATCCCAACTCGGCCTAAATTCAATGTCGTATCGCTTTGAAAGCGGAACTGATTTTGGGCAAGATTCATATAGGAAGCATAAAGATCTAACTTGTTGGCCTTATTGAATTTGTAGTCTAATTTTGCATGTAAACCTGTACGCTCTTGCTGTATGCTGTATGCTCTGCTTTGAACACTTTTTAAAGCAGGTTCGTTTGTGGCTCTGTCAACATCTGTATCGTAAAAAACTGTTTTCGTTCCTCGATAGGTATTTTGATAACTGATTGCAGCAAGTGCACCGAATTTTTTATCAGCAGATCTGCCTCCAGCACTTAAACCAAAAATGGTAGAAACTGGTGCTTTTTTAGTGCTGTAGTTAAATGGATTGTTAGGAAAATCGGCAAGTGTGGCGGAATAGCCATTTCCATTAGCAATTCTGGGTGAGCTTTTAGAACTTGCAGAATGATCAAACTTGGTATAATCCTGATCGAACAAAGAACCTGCCATACCAACAGCAGCATTGGCACGAACTGTAAAACGATTTGGAGCATCTTTCAATACCAAGTTAATTCCCCCACCAATTGCATCACCTTCTAAATTTGGAGTTAGCGATTTATAAACCTCCATACGATCTACAATATCTGCTGGAAAAATATCTAAAGGCACATAGCGGTTTTTATTATCAGGACTTGGAATTTTTACCCCATTTACAAGCGTGTAATTATAGCGTTTATCCATACCACGAATAATTGCATACTGCCCTTCGCCGTTATTACTTCTTTCTATAGAAACACCTGAAACCCTTTGCGTAACATTGGCAATCGTTAGATCAGGCGAAACTTCTATCGTTCTTGCAGAAACCGCATTCAATACCTGATCTGATTTACGTTCTATTGAACGAGATTTATAATCGCTACCCTCATCAGATTTCCCAGAAATTTTTACTTCATCCAGGTTATTTGATTTGCTTTCGATATTAAGATTGATAATTTTAACTTCTCCAACTTTTAGTTCAAAGTCTTTATCTTCATCCTTATAGGTAACATATTTCGCTTCTACTTCATATTTTCCTTTAGGAACATTTCTAAAAGTATAGCTACCATCAAGCCCGGTGCTAACTGAAACCTTATAGGTTTTATTATCATTTTTTAGTGTTACGGTTGCACCAACTAAAGTTTCTTTCGAGTCTTTATCTGCTACAATTCCTTTAACTGTTCCCGTATTTTGGGCAATTGCCATAAGGCAAAGAATCACATTAAATAGTGTGAGTAAAAGTTTCTTCATTTACGATTTTATTTATCGCAAAGGAACTTCCTCCAGTTTAACATAAACACGCAATCGTATTAAACTTATGTTAATTTTTTATTTTTATTTTATTAATGAATGATAGGTTATGAAAGGCATTATTTAACATTTAGTAAATACTTATGAGCATCATCCTGAAGGCCAAAATTTAACATTTTAAGCCTCTTTAAGTAAAAAGCACGTACCGAACTCCACGTATAAAAAGGGAATGAATTGGTTGGCAGACAATTAATTACAGCTTCTTTTTCGTTAAGTAAAAACTTAACTAAATATTTCCCGTTAGATTTATTCTGATAAAAAATCCATTGAATATTTGCGCTAAAAGGAATTACATTTTCTGCTTTCCAATTCTGGTTAAATCTCATAACATCGTTCGCAGATTCTGATGCGCCCTTTATATTCATTATCGCGGCAAATGGTGCAATTGTTTCGGCATGAGAAAAACGTAAATCCGCACCAACTGGTTTAGATTTTAAGAAAGCATCAGTTGTATTAATAAAATCGGCTAGTAAGGGTGCTGCAATACGTACCTGTATTCCGTTATTATTAATACCTGGTCCTTTTGTTAAAAAATCCTCAGCATCGCCAAGTGTACCTAAAACGCTTAAATCTTCCATCGAAAAAAGCGATTTAAAGTCCAATTCCTTTGCTGTAAGCCCTGCCTGTTTAATCTCTGCGCCAACAGCATTAAGAATGGTATAAAAACCGTAAATATCTTCAGTAAAGGCAATTTTATCTTCCTGGGTTAGTTTATATAGGTAACCAGATTTGAAAAACTTTGAGGTAAACTTATTCGAAATGGTCTTTAGTTGTTTTGATTCGGCTAATTTTTGATAAGCTCCAATCCAATTACCTTTTTCTTTAAACTCATCGTAAGTTTTAGAGAAATCGTAAAAACGCAAATGGTCATCATCAGCAAAATTAAAAGTTACTTTTTCGGTTGAAACTGGGTTTCTCGATTTTAGCCCTTCTAAAAATGCTTCTGCACTTTCTTTAGTCCTCCCTTTTTTTGTTGTTGAAACTAAAATGGGCTTAGCAGGAACAAAAATCGATTTGTGGTGATCAAACATTCTTTCTGCAATACCTTTCAGTTCATCTTCTCCGCTCTTCGAAATTGATGCAACATGCCCTTCTTCCTCTTTGCCTAAATTAAGTATGAGTTGTTTTAAATATTTACCGTCAGCAGTTAACTCATTCAAACTATCGGCTGTAGAAACTCTTATATAAGCACTAGAAATTTTAATATCTTTTGTCAAATGCCTGGCTCCGTGTCTGCCCACATAATTAATATAAACAGGTTCAAAACCTACAGGGGTTTTAGCGTACTTATTTTGCTTTGGTTGATAAAGCGTTTTTGTACCCAAAGATTCAGCTATTTTATCTTGCGAAAAGCAAAATAATGTAGTGGTAGAAAGCAGCAGAAAAAGAATGTTTTTTTTCATAATCATTATAGCGCCAAAAGTATGCGTTGCAATATTAAGTTAATATTAAATAGCCAGGCATCTTTAGAAAATATTAGCACAAAGTTATTTTTACAACTGTTTTCTCTGCAAAGCGAAAACTTAATATTGAAACTATTTCTTTCGATTATAGTTCTTACTATCTTTAATTTAATGTATTGGTATGAAGAAGAGGTTAAACAGCTTGAAAGATCACATCTTAAAGATAGAACAGACTGCGGAATTATTTTTTATGGAAGTTCTACAATAAGATTGTGGAACAATTTAAATAATGATTTTTCAGATTTAAAAGTAACAAACCTTGGTTTTGGTGGTTCTACACTTGCAGCTTGCGTTTGGTTTTTCGAGCGAATTATGAGCGATTTCAAACCTCAGGCGCTTGTTGTTTACGCTGGCGATAACGATTTGGGCGATGGAAGAAATCCTGAAGAAATTTTTATTTTCTTTCAGCAGTTAATGTTTAAAGCTAATTTAAAATTTGGCGATTTGCCCTGCTTCTTTGTTTCGCTCAAACCCAGTATTTCGAGATGGCAAATGGCCGATCAGTTTAGATACACAAATAATCTTATTGAAAGCGAAATTATCAAACTCAATAACAACTGGAAATTTATCGATATTTTCAAAAGGATGCTCGATAAATCGGGCAGGCCAAACCCGATATATTACGACCATGACGGACTTCATCTGAGCGAAGAAGGTTATCGTTTATGGAAGGAAATTATTCACGATCGATTGATTAAATCATTACCATTAATTAATACTTAAGTAATATCGTCTGATTATTTTTCCACTACAGATAACGTAAGATGAAAAGAGAATATCACAAGTGGTTTAGCAATAATCTCCAACGAGATATGGAGCTTTTAATTTTTGGACATGGCGGAAGAGCAGTTCTTTTTTTCCCAACAAGAATGGCCAGATTTTACGATTATGAAAACTGGGGAATTATTGATTCGCTAGGCGAAGGAATTGAAAATGGAACCTTTCAAATATTTTGTGTAGATAGTGTTGATGGCGAAAGTTTTTATAATGATGATGTATTTCCGACGGTTCGTATCGAACGACATTTACAATACGAACAATATCTTTTAGAGGAAGTAATTCCACTTATCAAGCAAAAAAACAGTGAAAACTATATTGAGACTGCTGGTTGCAGCATGGGCGCTTATCATGCTATTAATCTGGCGATGAAGTACCCGAAAATATTTAAAAAGGCAGTTGGTATTAGCGGAAGATACGACCTTACCGATACACCAGGGAATTTTAAAGATCTACTAAATGGCTTTCATGATGAAAAGGTTTACTACAATATGCCTGTGCAATACATTGCAAATTTAAATGAAAGCGAACATCTCGAAGCTGTTAGACAAATGCATATTATACTGGCTGTTGGAGAAACTGATCCTTTTCTAAGTAATAATCAATATTTAAGCAGTTTACTTTGGCAAAAAGGCATTGGTAACGAATTTCACACTTGGGAAAGCGACGCACATAAACCTTATTTTTGGAGAAAAATGGTGCCGCTTTACATCTAAAAATTTCTTACAGATAATTTACATATTTCTCTTCAAAACTTCCATCGGCAAAAAGATCAATTAGTCCATAACCAGGCGCAGTTTCTCTCCTGTTCCCATTCCACCAGGCACCAGAAACCGCACCATTACACAAATAAGTAACACCATTATACACAACCTTATCTTTCATGTGAAGGTGACCACTTAAACATAACTTAACATTTGGGTGTTTGTAAAAAAGGCTAATTATTTTCGAGGTGTCCGTATGCATGTCGCCACCAAGCATCGTCCATTTATTTACAATATCATCTTCAATCATTAATAATGCCGTTAATATTGGTATATGAGACATAACCAAAACAGGCATTTCAGGATTAGTAGTTTTAAGCTCCGACTCCAGCCAGTTAAATTGCTCATCACCTAATTTGCCAATGTACCAGGTATGATCAATATCCAGATGAACACTATCTAGAACAATAAATTTCCAGCCATTTTGAACAAAACTATAATAAGGTTTAGCTAAGTTTAACTTGTCCATCGAATATTTTTTCCCATAGAAAGTATCGGCCTTGCTATTCTCATTCCACCAGATATCGTGATTACCCAAACAATAACGAACTGGCAAACTACATTCGTTTTTCATTGTATTGTTTAATAACTGCCATTGCTTATTTATTGTCGAAATATTTTCTTTATTCATATCGAAAACTACATCCCCGCCATTTAAAACCAAATCTACTTTCGGATTTTGTTCTTGCAGATGATGGAGACATTTTGCAAATTTTGCTGGTGCACCCAACTCATCCTTCAAATGAACATCGGTAAGGTGAGCAATTCTTAAAACGGGTTTTTGGGTTTCTTCTGTAAAGCCTAAACTAACTGAAGGAAGCAAAAAAAGGCCTCCAATATTTCTTAATGCGGTTCTTCTTTCCATAGGTGAATTTATCAAACAGATTTGCTGATGCTGACCAAAATTAGTTTTACAATATTAACAGGAAGTTAAATATTGCAGCGATAATAAGAAGAGTGCTCAAATTCATCAATAAGAAATCGTTTCGTTACCGTTATCTAATTGTTAAAATAAAGATTATCAATAGGAAAAGAGTATTTTTGGTTATAGACAAAAAAGATATGAAACAAGGCTTATTAATAGATATGGATGGCGTAATTTACAGCGGTGAAGAATTAATCTTCGGTGCTGATAAATTTATCAAGAAACTTATAGACGAAGACATACCCTTTGCATTCATGACGAATAACAGTCAGCGAACACCCTTAGAAGTGGTTAGAAAACTTAAAGGATTAGGCATTAAAGTAGAAGAAAGCCATGTTTATACCAGTGCAATGGCTACAGGCAAATTCCTTGCAGACCAAAGTCCTAACGGAACAGCTTATGTATTAGGCGAAGGTGGTTTGTTAAGTAGTCTTCATGCGCATGGAATAACGCTTGTGAATACCGACCCAGAATTTGTTGTGCTTGGTGAAGGCAGGAATTTCACTTTAGAAATGGTTCAAAGGGCTGTCGATATGATTTTGGCTGGCGCTAAATTTATAACAACAAACAGAGATCCATCGCCGAAAAAACCTGGATGGAATAACCTGGGGATTGCCGCAACAACAGCCATGATTGAGGAAGCAACAGGCAGAAAGGCTTTTGTAACTGGAAAACCAAGTCCGGTTATGATGCGTTCGGCGAGAAAATTTTTAGGTTTAGAAACCAGTGAAACTACAGTAATTGGCGATACGATGGAAACTGATATTCAAGGTGGCGTGCAAATGGGCTATAAAACCATATTGGTATTATCAGGAATTTCTACAAAAGATACCTTAGGACATTATGCTTTTAAACCCGATTTAATTTCGAGTTCTGTTGATGAAATTGCATTTCCACTTGCATGGTGGGATTCAAAATCTTAAATTAAAAAAGGGCGGTCAGAATCACCAGCACCGCCCCGTCCTTTTGCTCTGGCCAGATCGAACAAATAAAAGACGTAGTATATAAACAATAGTTGCATCAGTACACTACAAAAAAAGAAACCCAGGCATAGCCTGGGAATCTCGTATTTACCAACTAACGAAAACTATTGAGGATTCTGATTCAGATTGTCTAAAATCACTTCCCTTTGAGGAATAGGTAAAAGAATTTTATTTTGAGTTAATACATAAGCCCCTGAAGGATATTGAGCTGGAGCTTTTGCAATTTCTCTTTGTCCATGTGCGTTCATAACTTCTACAGCTTTTCCAGTGCGTACCAAATCAAACCAACGATGATTTTCGAATGCAAGCTCTACTTTACGTTCCTGATAAATTGCATCGCGGAAAGCAGCCTGAGAATTTACATTTAAGGTAGCAACAGGATTTCCAGAAGTTTTTGATGGAAGGCCAGCACGTGTTCTAATCGCATTTAACAAATTGAAAGCTTCGCCTCCAGCGGTAAACCCTTGTTCATTTAAACATTCTGCAATCATTAGCATTACATCAGCATAACGAATAATAGGAAAATTTACGTTTGTTTGCCCTGGCTGAACAAAACCTTGATTGTATTTTTTGATGTATGGTACAGCTACAAAACCTGCAGTTCCAGTAAATCCTTCAGCAAGCGAAACATCCTTACGTAAATCTCCAGCCTCGTAAGATGAAATTAAATCGGTAGTAGGTGTATTCCAGCCACTTGTAAAACTTAAGTTCGTTCCAGGATCTTGGGTAACAACAGTACCAGAATTAAATGGCGCAAACTGATACATAAAATTGCTAGATAAGTTTGTACCTGCAGTTGCATAATATTGAATCTCGAAAACCGATTCAGAATTATTTTTATTTGTTGTTAAAAAGATGCTGGAATAAGTCGGCATTAACGTGTAGCCTGTTACTTTTCTCAGCGCAATAAGTGCTTCAGAAAATCTTTTCAAGGTCATGTAAACCTCACCTAACAAGGCATTTGTAGATCCTTTTGAAACACGACCCTTATCTGCAGCAGGATAAGCACTTGCATCGGGTAAGCTGTTTCCAGCTTCGGTTAAATCGGCTATAATTTGAGTATAAACATTCTCAACCGTAGCCCTGCCTTTTGATGGTGCATCTGCTGGTGCTTTGGTTACTTCCAAACGTAAAGGAACTCCTCCAAACTGCCTAACTAAGTTAAAGTAGTGGTAAGCTCTTAAAAACTTAACCTCTCCTATCGATTGTGCTTTCGAAGCAGCAGACATTGGAATATTATTCACTTTATCCAGTACATCATTACATCTGAAAATAGAAGTATAAGTATCTCTCCAGAAATCCTGCAACAATGTATTTGCAGAGTTTGCTAAAAACTGATCTACTTGTTCTCTGTTCTCTTGACCTCTTTGAGGTGCATTGTATTGAAAAGTTGTATTATCAGAACGCATTTCGCCAAAAAGCCAGAAACTGAATGTTCCTAAACCACGAAGTGAACTATAAGCGCCATTTACGCCTTGTTTTAAATCAGACTCTGTTTTCCAGAAATTAGCATCTGTTAAGCTTGATTCAGGTGCCTGATTTAAAAAATCTTTCTTACATCCTGAAATCGAAGAAGCCAGGATTAACAAAGCAATTGATATGTATTTTGATTGATTTTTCATGTTTTCTTATTCTTGATTAAAAGGTCATGTTAATACCAGCGGTAACAATTCTAGGCAGCGGATAGGCAGTAAAGTCACGTCCAGGAGTTAATGCCGAGAAACCATCGTTTGTGCCTGCTTCAGGATTTGCACCACTATAATTGGTGAAAGTATACAGGTTTTGCACACTAGCATACAGCCTTAATCCTTTAATAAATCTAGATGAACTAATAAATTTCTGGTTGAAATTATAGCCTAACGATATGTTCTGGATACGAACAAAACCCGCATCTTCAATCCATAGTGAACTTACCTCGCGATATAATGTTCTACCACCAACTGTTGTAGGTGCAAAACCATTACCTGGATTTGATGGAGAACGATATCGATCTAATACTTTACGATCTACGTTGAACACCCCATCTGTGTTCGTTAGAAATTCATTACCAGTTTTCATAATCTGGCCGCCAACTGTACCAACTACAAGCACATTTAAATCGAAATTTTTATACCCGAAAGTATTGGTTAAACCGAAGGTGAAATCGGGCTGCGAATTTCCAATAACGGTAAAATCTTTTACTGCCTCGATAATGCCATTACCATCAATATCTTTATATCTTACCGAACCAACTACAGACGAACCATCTTTAGGCTGACTGGCTAATTCAGCAGCATTTTGATAAAGGCCATCGAACTGGAAACCGAAGAATTGACCAATTGGCTTTCCAACTTCTGTTTTATGAGTAGAATAACCGCCACCACTTCTGCCACTGTAGATTGGTGCATTGTTATTGCCTGGATTTAGTTCTAAAACGATGTTGCGGTTAACACTAATATTTGCATTGGTGTTCCATGTAAACTCACCAGTTAAGTTTTTAGAACTCACACCAATTTCAAAACCTCTGTTTCTAACCTTACCAAGATTGATGGTTGAAGAAGAAAATCCAGATGCCGAAGGTAATTCAGCATTAAGCAATAAATCACTTGTAATTCTATTATAGAAATCGAAAGTTAAGCTTAATCTGCTTTTAAATACAGATAAGTCAAAACCTAAATCAAGTTCATCAGCTTTTTCCCAGGTTAAATTCTCGTTTGCTATTGAACCTGAAACTCTTCCGCTTGCTAAAGCACCACCAAAAGAATAGTTTGAAGAACCTATACTTGATGCATATTGATAATTTGGAATATTAAAATTACCAGTTCGGCCATAACTTGCCCTGATTTTTAAATCGCTTAACCAGCGAGCATTCCTTAAAAATTCTTCTTGAGATGCTCTCCATGCAAATGCTGCCGAAGGGAAAGTTCCATAACGATAATTCGATCCAAAACGCGATGAACCATCAGACCTAACGGTTGCAGTTAACAAATATTTATCTTTAAAAGTATAATTTACCCTTGCCAGATAAGAAATTAACGACCATTTCTCTATACCTGCAGCAGCACCATTAAGTAAGGTTGATGCATTTATGGTTTGAATTAAGTTATCTGGATAGTTTGTTGCACCGAATGAATAACCTTCATACCTTTCTTGCTGAGCCGTGTAACCTGCAACAGCACTAATTTTATGATCTTTACCAAAACTTTTATCATAAGATAAAGTTAACTCCGATAGCCAGTTGGATGTGGTATTCTGTGCTGTACTTGAGGATGGAATTGATGGATTTGGATTCTGATTACCAGTTTCTCCGATAACAAATGTTGGATTAAATGAGAACGAGCTGTTGTTAGTATAGTCATAATTGAAAGCATACTTTGCTTTCAAGCCATCAATAATTCTATATTCGGCAAATGCAGTTCCAAGTCCTCTAAAATATTTAGCTTTTGTGCCACCATACTCCAAAGTATTTAATGGGTTACCTGCACCAATTGCTCCTGGAGATGTAATAAAGAATGTTCTGTTGCCAGATGCATCGTTGATAGGCACAATTGGACTAAGCCACAATGTACGCGTTAAAATATCTCTTTGGCCAGATTCAAAGCCGTTTCTATTTTGAACACCACCACTTGGAGCGATACTTAAACCAACTTTAATTTTTTTACTGATGTCAGATTCGATGTTGAAATTAACAGAGTATCGTTTGTAATCGGTGTATCTAATTGTTCCTTGCTGCTCTAAACGACCAAGTGAAGCTGAATATCGGGTACTTTCAGATCCGCCACGAATGCTTGCATCAACATTGTTTTGCATGGCTGTTCTTAATACAGCATCATACCAATCCGTGCCTTCGCCATATTGCGCTGGGTTTCTGAACTGAACTGGAATATCAGCATCTGTAGCCGTCAATCCTCTCGATGCGAAATCATCGATAATCATCTCTTTTCTGAATTGTGCATATTCTGTACCGTTAAGTACATCAGGGCGGCCTTTTTGTGGAACTTGCTGTGCACCGATATAGGAGTTTACACTAACTACCGGAGGACCAGTTTTTCCACGTTTAGTGGTAATCACCACTACCCCATTAGATCCTCTAGAACCATAAATAGCTGTTGATGATGCATCTTTTAAAATCGTAACCGATTCAATATCATCGGGACTAATCACATTTAAAGGATTATAAACCTGTCCGCCTGAATTCGATATCGCAAATCCATCTACTACAAATAGTGGATTATTACCCGCTGTAATAGAGCCCGTACCACGAATTTTAATATTTACGCCACCGCCTGGTGCACCAGTTGGAGCGCTAATTTGCACACCTGCAACCTGGCCTACCAATTTTTGATCGATAGAACTCACAGGCAAATCTTTAATCTGAGCTGCAGATACTGTAGAAACTGACCCCGTTAAATCTTTCTTCTGGGTCGTTCCGTAACCTACAACAACTACATCATTCAAATTATTTTCTGATTCATCTAGTTGAATAGCAGCTAAATTCCCTGAGGCTGAAATTTCCTTTTGTGTGTAACCTTGATAAGAAATTATAATAATATCTGTTGAGGCTACATCTTTTAAAATGAATCTACCCTCGTTATCAGTCATTGTTGCCGCTTTACCGCTTTTTAATCTTACAGTAGCGCCTGGAATTGGTTGTCCTTGTTTATCGACTACCTTTCCAGTAACATCAGCTCTTTTAAGTTTTTTTGAAACCTTATCACTAATAAGATAATTCGGCATTTCACTTGCAAAAATTTCGGTTGCGGAAGTAGTTAATGCACACGTTAAGAGGAA
Organism: Pedobacter ginsengiterrae; assembly: GCF_039537385.1. NCBI lineage: Bacteria > Pseudomonadati > Bacteroidota > Sphingobacteriia > Sphingobacteriales > Sphingobacteriaceae > Pedobacter > Pedobacter ginsengiterrae. The sequence goes on from NZ_BAABAK010000001.1 coordinate 311,152, forward strand.
GGCCGAAATCTTCCAGATAGATGCTTTTGCTTTACCGCAAGGCATTTTTTTTCTGTTTGAAGTATATTTTTCCATGTTTTAATTAGTTGCGTTTATTTGGTTTAGTAGTTTTTAATAATTTGGCCTTTCGCTGAATTTGGAAAAACCTAAAAATTATTCTGTTTTTCAATAAGTATTCTCAATTTTTAATGCTTAGTATATTTTATTTCATTGGCTTATGGTTTTGTTTTGAAACTGATGGATTAAAAATTCTAGCTGACAACTGCCAGCTAGAAAACATTACTAATCAAGCTATCCAATACCGCTATTGATAGTTTGTTTTTAATCAAGTTGATACTTGTTATTCTTTAAAAATTTGGAGTATTGATGATAAAAATCAGGCATAACAATCCCATATAACCTTTTTAGGTAATTCAATTATGATTAATTGGACACTTAATTAATCAGCTTTAATACTTTGTTCTTTTGCTTATTCGATTAGCAGATTATACTTTAGCTGAGTATTTTTTTCATCAGTGAAATTCTTTCCTCCATCTGTGCTTAAGGCCGAAACACCACTATTATTATCTTTGGAAATACCAGAAGCAAAACCGTAACAACCCTGACTCGTTTTCGAGCTAAGAATTACAACATACTGCTTTCCTTTTGTAAGGTTAATCATAGGTTTTACGGTTTGATTTCTTGCCGACCATCCTATCGAATCTTGCGGAACGGTTATCGAAACCAAAGCTTTATTACCTGTAACTTTACCCATTTTTGATTCATAAAAATCTAGTATAAAATCTTGATTTGGATAACCGCTTTTAAGTGTTGTAATGGTAAAGGATTTTAAAACACCTGATTTGTCGGCAGTAAAGAACTGAGATCTTTGTTTTTCTTTTCCAATATCGCAACCAGCAGTAAATTCATCCGATGGTTGTATTTTGGTTTTTTTCATGCTAAAAGAACTTAGACATTCCATTGGTTTAATAGAGCCATCTTCGGCAAAAGTTAACGGAGCCCAGTAAAAGTTAGCTTGCGCTTCATTTTTTGCTGCATTATTCCATAAATCGCTTCCATATAAATAAATGGTTTCAGCGTTCACTTTCATTGTCGAAACAAAAGATGGCTGTCCGCCGCAAGAATTATCGCTAATCTTTTTTCCTTCCGACCAGGGACCTAAAGGAGATTTAGCAGTTTTGTAAGAGGTGCCTGTTCCAGCGCAATAGCCACAATTCGGATCGGAATAAGTAATGTAGTATATGCCTTTGCGTTTAAAAAGTGCTGGCGCTTCAGTTTTACCAGAAGTAATTGAGTTTGCAACCTTTCCTGTTCCTGATAAATAATCATCAGTTAGCTGCTCTACAACGATAGTACCTTTTGTTCTCCAATCTGTAAAAGCAAGATAACCAGTACCATCATCATCAATAAAAAGATCGTGGTCGCCATTATTTAAACCTGCTGCAGGCATGTTGCTGTTAACCGCAATTTTTGGCTCTGCAACTTCGGTAAATGGGCCTATCGGAGATTTTCCAGTGAAAACACGATACCCACTCACGTTATCGTAAACATTTATCCACAACACATAATTTTTGCTCTTCTTATTATATACAACGTGCGGGCGAAAACATCCGTAAGTTTTACCGTCACACCTCGATTGCCATAACGGAGTTTTGGCATCAAACATAAATCCTTCGTCTTTCCAATTAACCATATCTTTCGAAGAATACGTTTTGAACCCACAGAATGGCGCTGTTTTATTATTCCATTCGAAACCACAATCGTAGCTTGTTCCATACAGGTAATAGGTGCCTTCAAAATATGCAATTTCACCATCGTGTGCATCTACTGCATTTCCCAAATTATCAAAACGCGTAATTTGCTTTCCATCAGCTGTGAAATTTTTAACCTGTGCTCTGCCCACAAAATTAAGGCATATCAAAAGCACTAATGTTGAATAAAATTTAATCATAAATTGGTTAGATATAGTTAAATAATTACGGTAATGAATTACTAAAACGTTTAACCAAAATTAAGCGATATTGCAAAGGAGCAGTTATACAATTTGATAATACTTTTGTACTTTATGACTTAATGCCTAACAAATTCTTCCCGTGGCACTTAATCTAAAATCGCTTGGTGCCAAACCCGTTTTTTCTTTAAATAATTTCGAGAAATAGAAATAAGATTCAAACTTAAGTTCGTAGGCAATTTCTTTGATTGGAATAGTATGATCGCTTAAAAGCTCTTTAGCTTTATCGATTTTTAATTTTATATAAAACTGTCCTGGCGACATGCCCGTTTGGGCTTTAAATAATTTTCTGAAGTAAGAGTAACCAATCATAAGTTCGCAGGCTGCCTGTTCGGGTGTAAACGATTTCGATACATTAGAGCGGAATAACAATTTGGCTTTATTCACAATAGTTTCTTTTTCCTTATCAGGTGTTGCATTTTCTTTCTTAACAGCATGAATACAGCCTAATAAGTGTAAAATCTCTCCCGATATTTGTGGATGGAAAACATTATCCCCTTTTTTAGTTTTATCGATTATTGAATTTAAAAGGTTAAATGCGTAATCACTAAATCCAAGATTAATACAAGGTTTTTCTGGTGTGAAAATTTTTCTACGCACCAAATCATCCATAATTTTACCTTCAAAACCTATCCAATATTCATCCCATCCCGTTTCTTCTGCAGGTTTATACCGATGTCTTTCTCCTGGAAAAAGTAAAATAATAGTGCCTGGAAAAATAGTGGTTTGTTCGAAACTATCAGACTCAAAAACGCCTGTACCACCTGTAACATAAATTAACTGATACTCGCTTAAAACACGACCAGTTTTCCAATTAAAAAAATACGAGTTTGGGTGACTATTTACAGGATAAACACTTGCTGCTTCTACGTGTGTATATCCAGCATTTAATACACTAAGACCCCAATTTTCCTCTTCATTAATTGCTGGCAGATAATTGATGTAGTTATTCATGATTATTTTATTTTAATTCTTCTCCAAAACAACCTGGTACACCATTTCAGATTCGTGATTGAATGACTTAATTAAACACAAAATATGCTCAACTTTGAGCAATTAAAACTATTTAATAAATCGATTTACAATAGTTTCAGAAGTGTTTTATATTTGGTTACCTAATCAATTATAGATTTATTAAAGTGCATTTGCAAATTTAAAAAAAGTGCCTTTACGGTATTGCCATACAGGACACTACAGGACAGTTGGCCGAAAATCGATGGTTTTTTATAGTTTTAGGTGGTTATCATCTCTAAAGTAAAATCGTATAAATATTTGTAATATTTTTAATACATAGACTAATTATTTTTCACCTTCGAGGCATTTCGAATTTTGGCTATAATTTGTAGCAATCTAATCTTAAATAAATTCTGTGTAAAAGGCAATCCCGAAGGCATTATTTTATTTGTATCAAAAAGGATAATAAAAAAGCCAAATCGTATTAACTCCACGATTAAACAAATTATAAATTTGAGGCTTTAACCATGTATAATCCAAAGCATTTTTATGCTTAAAGGACGGGAAAATTTGAAAATTAGGGTGTTTAACATCTAAGTTAAAGGCGGATTTAGTTGTACGTTGCGGTTTTATGGCCATGTAGATTGGACATTAAAATATTGCTAGTACGACATTACATAGTAGGTAGTATATATATGGGATGTTAGCTGTTGAAATTATAGTTTTTACAGATACTTAAGAGGGTTTCGCGAGAAAGATAGAAAATTAAATAACATCGATTAAAGGAAATTTCGAAGTTAATTAGTTGAGGGTTCTCAAATTGACAAAAGGGAGCACCTGGATTATTACTTACTTAATGGCTGGCTGATGATTTTTTTGGCTAGGGTTAACAGGGTGATAACAGGGTGTAAACTCGGTCAGGACTCGGTTATGACAGGGTGCGTAACCCTGTATAAAGCCTGTGTTTACCCTGGCTAAATCCTGATGACAAATGGGAAATATCCAGCGAATGTTTTTAATAGCTACAAAAGGGTAACACGGGGATTGGAGCCAACAGATTTTTTGGCTACTTGTTAGACAATAAGCGCTCAGAATGGCTTTTTGGATATAATAAGAATACCAGTATCTGCAGCCGTGCAGCCTAGCCTTTGAAAGACGAGCCAGACTTATTTAAACCAGACCTAATGGAAAACCCGCAATAGCTGTTAAATAATCTTATAAATCTGCAAACTCTAATAATAACGCAAAAGCTATGTTTCAATCACGTAAAAAATTAAACTATAAAAAAACTTCTTTCATAATAGCTGTTATACTTAGTTTATTTCCAATTTTAAGTTTTTCATTGAATATCGAAAATGGAATTAAACATGATTTAAACACTAAAAGTATTTCCATTACATCGCCCGACAAAAATCTATCGCTTTTAATTGATTACAAAAAAGGTTGTGTTATCAAAATGCTAAACATTAAAGGGACAAACAAGCTTTCTAAAAATGGTGTAAATACAGGTTTTAATTTTAAAAACAAGGAGTTTAACTCTTCCAGTTCTTCCAAAGATATCAGCGTATCTAAAACTGCAAATAGCATAATAATTAATGGAATAAAATTCGGCGAAGCGCAAATTAGTGTAACGGAATCCTGGACTTTTAAAATAGAGGGACAAAGTATAATCTGGGATATAAACAGAACATTTGACAATGATGCTGTTTTAGAAGACACTTCGTTTCCACAATGGAATTTTGCCGATTTGAATGTTTGGAAAGGTGGTATTTTAGATAATGGAGGTATGGTTTGGAGCAAATACCTTAAAGACATTAATGATACTTACGGCGTTCATACTGGCGGGGTAACATTTTGGAATGCAGAATCTGGAGATGCACTTCGAATCAGTACAGAAACTCAATCCAATAAATTTATTGCTTCTAAATTTTCTCAAAGTAAAAATCAGGAATTTACTTACACACAAATGGTTACAGATTTACCTCTTGAACAGCGCTATGATTTAAGTAGATTCAAGGCCCGCCATTTTGATGTTTTTTCAGCCTTTAGAGTAAAAAAAGGCAAAACTAATTTAAGGTTAAAGCTTCAATATGTAGATTATTTTAAAGAATATTCGAGGGGCATTTTACCTGGAATTGATGGCGTTGCGGTTAGAGAGCTTTTAAATACGACTGGACGTTATGGGGTTGTAGATAATAATATTGTTGGGGCAAATGGATGGCTCACCAATTGGAAATGTTTACACGAACCGTTTTTCGCTCAAATTGGCATGGCGCTTAACGATCCAAACTATACCAAAAATATGTCTTCTACACTAGATCAAGAGCGGGATTTAGCCATGCTCGAAAATGGAAGAGTATTATCTAGGTGGCATGACATTCCTGGTGATGAAATTAAAGACACATACAATTCAAAAACTGGTTATTACGAGGCAAAATGGGGCTATACCGTCGACTCACAAACTGGATATATAATTAATACGTCAGAGCAGTTTGATTTAAATGGAGACATTGGCTGGTTAAAATCGCATCAGAAAAGTGGCGAAAGCGCATTAAACTGGCTTATAAAAAGAGATTCTGATGGAAACGGAATATTCGAAATGATGAATAATAATATCGCAGAAAAAAAAGCCAGCGATTGGCTGGATATAGTTTGGGCAGGGTACGAAAATGCTTTTGTAAATGCTCAGATGTACGAAGCCTTAACACTTTGGGCAAACTGTGAACGCGTACTTGGTGCAACAGAGCAATCGGATTATTATTTAAAAGTTGCCGAAAAACTTAAAAATGCCTTTAATAAATCGACTAAAGAAGGGGGTTTTTGGTCTGAAGAAAAAAAACAGTACATATATTGGAGAGATAAAGATGGAAGTACGCATGGCGATAACCTGGTTACACCAGTTAATTTTGCTGCAATAGCTTTTGGTTTGTGTGACGATAAAGCAAGAATTACACAAATATTAGATGGAATTGAGCAACGAACATCGTCAGAAAAACTTTTCCATTGGCCGCTGTGCTTCGATTCTTTCAAACGAGAAGAAGTAAGTCCTGGTAACTGGCCATTTCCCAAATACGAGAATGGCGATATTTTTCCAACCTGGGGTTATTTAGGAATACGGGCTTATGCAGCATACGATAAAAACATTGCTTTAAAATACATTAACAACTTGTTAGAGCAATATCATAAAGATGGCCTTTCTTCGCAAAGGTACAGCCGAACTACTCAATTAGGCCTCGGAGATGATATTCTTGCTGGAATATCGACAAGTATTACCGCTTTATATCGAGACATTTACGGCATAAGACCCAAGTGGAATAGAATGGGTTTAGAACCAAATATGAACAATAAACTTAACGGAACTATTTTTAATTATTCATTAAGGGGAAAAGATTACAAATTAAAATTAAGTGTGGGCGATTATCAGATGCAAACCAAAACATTTGTAATAAAAAGCAATGAAAGTTTTGGTGCGAATAGAAACGAAAATCAATTTGTTTATTTTCATGGCAATAAAGAAGAGCATAAAATTAAAATAATTTCGAAAGCAAAAATCAATCTCGAAATAAAGAAATGGGATAAAAAAGAGCTCTCTTTCAAGGCGAACAATTCTGGACCTTGTAGCTACCAAATTGATGGCTTAATATCAAACGCGAATTATAATCTTTCCATAAATGGAAAAATTAAATATTTAAATACCGATAATCTAGGAAATATTTCTTTCAGAACCAGTTCAAAAACAACCGAAAATATTAGCTTGATAAAAATATAGAAAGTTTACTTTGACGAATTAAATAGCAGGATAAGTATTTGCCAACAAAAATTTAAGGGAATGAGATGATTTCGATTTCAACAACGAGAAATTTTCTAAATGATAATGCTTAAATTGCATCATTCATCTTATTCCCGTTATGAAAGAAATTGCCGACATACTTAAAGCCTACCAAAAGGCAAAAAAAGAAAACAAAAAAACGGCTCTTGCTACAGTAGTTAAGGTTGAGGGTTCATCTTACAGAAGACCTGGTGCAAGAATGCTCATTACCGAAGATGGGCAATTAACAGGTGCCATAAGTGGTGGATGTTTAGAAGGCGACGCTCTACGAAGAGCGCTTTCGGCTATACACCAGCAAGAAAACAAGTTAATTACATACGATACCAACGATGAAGATGACGCAAAGTTTGGTGTTCAGCTGGGTTGCAATGGCATAATACATATTCTTTTCGAACCGATAAAAGAAGATGGGAACTTAAATCCAATTGAATTATTACAAGCAGCAAATCAACAAAGAAAGAATTGTGTAATTGCAACACTTTTTTCGTTAAACGATAAAAGTCAACCTGGTTCGATCATGTTATTTCGCGAAAATGAATGCCTGGAAAATTTACCAGCAGACATTTCTGGAGAGGTTAAAAATGATGCATTTGATGCCTTAATGTCCAAAATATCCAAATTTGAAACCTATTCGATCAATAGCATAGAAGTGGAAGCTTTTCTTGAATTTATTCCACCCCCTATTCAGTTAATTATTGCTGGTGCGGGAAATGATGCACAACCTCTTGCCGAAATGGCAAATATTTTGGGTTGGGAAATTGTTGTAGTTGACGGGCGACAAACCCATTCTACGCAACAGCGGTTTCCGAGCGCTAATCAAATTTTAGTTTCAAAACCAGAAGGGGTTTTATCTCAAATTAAAATAGATGAAAAAACTGCTTTTGTTTTGATGACACATAATTACAATTACGATACAGCGCTTTTAAACTTTTTACTGAGCACAAATGCGCCGTACATAGGCACCCTGGGTCCGAAAAAGAAGCTTATAAAAATGCTTGATGAACTTGGTTGTAATAATGTTGCTAACGAAGAAAGAGTACACGGCCCAATTGGTTTAGACATTGGTGCTGAAACTGCAGAAGAAATAGCCATTTCGATTATTGCAGAGATAAAATCAGTTTTTACAGGCGGATCTGCAATAAAACTACGGGATAAGAAAAATCCAATTCATTTTTACGAAACTAAAAACGGCTGATGAAAACTGGCATCATTATATTGGCAGCAGGCAACTCGAGTAGGTTTGGCAGTCCTAAACAACTCCTTAATTATGAAGGAAAAACACTTCTGGAAAGGGTTAGTTTAGAAGCCTTGAAGACCAAACATAGACCGATCATCGTTGTGTTAGGGGCTTATTTTAAAGAAATTGAGTTAAAACACAATCATTCGGACATTACGTATATTGTAAATGAAAGGTGGGAAAACGGAATGTCATCAAGCATTGTTAAAGGTTTATCAGCTATGCTTAATTTACAAAAAGATATAGAAAACGTAACTATTGCTGTTTCTGATCAGGTTTCTATTACTGCTGAAATTTTCGAAAGCCTTATGCAAAAACAAATCAGTTCGAAAAAATGTATTATTTCGAGTGCTTATGCAAAAACAATAGGCACACCATCGCTATTTAATAAAAAGTATTTCGAACAACTTCTATCTTTGAGTGGTGCGAACGGTGCAAAAAAAATATTAGCAGAAAATATGGGCGATATGGCAACTATTTCTTTTGACAAGGGTTATGTTGATATCGATACCATTGATGATTATAACAATTTAATAAACAATAAATGATAGCTGATTCTTTTGGAAGGGTGCATGATTATTTGCGAATATCTTTAACCGATAATTGCAATTTTCGATGCTTTTATTGTATGCCAGAGGAAGATTACGATTTTACGCCTGCATCGAGATTAATGCAGCCTGAAGAAATTTTAGAGCTTGCAAAAATCTTTGTTGAGCAAGGTGTAAAAAAAATAAGATTAACGGGTGGTGAACCACTTGTTAGAAAAGATGCCGCTCAAATTATTGCTGCATTAGGCAAACTGCCAGTAGAATTGGTTATTACAACTAACGGAACGCGAATTGCAGAAATGCTTCCTGTTTTAATTGAGGCGGGCATAAAAACCATAAATATAAGTTTAGATACACTTCAACCCGAAAAGTTTTTGCTCATAACCCGAAGAGATCTTTTTCATCAAATCCGTAGCAATATCGAACTGCTGTTACAGCATAAAATTCAGGTAAAAATTAATATGGTGGTAATGAAAGGTCTTAACGATTCTGAAATAAAGGATTTTATAGACTGGACCAAACATAACCCAATACAAATCAGATTTATCGAATTTATGCCCTTCAGCGGTAATAAATGGACCAGTAATAAAATGTTTTCTCTTGATGAAATCCTCGCTGTGGTTGAAAAGGATTTTACAGTATTGCCGTTAAAAGGACAACCACATGATACGGCAAAAAGCTTTATGATTCCAGGACATGAAGGTTCTTTTGCAATTATTAGTACCATGACAGCTCCATTTTGCAGTACTTGTAATAGAATGCGACTTACAGCCGATGGAAAGCTAAAAAACTGCTTATTCTCAGACGGTGAAACGGATTTGCTTACCCCTTTACGTAATCAAGAGGACATTCTTCCACTAATTAAGGCTTCTATTTGGAGCAAGAAAAAGGAACTTGGAGGGCAGTTACTTACTCATTTTGAAAAGCTGGATGCAGATTCTATTAACAACAGAAGTATGATAACCATTGGAGGATAAGCTGTAATGATAACTGTTGAAGAAGCAAAAAAACTAATTAAAGAAAATACTCTTTCGTTAACACCTGTAATATTAAGCTTAAATAAAGCTTCAGAACACATTTTAGCTGCTGATATTTATTCAAATTTCGATATTCCTACATTTCGTCAGTCATCAATGGATGGTTATGCCATTAAGTTTGAGGACAAAGAAGCCGAATTGATTTTGATTGGAGAAATGGCTGCTGGAACGCAACAATCTATCACTTTAAAAAAAGGACAGGCAAGCCGCATATTTACTGGCGCACCGCTTCCCGAAGGTGCAGATACAGTGGTTATGCAAGAAAAAATTAACAGAACTCGCAATAATATTAAAGTTCAGGATGAAAGACTTTCTTTTGGCATAAATGTGCGTGCAAAAGGTTCGGAAATTAAATCTGGTGAACTAGCGATGAATAAAGGTACATTGCTTAGTCCTGCGGCAATTGGTTTCCTGGCTGGTATTGGAATTACCGAAGTTGAGGTTTACCCAATGCCAAAAATTTCGATTATTTTAACAGGAAACGAACTCCAAAAACCAGGTTTACCATTAAATTTCGGGCAGGTTTACGAATCAAATTCCTATTCTCTTTCGGCTGCACTTCAAAAGGAAGGTATAGCTGATATAGAAATTTTAACCGCTGAAGATAACTTACAAACTTTAACTAAAGTAATTGAATCGGCATTAAAAAATAGTGATGTAGTTTTGCTGAATGGCGGTGTAAGCGTTGGCGATTACGATTTCGTAATAAAAGCTGCAAATGCCTGCGGAATTGAGCAAATATTTCATAAAGTAAAACAGAAACCTGGTAAACCTCTTTTCTTTGGCAAAAAAGGAAATCAATTAATTTTTGGGTTGCCAGGAAATCCATCTTCAGTTTTAAGTTGCTTTTACAATTATGTTCTTCCAGCGATAAAAATGTTATCAAATAAAGAACATAACCTAATTGAAATAAACGCAGAATTAACACATAGTTATAAAAAGCCGGCAGGCTTAACACATTTTTTAAAAGGACAGTATTCAAACGGAAAAGCAACACCGCTTAATGCACAAGAATCTTATCGATTAAGTTCGTTTGCGGTTGCAAATTGTTTAATCTGTTTAAATCAAGAGCAAGAAGATTTTGAAATTGGAGAAAATGTAAATATTTTATTAATACCAAACTAAATTATGCAAGAAAGCTTTATTCTTTTTTACTGTCTTCTTTTTATTGTCGCTTTTTTATATGCTTCCGTTGGGCATGGTGGTGCAAGTGGTTATCTGGCGTTGATGGCAATTTTCGCTATTTCTCCAGCCATAATGAAACCAACTGCATTACTTTTAAACTTGTTTGTATCCTCCACATCATTCATTCAATTTTACCGTTGCGGGCATTTTAAATGGAAAACTTTTTGGCCTTTCGCACTGGCTTCCATCCCACTCTCTTTTGTTGGCGGTACAATGGCAATCGAAAGCTCCATTTACAAAAAGATTTTAGGTGTATTGCTTCTTATACCTGTTGTAAGGTTTTTCTTTTTCAGTAATACCGATCCAAAGGATTTTAAGCCAACCAACATTCCGCTTTCTTTATTTGTTGGCGGTGTAATTGGCTTACTTTCAGGGATGATCGGTATTGGCGGTGGTATTATACTTTCGCCAGTATTACTGATGCTAAAATGGACAGATCAAAAGCAAACTGCAGCAATCAGTGCAGCCTTTATATTTGTAAATTCAGTTGCGGGTTTAGGCGGCCAATTGGTAAAAGGATTTGAATTTAATAGCCATATGCTGGCTTATGTTGGTGTTGCTTTTATTGGTGGAATTTGCGGTGCTTACTTTGGCGCTTTAAAATTTCCGCAAACTGTGTTAAAAAACGTACTCGCTTGCGTACTTGCATTAGCCGCCTACAAGTTATTATTTACTCATGCATAATTTTAACAAAATGGAAATTCAAATTATAAGTTTTGGAAAAATATCAGAATTTATTAATAATCAAAATATTGATATTGACAGTATTAATGATACAGATGGACTAAAACTATATCTTGAGCAACTGTTTCCAAATCTTGTTGGAATGAAATATAAACTTGCCTTGAATAAAAATCTGGTTCAACATAATTCAGAAATTCACGATAGAGATACAATTGCAATCATGCCACCGTTTTCAGGAGGATAAAGATGGATAAAGAGCGATATCAAAGGCAAACAATTTTACCAGGATTTGGTGAAGAAGCGCAATTGCGTTTATCTAAGGCAAAGGTATTGGTTATCGGAGCGGGTGGACTTGGCTGTCCTGCGTTGCAATATCTGGTTGCTGCAGGGGTTGGCTACATTGGTATTGCTGATGATGATAAAGTAGAACTGTCGAATTTACAAAGACAGATATTATTTGGAGTAGCCGATATACGTGAATTAAAAGTAAATGCTGCTTCAAAACGCTTAAAGCAAATGAATCCAGATGTTCGATTGTTGCTCTACCCCTTCTCAATAAATAAAAAAAACATCATTAGCACTTTAAATGATTACGACATCATTTTTGATGGAACCGATAATTTCGAAACCAGGTATTTAGTTAACGATGCCTGCGCTTTGCTAAAAAAACCTTTAATATTTGCAGCTGTTTCGGGTTATGAAGGGCAGTTGGCGGCATTTAATATTCCTGATGATGCAGGCTTAACTACCAATTATCGAGATTTATTCCCCATTCAGCCAAAAGCTAAAGAAATTCCCAATTGTGCAGAAAATGGTATTTTGGGAGTAATTCCTGGCATAATTGGTACAATGGCGGCTGGAGAAATTATTAAAGTGATTACAGGAATTGGAAATACATTGGCAAATAAATTACTCCATTACAACCTGCTTAATCAGCAACAATACGAGATAAATATAAGCCCATCGGATGCTTACAAACCGATTAAAAGTGAAATTGATTTAATGGAAAGAGATTACAATTTAGAAAAAATAAAAGTTAATGGTTTTATAGAAATTGATGTTGATGCTATGCTGGAGCTTAATGATAAGGAATCGAGCATAATTGTGGATGTTAGAGAAAGACATGAATTCCCTAAACTTAACTCAAATATTTACAAGCAAATACCTATGTCTGAATTTAGTGATTTCGTCGAATCAGATATTGAGCAAACAACTATAATTCTGCTTTGCCAGCATGGAATAAGAAGTGTTGCAGCGGCAGAATTGCTCCATAAAAAATACGGAGAAGCTAAAAACATATACAGCTTAAAAGGTGGCATTGCAAAATGGAGAAATCATTTTTTAACAACATAAAATGAGCGAAAAGAAAATTAAAAATATTTTTATTAACGGCCCAATCAGTGCCGATTTTATCGCGAAAAGTATTGCTAACCACAGTTCGAAAACAGATATTGGCGGGCATAGCATTTTTTTAGGACAGATCAGGCAAGACCAAATTGATGGAAAATCTATTTCGGCTATTGAATATACGGCTTTTGAAGAACTGGCTTTAACCAAAATGCATGAAATTAGAGAAAAAATTTTCGATAAATACCCATTAAGTTGTTTGCATATTCATCACAGTTTGGGCAAAATTAATATTGGCGAAATCTGCTTGTTTGTATTTACGTCATCAAAACACCGAAAACCTGCAATTGATGCCTGCAATGAACTTGTTGAAAGAATAAAAACAGAACTTCCCATTTGGGGAAAAGAAATATTTGCTGATGATACCCATCAGTGGAAAGAAAATAGCTAAAATGGTAAATATCACAAGAAAATCGAATACGTTAAGGAAAGCCATTGCAAGTGCTATTTTAAGTGTTTCTAAACAGGAAACAATAGATGCCGTTGTGCAAAGAAAAGTACCCAAAGGTGATGTTTTTGAGTTTGCCAGAGCGGCTGGGTTATTTGGCGTAAAAAAAACCAGCGATGTTATTCCCGATTGCCACCCTTTGCCCATTGAATTTACCTCTATCACTTTCGAAATAAATGGGCTAGACATTATCATTTCGGTCGAAGTACATACCATTTATAAAACTGGTGTAGAGGTAGAAGCCATGCATGGCGCATCTGTTACGGCTTTAACTATGTATGATATGCTTAAACCCATTGACAAAGGCATTGAAATTAAAAACATAAAGCTTCTTGAAAAATCTGGTGGAAAATCTGATTTAAAGCATAAGAAATTCCCCGAACTTAAAGCCGCAGTTGTAGTATGCTCAGATTCTGTTTTCGATAGCAAAGCTGAAGATTATTCTGGAAAGCTGGCTATTTCCAGGCTAGAACAATTGGGGATCGCCACTTTAAAATATGAAATCGTTCCAGATGATATAAAAGCTATTCAAAATGTGGCAAAAGAACTTTGCAACTCTGAACATCAATTAGTTATATTTACTGGAGGAACAGGACTTTCTCCCAGAGATGTTACGCCAGAAGCAATTTTACCTTTAATTGAACGTAAAATTGATGGCATCATGGAAACTGCAAGAAGATACGGACAGGAAAGAATGCCATATGCGATGTTATCGAGAGGGATTGCTGGGTTTATTGGTGAAACATTAGTAATAACATTACCAGGCTCTAAAAATGGAGTCGCAGAAAGTATGGATGCTTTATTTCCGCAAGTGTTGCATCTTTTTAGCGTAAATAAAGGACAGAAACATTAGTTGTTTAGAATATGGAAGAAATCTCAAGACGCCACTTTATAAGAACCGCAAGTACCGCAGGCTTCGCGCTTTGGCTTGGTGTTTCTGCAAAAGGAAATCCCCTGAAATCATTGGATATAGCTTCAGCTAATTTCAGTCCTTATATACTTATTGAATCGAATGGATTGATCACCATTTATAACACAAAACCAGAAATGGGACAAGGAACGCTTCAATCTTTCCCTGCATTAATAGCAGAAGAATTGGAAGTTTCTATGGATCAGATTATCATAAAGCAATCTAACGGTGAAAAAGCGCTTGGAAATGGACAGCGTGCTGGTGGTAGTTCATCTATAAGATCGAATTATTTACCAATGCGAAAAGTTGGCGCTGCTGCAAGAGAAGTTTTAATTATGGCAGCAAGCCAAAGATGGACAGTAAATATTGCCGATTGTTATGCAGAAAACGGACGAGTAATACACCGACCAAGCAAAAAATCGCTTTCTTATGGAGAACTTATCGAAGAAGCTTCGAAACTAGAACTTCCAAAAGAGCCTAAATTAAAAGATCCAAAAGATTTCAAAATTTTGGGTAAAGTTTCAAGAAGACAAGATATTCCTTTAAAAACGTGTGGAAAGGCTGAATTCGGAATTGATGCAAAAGTAGAAAACATGCTTTATGCAGTTGTAGAAAGAAGTCCGGTTTTCGGTGGAACTTTAAAAAGCTTTGATGCTACAGAAGTTTTAAAAATTCCTGGAATTAAAAAAGTAGATCTGGTAGAGCGAATTGTTGGCATATATAAATACACTGGTATTGCAATAATTGGAAATAGTTACTGGACGGTTAGTCAGGCCCGAAAAAAACTAAAAGTAGAATGGGATAACAATGGCCATGATACATTCAACACTGTCGATTATGAAAATCATTTAAGGAAGTTAGCGTCAGAACCTGGAGTAACCGATAAAAATATTGGCAATGTAGATTCCGTTAAAATTCTTCCTAAAAATACATTTGAAGCCTTTTACGAAACTCCAATTATAGCCCATCATCCGCTCGAACCTATGAATTGTACAGCGCATATTGTTGGTGATAAACTCGAAATCTGGACTTCTACCCAAGTAGCCAGTTCAATTACGGGAAGTGCTGCTGGCGATTTGCATAAACAGGTTGGCTTTAGTCCCGATAACATCAAACTCCAGAATAAATTTATTGGTGGCGGTTTCGGCAGAAGGCTTTATATCGATTATATTGTTGAAGCGGTAAATGTTGCCAAACTTGTTGATGTTCCTGTGAAAGTTATCTGGTCGAGAGAAGAAACTACTCAACAAGGTCCTTTCCGACCGATGACATTTTCAAAATTAACTGCAGGTTTTACTGAAGATGGAAAACTAAGCACTTTTCAACACAAGGTAATTAGTCCATCTTATTTTGAATCCATTCAACCAGATTTTGATAAAAAGAAGGTAGATAGTATTATGGTTGAGGGTATTGCTGAGCAGGCTTATGAAATCCCAAACCTTAGAACAACTTATGTACGAGCCAATCTGCATATTCCAGTTGCAGCTTGGCGCTCAGTTACAAGTTCTACATTAGCATTTGCACACGAGGGTTTTATAGATGAACTTGCGTATCAGGCAAAAAAAGACCCCATGGATTTCCGCTTGGAATTATTATCAAAGCAATCCGA
Organism: Pedobacter ginsengiterrae; assembly: GCF_039537385.1. Classification (NCBI taxonomy): domain Bacteria; kingdom Pseudomonadati; phylum Bacteroidota; class Sphingobacteriia; order Sphingobacteriales; family Sphingobacteriaceae; genus Pedobacter; species Pedobacter ginsengiterrae. The sequence goes on from NZ_BAABAK010000001.1 coordinate 327,011, forward strand.
TAGTAAAAAGGTTCTTCTCAAATTAAAAGAGGTTTCGAACTGGGATAAAAAATTACCAAAGGGAAAAGGACGAGGCGTTGCCATCTGGGAGTTCTTTGCAGGGCTTGCTGGGCAAGTGGTCGAAGTAACACATAATAAAGATAAAACCATAACCATAGATAAAGTTATAGCTGTTATTGATTTGGGAGAAGTTGTTAATCCTGATAATGTTAATAATCAGGTAGAAGGTGCAATTATTATGGCTTTAGGAGCTGCAACAAAACCTGGAATTACTTTTAAAAATGGTAAAACTGTTGAACACAATTTTTACGACAATCCTTTAGTCAGAATTAATGAAACGCCAAAAATGGAAGTTCACATACTAACGGATGGTGGAAAAGTTAAAGGCGTTGGAGAACCTGGTCTTCCACCCTTTGCCCCTGCTTTGGCTAATGCAATTTTTGCCGCAACAGGTAAACGTTTCAGAAAGATGCCATTTGATTTAAAAACGCTTTAAAGTAAATAAGTTCAAATTTTTTATTTGAAAATAGTAACAAATTGTTTGAAAATTGTAGAAATTCAAATCCAAGCGCAGTTATATTTGAGTTAAGGCTTTGAATATTCTAGTGTTCAAACAAAAACTAACAAAACATAATGTTTTTTACTATGATCTCGTTAAATATTAACCAGAAGTTATATGAGGTAGATGCAGATCCTGAAATGCCGTTATTATGGGTGATCAGAGATTTAGTCGGCCTCACTGGTACAAAATATGGATGCGGTGTTGCTCAATGCGGCGCTTGTGTTGTTCACTTAAATGGTGAAGCTGTACGCTCGTGTATTACGAAGGTTAGCAGAGCCAGCGGACAGAAAATCACAACAATTGAAGGTTTATCCAAAGATAACGACCATCCTTTACAACTGGCCTGGAACGAAGAAAACGTGCCTCAGTGCGGCTATTGTCATTCTGGACAAATTATGTCGGCCGCTGTTTTACTAAGAGAGAATCCAACACCAACAGACGAAGATATTAACAATGCAATGGCTGGTAACATTTGCAGATGTGGTACTTATCCTCGGATAAGAAAGGCCATTCACTTAGCCGCTGAGATGCAGAAAAAGAAAGGTGCCGAAAAATGATGAATTTTAATTTAAAAAGAAAAGGCAAATTTTATCGCTCAGCAGCTATTCTAACTGTTTTGGTTTGCTTAGTTATGGTTATGGCATTTGGCTTAAACACCACACATCATGTAGCATCGTCAACAACTCCACGAATTATTAAAAAAGATAGTTTAGCTTCGGTTAAAGCTTTTAAAGAAGTATATCGGGTATTAAAAAGTCCGCGTTGTATGAATTGTCATCCATCAGGTGATATTCCTTTGCAAGGCGATGATAGTCATTTACATACCATGTCGCCAAAGCGTGGAGTTGAAGGTAAAGGATTATTTGCCATGAAATGTGCAAATTGCCATCAGCCACAAAATGCACCTGGTGTGCATACGCCACCAGGAAATCCTAACTGGCATTTACCACCTGCAGATATGAAAATGGTTTTTCAAGGTAAAACGCCTTACCAATTAGCAAAACAGCTTGTGAATCCAAAACAAAACGGCAACAAAAATATGCAGCAATTAATTGAGCATGCTGATGATGGATTGGTGCTATCAGGCTGGAATCCTGGCGAAGGCCGCACTTTACCTCCAATAAGTCATGCTGAATTTAAAAAAGCGTGGATAACCTGGATCAAAACTGGTGCATATGCACCGAAAAAATAACTTAAAAACAATTACTTTTTCCAAATGAAATCTTCTCTATTTCTTCTTTTATTTTTTTTCTCTCTCAGTAATTCTTTTGCTCAAAATGCAGAAGTATCGGTTGGCGGTGATGTTGGTAATCCTTTCAAAATAACCAAAGGAAATTTTGCATCACTCAAGCAAATAACGATAAAGGCAAAATCGAAAGATGGTAAAGAACACGAATATTCGGGGGTTAACTTATATGATATTATTACGAAAGCAGAAAGCATTCCTGGTAATATCCTTAGAGGTAAATCTTTAACAAAATACATCCTTGTATCGGCGACTGATGGCTATCAAATTGTAATTGCTTTACCCGAAATAGATCCTGATTTTACGGATAACACGATTATCCTGGCAAATAAAATGGACGGAAAAGACTTACCAGATGATGCAGGACCGTTTAGGATAATTGTTCCTTTAGATAAGAAACAAGCAAGAAGTATTATGCGGGTAATTAGTATTGATGTACTTACGGCAGAAAAACCTTAAGTTTAAGAGGTAAGGTTTTTAAAATAGACTGTACCATAACTAGTTTTTTCATTTTAAACTTGTCGAAGAACCTTTTATATTACGATTAAGGCGTTTCGACAAGTTTTGCATGTAATGTAAGAATGATACAGTCTAATTTTTACATTTTGCTTTTCGACATTTTGTCTTTGGACATTTTAGATTTCTCCATTTTGCCCTTTTGCATTGAATCGGCTTTCATTTTCGACATTTTAGATTTCTCCATCTTATCCATTTTTTTCTTGCCCATTTTATCCTGTTTCATTTTAGACATTTTTTCTTTTTCCTGTTGAGGAATAACAGAAGCGAAAGTTGCTAAAGAAAGACTGCTAACTAATAAAGTAGCAAGAAACAGCTTGCCTGCTGATTTTAAGATCTGGTTTTTCATGTTATCGTGTTTTGTTTAACCTTTAGTCGTGATAGGTTTGATAACCTTACATTTTTTTTAAAATAATTATCAAGAACACTTTTCCAGGTTTGTTACCGATTGTTTATTCAATTATTGATCAATTATTTAAGCTATATTGTATACACAAAAACCGTATTTCTTTTAAAAGATTGGCTTTTTATATCCATAGAATAAAATCAAATTATTTTGTAAGGATTTCTCGTTGGCAACGACTAAACACATAAAACAATGAAAAGAAAAATAGCAGCATTAGTTATTTTAGCCATGTGTTACATAACTTTAGCTTTTACTCAAAATAAAAACCAAAAAACTGTACAGAACGTTAAAGATAACGGATTTGCTGTTGTCGAACTATTTACTTCAGAAGGCTGTTCTAGCTGCCCTCCTGCCGATGCACTCGTGGCAAAAATACAGAGAGAAATAGTTAACAAACCAATCTATATACTTGCCTACCATGTAGATTACTGGGATCGATTAGGTTGGAAGGATAGTTTCAGTAATTCAAAATTCTCCGATCGACAAAATCAATATGCTAACTGGCTTAATTTGAAGAGCATTTATACACCGCAAATTGTGGTAAACGGAAATAAGGAATTTATTGGTTCAGAAGAAAATACCTTACGAAAAACCATTTCAGACGCACTAAAATCAGGCAACGAAAATAGCCTTGATATTACTTTACAAAAACAAAATGGCGAAGAGCTATCTTTAACTTATAATACCAATCAAAAAAATACTGGTTATAATTTAATTGTTGCCGCAGTTATCCCAAATGCTGTAAATCGCGTTTTAAAAGGAGAAAACAAAGGAAAAACGCTTGCTCATGTTCAAATTGTAGAGCAGTTTGAAACTATAAATTTAAATGATAAAGCTAACGGAACTTTTAAGCTTACCTTAAAGAAATTAAAAAACCAGACTGACATTACGTTAATTGCATTTTTACAAAACCAAAGTACTGGACAAATTATCGCCGCCACAAAACTGAAAGATAAAGTAATGCATGTTTAACCTCAAAACCGAATGAAAACTTTTTCCGTTAATGCTATATATAATTAGCCATGAAATCAATTAAAGAAAAGCACGCCTTTTTAATGCGATGGACTCATTGGGTAAATTTCCCCGTTCTGGCTATAATGATATGGAGTGGATTATTTATTTATTGGGCAAATGATGCATACGGGATTTCAATTTTTGGATACTCAATAATTAAATTTTTCCCTGAATGGTTTTATGATTATTTTCATATTCCACAACGTCTTGCCGAAGGCATGGCATTCCATTTTTTGTTTATGTGGTTTTTCTTTATAAATGGATTGATCTACATTATTTACACTATTTTTTCAGGTGCATGGAGAGAATTAATTCCTCAAAAAAATTCTTTTAAAGAAGCATGGCTCGTTTTGCTCCACGATTTACATATTCGAAAAACGATTCCACCGCAAAAAAAATATAATGCTGCACAGCGTATTGCTTATACTGCAATAATATTAATGGGATTTGGCTCTGTTGTTACAGGTTTAGCTATTTACAAGCCAGTTCAGTTTTATTGGATTTGCTGGTTATGTGGCGGTTATCACTTTGCCAGGATAATCCATTTTACGCTTACTGTAGGCTATGTTTTATTTTTTTTAATCCACATTGTGCAGGTAATTTTAGCTGGGTGGAACAATTTCCGTTCAGTAATTTCAGGATTTGAAGTTATAGAAACAACTCCTAAAATAGAAGAAACTTCATCAGATAAAAATCCAGATCAAGGCGATGGAAAACGAGCATAAAAAGAAAGTTAAAGTGCCATTAACAATTGAGCAAAAGATAAAAAGACGTAATTTTATTTCGTTTGGAACTTTTTTCGCATTGGGTGGCGGTGCAGTTGCAAGTTGGAAATGGCTTTTAAATGCACCAGAAGAAACTGCTGGAATTACAGCAGGAACCCGAGCTCCACTTAGACGAGCATTAAATAAAACCGAACTTTTCTTTAGAAATTTCTTCAGCAATAACCATTTAGTAAAAACATATCCAATAGAAAAAGCTGCAAAAACTGTTCGAGTAAATAGCTTAATTGGAATAGAAGAAGATGAAAATTTTGATATTCAGAAATGGAAACTTATTATTGATTTAGGCAATGGGAAAACTTTAAAGATAGGTTTGCAAGAAATCAAGACTTTACCAAAAACAGAAATTGTATATGATTTTAAATGTGTAGAAGGCTGGGATCAGATACAACATTGGGCTGGTGTAAAACTTAGTGATTTTCTTTTACATTATAAACTTCACGAACAATCTAACAAACAATATATGGGTTTAGAAACGCCAAACGAAGCCTATTATGTTGGTTTAGAAATGGAAAGTGCGCTTCATCCTCAAACCTTATTGGCCTATGAAATGAATGGAGTTGAATTAAGTAACGATCATGGCGCACCTTTAAGATTGATTATTCCTGTAAAATATGGAATCAAAAACCTGAAAAGGATTGGTAAAATGTCGTTTAGCAATAGCAGGCCAAAAGACTATTGGGCCGAACAAGGCTATGATTACTATTCAGGATTGTAAAAATCAGCTATAATTTGTGGCTTCAAATTATAGCTGATTTTTATTTCTTTTTAAATTCTGGTTTAAGGTATGCATTCATACTTGCTCTTAATTTCATAACTTTTGGTACTGAAACATTTTGAATATAAGAACTCCCTGGGTGAGTTTTGTAATATCCCTGATGATAATTCTCTGCAGGGTAAATCACTTTGAATGGTACAATCTGAGTAACAACAGGGTCGGCATAATGGTGGCTCTTATATACTTTTTCGACGATGTCTTTCAGTGTTTTTTCTTCCTCTGGAGTTCTATAAAAAGCAACCGACCTATAGTCTTCACCCTCGTCTGGCCCTTGTCGATTCAAAGTGGTCGGATCATGAGCGTAAAAAAAAGCCTCTGCTAATTGAGTATAACTGATAACTTTTGGATCGTAATAAATTTGTACAGATTCTGCATGTCCAGTATTATCTGAGCAAACATCTTCATAAGTGGGATTTTTAACCGTACCACCTGCATAACCAGCCACTACTTTATCAACACCATTTAATTCGCTAAGTCCTTCACTTAAACTCCAGAAACAACCGCCCGCAAAAGTTGCCACCTTTTCATTTAACTCTGGCTTTGGCAAAACTGCAAAAGCGTTTTCATTCTTTTTAACCTGTCCGTTTGCACAGGCACCGAGAAATAGAATACCAAAAACTAATATTTTATACTTTTTCATAATTCTTCGATTTGATTATTTAGCAGGAATAAATTTTAACGCATACGAATTCATGCAATATCTTTTCCCAGTTGGCTCAGGCCCATCATCAAAAACATGACCTAAATGTAATCCCGTAGAAGCTTCTACCACTTCATCCCTAACCATACCATCAGAAGTATCGTTAACAACTTTAATCGCTTTTGCATCAATTGGTTTAAAAAAACTTGGCCAACCTGTTCCAGATTCAAACTTAGTATCAGAACTGAACAAAGGTTTTCCAGTTGCAGCGCTTACATAAATTCCTTTTTTATGGTTATTCCAATATGGATTTTTGTAAGGCACTTCGGTGCCGCTGTTTACCATAATATCATAAGCATTTGCAGAAAGCATATTTTTCCAATATGCATTCGGTTTAGCCATTGGATATAATTTTACACTTCTACCAGCATTTTCCATTTTATCTGCTGTATTAGAAGATTTATTTTGACTGCAGGCATCTAATGCTATAGCCATCAACGGTATCAATAATAATTTTAACTTTTTCATAATTCATTAGTCGAGTTGTGAAACAAATCCTTACAATAAAAAATCACCAGGAAAACTTTCCGTTTTCTTCATTCTATTATGTTTTAATTTACGCATAAATCATTTCAGCAGTTCTCAATCTCACTATAAGCAATGTGATTATAGTGTAAAATCATTAACATTGAAGCAAGTGATATGGTGATGGAGATCAAGTTAAAATAATTACTACTTGTAATAGATGCTTTTAGTTGCACTTTTTTTACCTTTAAAACATGAATAAGTTTTACCTCTCTGAAATAAACATCTATCCTATAAAATCACTTGGAGGCATCAGCCTTAATGAAGCTGAAATAGAAGAAAAAGGCCTTCAGCATGATAGAAGATGGATGCTTATTGATGAAGAAGGTACATTTATAACGCAAAGAAAGCATTTCGAATTAGCGCTCCTTCAGGTTGATATAGCTGAAAATATAATGACAGTAAGTCATAAAAAAAATCTAAACCATGCTATATCTTTTTCTATAGATGAAGAAACTGGCGAAAGCATATCAGTAACTGTTTGGGATGATCGTTCGACTGGATTTGAAGTAAATACGAAAGTAAGTAACTGGTTTTCTGAGTTTTTAAAAATGAAAGTAAGGCTTGTTAAAATGGCTTCGGCAGACAGAAGACTTGTTGATCAGCGTTATGCATCAAATAATGAAACCGTTAGTTTTGCTGATGGTTATCCTTGCCTTTTAATTGGTCAGTCATCTTTAAATGGTTTAAATGAAAAACTTTCAATGCCTATCCGAATGGATAGATTTCGTCCTAACTTTGTATTCACTGGCGGAATACCGCATGTAGAAGACAATTTTAGCACATTTTTTTTAGGCGATGTTCTGTTTTCGGCCGTAAAACCCTGTGCCAGATGTGTACTTATAACTATAGATCAGCAAAATGGCCTTAAGGGACAAGAACCACTAAGAACATTAGCGGGTTATCGTACAGCAGGGAAAAAGATTTTATTCGGGCAGAACTTAATCCATAAAGGTTCTGGCATTATTCGTTTAGGAGATGAACTTCGTATTGAAGAATGGAAAGCAATGGCTAATATTACTGAGTAAATGCATCTAACAATTTCATTGTAATCAAAGCCTCTTCCCCACTGCATGGATTTGGTCTTTTGTTTAAAAAATATTTTACAACTTCCTCAATCATAGGCTGCTCTACATGCTTAAGTGGCTCAAAAATATAATCTTTACTTTGTCCTTCTACTGTAACACTAACGTTGTTTTTAAACATTGGAAAGCTAATCTTTCCTTTTGAGCCATAGATTTCGCAAATATCTGATTGCTGCGCCTCTGAAACCGTAAAACACCAGGTTCCATTAAAAATAATCCCATTTTCAAATAAAATTTGCCCACTTACCAGGTCATCTACTGGAGTTCCAGTGTGTTGCTTTACTGCAAAACCTACCGACTTTTCAGTTGCGCCGAAAAAATAGCTCATTAAATCGAGTTGATGAGGTGCCAAATCGTGAAACAAACCTCCACCAGAAATAGCTGGATTTTTTCGCCAATCTTCATCCGTATTGGCAATAATATTGGTATTCAAAGGTTGTAGCATATTCAATTGTACAAACCTGATATTACCAATTATTTTATCATTTAAAAGTTCCCGAATTTTTAAAAACATGGGTTGCGCCCTACGATAATGAGCAACTGTAAGTTTAACACGATATTGATTAGAAGCCTCAATCATTCGCTTTGCAGCTTCAGCATTTAAGGTCATTGGTTTTTCTACATATACAGGTTTCCCTGCTGCCAGAGCTTCAATGGCATAGGCTTCGTGTTGTAGAGGTGGAGTTGCAATATAAATCGCATTAACTTCAGGATCGTTAATTAATTCGCTTGCATCGCTGTACCATTTCTCAACCTTGTGCCTTCTGGCATAATCAGCAGCTTTAACTGCATCACGCCTCATAACCGCTACAAGTTTCGAATTTGCCACTTTACTGAATGCTGGTCCACTTTTAACCTCAGTAACATCGCCGCAGCCAATAATGCCCCATTTAATTTCTTGCATAGTAAATTTATATCAGTGCAGTTTAGGTGCACTTTCATGCATTAAATATAGCCTTTGTAGTTAAAACTTAAAATTATTGATTTGTAAGTATTTACTTTAGTGCCTGACTAAATGCCGACATACAGATTGCATGTTTAAAATTATTCTGACAACGGATTAGATAATCGAAAGATTCTAAAGGTTTTGAGAATTCAACTACAGCATCAACGTCGAGCAAAAAACTTTGCTCCGAGTTTATGTCCTCTTTGAATTCAAGGTAATGACTTCGATTAATTATATTAATATGTTGCTCCATTGATGACCTTTATCGCTGTAAAGATGCCAAGCTAATGTTAATTTGATTTAAACGCCACATTAATTCGCTTTAGGTCACAAATATTTTGCAATCAGTCTGGGGATTTCGCTTACAAACTTGCGGTACAAAATTTAAGCAATGATTGTTTATCTAAAGAAAAAATATTGTTTGTAGTTTGATATAGAATCACATAGCAAAATCCAGAAAAGGCTTTAAAAGATTAAAAAGCGACATTTAATTTAATCTGATAAATTTCAGTCAAAAAAATGCCCTGATATAAAAATATCAGGGTATTACACAAAATGCAATCGTTTATTTGTCGCTATTTTTTTTTTCGGTTACTTCAGTTCTTATTTCTTGAGCTAAAGTTTTAAGGTCTTGCATTGCTTTACGTAATCTGGTACCAGCAGTTGCATTTCCTACCTTGTAAAATTTTGATGCATCTGATTCAGCTCTCAGAAAACGCGGTATGGTCATCAGCTTTCATAAGGTCTATCAATTCAATATCCTTATAAGTTTCCAATTGCTGCGTTAACATTCTTCGATTAAATAATTCACCCTTTTCAAAGCTACACAACCATTTTTAAATTAAAAAAATTGCTTTATAAAGGTTTTGCAAAAACCATTAAATTAAAAAAGAAACATTTAAAACGTTCCTTTTTTATCTTTTAGCCAGATTTTAAAATAATTTTTCTTGAGGTGGAGTAGCGCCCGCAAGGCGGATGTAAACTGTAGCTTGTCCTCTGTGATGTGTTTGGTGTTCGAATGCTTTACCCAATGCCTGTTCTTTGGTTAATTCAAATCTTCCGAATAGCTTTATTTGCTCTTTAATTTGAGCAGGTGAAAGTTTTTTTATTCCCTCGATTACAAAGTCGTAACTTGCCAAAACATCTTTAGTAACTGTTGCTTTGGTTTTATCTGTGCCTTTTTCAAGGCCTACTGTTCCTACAGGACTTTTTTCTCCTGTAGCTGCCGAAGAAAATGAATAGTTGGCATCAGCTAGGTGTAGCATTTGCTCTGCAAACGAACGCATTTGCGGCGTAGGTTTTAAAGAATACGAAGCTTCTGGCATTACATCAAGATATTCTTTTGTATAAGCTTTTGCTCTTTCCCAATCTTTAACAAGTTCGGTTGATGTACTTTGAGCCTTAACTGTTCCAGCCAACATTACAAGAAAAAAAAGGCTTATAATTAGTTTTAATTTTTTCATAATTAAATAGTTTTATTCACTACAAAAATAAGTTTTTTAGTGGTATAATTTGTTTTTAAGTTTTACTGTCATCAACAAAAATATACTTATAAAACTCGTGCTTGGAAAATTTAAATATTTAATAAATCTTTAACGTTTCGGCCTAATTTGTTATAATCAAACGGCTTAAACATAATTGCATCAGCATTACAAGGTATTTGATCAACCTGCGATTCGAGCATTGCTGTAATTAATATAACTGGTATTGATTTGGTTAAATTACTTGCTTTTAATTCGTTGCATAGTTTTCTTCCATCGTTCGTATCAAGAATTATATCCATTAAAATAAGATCTGGCTGGAAGCTTTTAATTGTAGGATTTAAAAGGTCGGATTTATGAATGCTTTCGACCACAAAATTATGGTTTTCCAGAACCAAAGTAATAGCTTCTGCATTACTTACATCATCATCAACAACGAGAATTTTTGACACGGCCATTTCATGCAAATTACAAAAAAACAAATACCATTCAAAATTAAGATTAATGAAAAATATCTTTGATGGAAGACACAAAACACTGATTAACTGCCAAGTAAATATTCCAAATAACTATAAGCACCAATAATATGTCCAAATTGGCTATAAAAAATTCAAACGGCATTTCAGCTTGCAAAAATGATTAAACCAATAAGTTAATAAATTTAGCTGATTAGATTGTATTTTTAACGCTTGCATTATTTAGATAAGTCCTTGATTGTTTTATCTCTTCAATTGTTTAATTGAAAGCTTTAAGTGTTTTGGTACTCCCTAACTAAACAAATGAATAAAGCCAGGTTTAAAATCAGTTCGTTTCTTCCAGTATTTATTTTCATCTTTTTATGTGTCAAAAGTGAGGCACAAACGACCACAAAAAGATGGATAGCCTATACCTTATTGCTCGGGCGATCAATAATTCGGATTCGAGTTCTGTATTAATTAATAATCTTTTAAAAGAAACCAGGGCAAATAATTATGCCCGAGGCAAAATAAATCTTTTGCTTTTGAAGGCAGTTGGCTTATTTAATACAGGCAAATTTGATGAAACCATAAAATTTACTTACGCTATTGAAGATGAAGTTAGGGAGAGCGGACTTTACCCTAAAATATCGCATTTATTAGCCTTGCGAGCGAATAGCTATCAAAGTTTATTTTTTTTCAGCAAAAGTAATGAGAGCTTAAAGGAGTCGCAGTATTACGCAGAGAAAATTAAAGAGCCTGATTTTAAATATTTCGCTTTTGGAAGAATATACAGACTAAAATCCAACAACTTCGGAGCAAACAATAAGGAAGCTTATAATCCAGATTCTGTTATTTATTATTCAATAAAGAGCTTCACAATTCAAAATAAAATCGTTAATCCTCAAATGAGAAATGGTTTGAGTATTGATGCATATAATCTTGGAAATTTATTTTTAAATAATAAAAAAACAGATTCTGCAAAGCGTTATTTTCAAATTGCATATACAACAGCAAAAAAGATCAATCAATTAGCACTTATGGGCGAATCGATGATTGGACTTGGGCAGATCAAGGAGAAACAAAACCAACTCGACAGTGCATTATTTTATTATAATGCTGCTTTAAAAAATGCAAAGGAAGGAAAAAGGGCAACTAGCATTAAGCGTTGTCATGAATTACTAGCAGCCATATACAGCAAAATGGGTGATAGCAAAAATTCATTAACGCATACTCAAAAATATGCTGTAATTACCGATAGCATTGCTAATGCTAATAAAAAAGCAAGCAGTGTAACAGCTGGCCTTGTGATCAATGAAAAAGATCTAATAAGCTCAAGAAGTAAAAACAGATACCTCTTAATTATCTCAGGTTCTATTTGCTTTCTATTCATATTGATATTTGCAATAGTTAAACTCCGAAAGAAACATTCTGAGACAATTCTGTTTCATAAAGAAGAACAGAATCTGTTAAATAAGCAATTAAATGATTTAGTTGCTGATAAAATTACTGATGAAGTATTAAATGAACTGGTCGTAATGGTTAAAACAGATGATCCAGCCTTTTTTGTTAGGTTTAAAGAGTACCATCCTATTTTTATTCAAAAAATAACCCAGCTTTCGCCTGATATTTTGGTTACCGATTTAACGATTTGTGCTAAGCTACGTTTGGGGCTAAACACTAAGGAAATTGCTTACTTCAGCCGTTCATCATTAAGATCTGTAGAAAGTAGAAAATACCGAATCCGAAAGAAATTGAATTTCAAGGCGGAAGACGATTTAGCAACCTGGATTGTGAATTTGTAAAAAAGATTATTGAATTTTTGTCGCAAAAAAACAAATCATCCCTTTATCAATTACTCCTTGATAAAATTTAAACAACAATAAAAGGTAGTTTTTAAATCAAAAATACCTTTCATTGTTGTTTAGAATACTGAAATTTAGAATTATAAATAAGATAGTTTTACACCAAGATTTACCCATTTTGAGGGCAACGGAACAGCTCCAACTTCGTTATAGGTTGCATTGAAAATATTTTGTGCATCCATATAAAGTGTTACTCTATTAATTTTCTGACTTAGGCGCAAATCGTGAATCCAATAGGATGCTCCAGTTGCCCGCTCATTAAATCGCGTAGCGTAAAGAATACTAAAATGCTTGTAGCTAAAATCAACAGTATTGGTTACCTGATGTTTTAATGATGAAATTTGATACTTCGAGCTTACATTTTGTTTAACATCTTTAAATTCAGATGCCAGATAAGAGTAAGCCAGAACGAAATTTATTTTAGATTGTTCAGATAATTTAGTGAAATAACCCGAACGCATATTTAAGCCATAGGTATTTAAATCGCCAAAATTACCACTTTGAAATGGCTCTGCAGTTGTAGCACGTGTATAATCAATAAAGTCGGCTATGTTTCTGTGAAAATAATTTACGTTTACGGTAAATGCGTTTTTGTTAAATTTTATTCCAAATTCGCTTTGCAAAGCATTTTCTGGAGTAACATTCGGGTTTCCAATATTGCCTGGTCTTTGATCCAAATAAAGATCAGTAAATGATGGTAAACGTTGGCTCGTACCAATGTTTCCAACCAATACAAGTTCGTTTGTTAATGCATAGCTTAAATCTATGCCAGGATATATTTGCCAATTGTAATCCGAGTTGTAATTTAAATAAGCACCAATGTTAACATTTAGCTTTTCAAAAAAACATGTTCTATATTGTGCGTACATGCCAAGGTTATCTCTTCGGTGCTTGCCGATGTTAGAAGAATTAATCGCTTCTACCCTGCCTTCTGCTCCAAAACCCAACTCGCCTGTAGCCATTTTGTAAGCTGTATTAACTTCTGCGCTGAACGAATTTGTGTAATGCTGGCTTCTTCCTTTATCTAAAATAGATTCACTAAAATAACGATAGTCGTCGTAATTATATCTATAGCTTAAACTCGGCATTAATGTCCATTTCGGCGATAAACGATGTTTCGATTGAATTGAGGCTAAAGTGGTTTGCACTTCTTCATAAGAATTTTTATCGCCAGGTGCAGCATAAAAACCGTTAGCACCAAATCCATTATTTACATAACCCGCCGACGCCATAATTTCGTTTAAACTATCAATTTGGATATTTCCCTGATAGAAAATTTTACTATTTTCAAAACCAGTATTGAAACGATAACCGTTACTTTTATCTAGCGATGCAAAAAGAGAATGCTGTTGTTTTTCTTTACTCAAAGCACCGCCAATCTGCGTACCAGCATTGTAAAAGGTTTTTCCTGAACCTTCAGTATTTTTTTCAAAGTTGGAACCAGCATAAGAATTGAGTAGAAATCCAGTTTTAGTTGGCTTTTTGGTAACGATGTTAATGGCGCCTGTTAAGCTGTTAATACCATAAATTCTTGCCGCGGGTCCTCTAATTACTTCAATGCGTTCGATCATTTCAACAGGTATAGGTATGTTGAGCATATTATGCGAAGTTTGCGAGTCGATAATTTTTATACCGTTTAATAAAAGAACGGTCTGTTCGAAACTTCCACCATCAATACTAATATCAGCCTGGCTTCCAAAAGGTCCTCTCTGCCTGATATCTACTCCGTTTGCATACTGAAGGATTTCCTGTAAACTGCGACCAGGTAATTTTTCGATGGTAGCGCGATCAATTACATAAACATTTCTATTTTGTTTGGATATAGGCGTATTAAGGCGGTTTTCATTGATAATCACCTCATCCATTACGGTAACCGAATCTATCTTCGTTTGAGCGAAAATTTTTGTAGAACTAAGTATTAAAATTGCAAATAAATATTTTTTCATTCTGATTAATTTCTGCAAAAATACTACCTTGCCGTACCAGTATTCTATACCGGTTTTATAATAATGGATAGTCCGGTTCAAATTCCTTTTAAAAGTTTTATCAATCTCGATCCAAACGACAAGACGGCTTTGTATTTACAAATCGTTTTTGGGTTCATCAACAGTATCCAATTGGGGCATTTTCCCGAAGGCATTAAACTTCCTGGAACACGGATTTTGTGTAAGGTGTTTAATGTGAACAGAAATACGTTAATAAGAGCTTTTCATGATTTAGAATTACAAGGTTGGATTAAGATTTTACCCAATCAGGGCACATTTATTCTCAGCAACCAAACACATAAGCATAAAGCTGAATCAAAAATTAGTTCTAACCAAAATGCCAATACTAAAAATAGAGGCTTTTCTTTTAGCCATTCTACCGTGTTGGAAAACCCATTAGAAGAAAGTGATTTACCTTATCAATTTAACGATGGATTACCTGATATAAGGCTTTTACAAACTGATGTATTGGCAAGACTCTATCTATCAAAATTAAAGAACAAAACTAAATTTAAATCATGGGAACAGATAAAAGCACAATCTCATGCTGATATTAGAAATAATTTTTCCAACTTTCTAAACCTTACCCGCGGATTAAAAATATCCAGTTCAAGTTTACTCACAACCAGCAGCCACGAAATCAGCTTATACCTGGTTGCGAAATCGCTAATCAAATTTGGAGATAAGGTTGTTGTTGCTTCGCCAAGTTATTATAAATCTAACATGACTTTGTCGGATTGCGGAGCGCAAATTGTTTCTATTCCCATTGAAAAAGATGGAATTAGCATCAAACATTTAAAATCGGTTTGTAAAGCTCAACAAATAAAAGCGTTGTATTTAACCTCGAATTATCATTACCCAACTACAATTGCGCTGAGCGCAAAGAAAAGAATGGAAGTGCTTGAGTTGGCTAATGAGTTTGAGTTTGTAATTATCGAAGATGATTATGATTTTGATTTACACTACGATAATAATCCTGTTTTACCCTTAGCGGCTTTCGATATTTTTAAAAGAGTTATTTATATTGGTTCATTTGGTCGGTCATTGCCTTCGGGTTTCGGTTTTGGCTTTATTTCGGCCATACCCGAATTTATTTCCGAACTAGAGAAACATAAAAATATTTTAGAACCTGAGGTAGATGTTATTAAGGAACAAGCCTTAAACGATTGGATACAGGAAGGTGAAGTGCATCGGCTTTTCAAAAAAAACAGAAAAGTTTACGGCGCAAGAAGAGATGAATTTATCGCATTGCTAAATAAAAAGTTAAAAGGACGGATCAAATTCCAAGTTCCAGCAAGGGGTTTAGCGGTTTGGATAGAATGGCTTGAACAGTTTAGCCTAATTAAATTCAGAGATGAATGTGCTTCACAAGGTTTATTTTTACCAAAAACAATTTTACATCAAAATAAAAATTTTACAGCAACCCGATTGGGGTTTGGGCATTTTAATGTAGCTGAGATGGAAATTGTTGTAGAAATTTTACAAAAATCGCTCGATAAAATTTTGAGTTAAACTGCTCATCAAATAATTACGGCACCTCTTTACCTAGTTTTTTTCTTCTTTAAGCAAAAATGAGATGATTAAAATCGTCTGTTTATTGAAGATACCACTTGATCAACATTAATCAAATGGCACCATCATTCAAATCTGAATTTTAACTTCATTATAACTTCATAAATCTGTAGTTATTTCGTACCAGTATTAAATCAATAGGGTATGTTAAATTATTGAGTTCAATTGTATCAATTAATAAGATATAATCTTGATGAAACGAGTATCCTAAGAACTAGGAAAAAACAAATCAGATAACTATTCAAGAAAACAAAATGAAGAGAAATGTCATGTGCCTCGCTTTAGGTACTTTGCTTTACGTAACAGGTTGTACATCCAAAAAAGAAGAAAAAGAAGAAGTAGCAACTTATGCGGTTACCACACCGTTGAAAATGGATACATCTTTTACAAAGGAATATGTTTCGCAGATTAAATCTGTACGAAACATCGAAATTCGCGGACAAGAGAAAGGCTATTTGCAAAACATTTATGTAGATGAAGGTCAGCACGTTACTAAAGGGCAGCTGCTATTTAGAATTATGCCAAAAATGCTACAAGCCGAGCTTTTAAAAGCACAAGCAGAAACACAATCTGCAGAAATAGAACTTCAGAACACAAAGTTGCTTACCGATAAAAATGTGGTTTCTAAAAATGAACTCGCAATGGCTAAAGCTAAATTGCAAGCGGCTAATGCAGAAACATCGATGGCTAAAATGCATTTGGCATTTAGCGAAATCAGGGCTCCTTTTGATGGAACTATAGATCGTATTCCTTTAAAATTAGGAAGTTTAGTGGATGAAGGTGCATTGTTAACCAGTCTTTCTGACAACAGCCAGGTTTTCGCCTACTTTAACGTTTCTGAACCAGAATATCTTAATTATCAACAAGCCACAAAAGCAAAAGGACAACAAGAAGTTGGTTTATTGCTGGCCAACAATGAGCTACTAAAAACAAAAGGTAAAGTAGAACTTATTGAAAGTGAATTTGATAATGAAACGGGGAATATCGCTTTCCGTGCCAGATTTAACAACGCCGATAACTTACTAAGAAATGGTGAAACAGGTAAAATTCAAATGGTTGTCCCTTTGAAAAATGCTATTGTTATTCCTCAGAAAGCCACATACGATATTCAAGATAAAACCTATGTTTTTGTTGTTGACAAGAATAACAAAGTGCATTCTAGAGTAATTACAGTTGCCAGTGAATTGCCTGATTTATACGTAATCAGCGATGGTTTAACCTTAGATGATAAAATATTGCTGGAAGGTGTGCAGAAAGTTAAAGATGATGATAAGATTGCCTTTAAATTCCAAAAGCCTCAGGATGTTATCAAACAATTAAGATTGAAAACCGAATAATCTAAATCCCCGCTAATACTTATTATATGTTTAGTAAATTCATACAAAGGCCCGTCCTTTCTATAGTTATATCGCTTATAATTGTGTTTTTAGGTGTGCTAGCCATAAGCTATCTGCCAGTAACACAATTCCCCTCTATTTCCCCTCCTAAAGTAAATATTACTGCAGAATACCCTGGAGCAAATAACGAACTATTAATTAAATCGGTTGTAATACCACTAGAACGTGCGCTTAACGGCGTACCTGGCATGAAATATATTGCTTCGGATGCTGGTAACGACGGTGAAGCATCTATTCAGGTGGTATTTAATTTAGGTACCGACCCGAATCAAGCTTCACTAAACGTTCAAAACCGTGTAGCTGCTGTAACGAATAAACTTCCGCCCTTGGTTGTTCGAGAGGGTGTGAAAATCAGCCGTGAAGAGTCTAACATGTTGATGTATATCAACTTGTATAGCAAAGACCCTAAAATGAACCAAAACTTCCTATACAACTTTGCCGATATCAATTTACTTTCTGAATTGAAAAGGATTGATGGGGTTGGTTTTGCCGATATTTTGGGTGATAGAGATTATGC
The DNA here is from genome assembly GCF_039537385.1 of Pedobacter ginsengiterrae. Classification (NCBI taxonomy): domain Bacteria; kingdom Pseudomonadati; phylum Bacteroidota; class Sphingobacteriia; order Sphingobacteriales; family Sphingobacteriaceae; genus Pedobacter; species Pedobacter ginsengiterrae. Next base: position 344,843 of record NZ_BAABAK010000001.1, read on the forward strand.
AATGCGTATCTGGTTAAAACCAGACAGAATGCAGGCTTATAAAATTTCTGTTGATGAAGTGATGAAATCACTTGATGAGCAAAGTTTAGAAGCTTCCCCAGGTAAAACAGGTGAAAGCTCTGGTAAAAGGTCGCAGGCATTTGAATATGTCTTAAAATATTCTGGTCGTTTCAATACAAAAGAAGGTTACGAAAACATAGTTTTAAGAGCAAATGCTAACGGCGAAATGCTGCGTTTAAAAGATGTTGCAGATGTTGATTTTAGTGCCGCAGCTTATAACTTATATTCTACTTTAAATGGAAAAGCATCGGCAGCAATCGTTCTGAAACAATCTTACGGTAGTAATGCAAGTCAAGTAATTAAAGATGTAAAGGCAAAAATGGCGGAGATTAAAGCCACCTCTTTCCCTAAAGGTTTAGATTACGAAGTAAGTTACGACGTATCTAAATTCCTGGATGCATCAATCGAAAAAGTAATTCACACCCTTGTAGAGGCATTTATACTGGTAGGTTTAGTTGTATTTCTCTTCCTTGGCGATTGGCGTTCAACAGTAATTCCAGCCATCGCTGTACCTGTTTCCTTAATTGGAACCTTTGTTTTCATGTCGTTCTTCGGTATTACACTGAATCTAATCACTTTGTTTGCGCTCGTACTCGCGATTGGAGTCGTGGTAGATGATGCGATTGTGGTTATTGAGGCGGTACACGCCAAGATGGAAAATGACCCGAAGCTATCGGTACTTAGGGCTACACAAGAGGCTATGAAAGAAATTAGCGGTGCAATTATCGCAATTACCTTTTTAATGGCTTCGGTATTTATCCCTGTAACTTTTATGTCAGGCCCGGTTGGTATTTTTTACCGTCAGTTCTCCATTACAATGGCAACGGCAATCATTCTTTCGGGTATTGTGGCCTTAACCCTTACTCCTGCTTTATGTGCCATTATGTTGAAAAACAATCATGGTCATGCTAAAAAGAAAACGATAGTTGACAAGTTTTTAGATGGCTTTAATAATGGTTTTGCTAAGCTTTCGGGTAAATATGAAATTGTATTAACCAAAGTGGTAAGCCGTAAAATATTGACTTTTGGTGTACTAATTTTATTTTGTTTAGGCATTTGGGGATTAAGTGGTAGTGTTCCATCTGGCTTTATTCCTAATGAAGATCAGGGAATGGTTTATGCGATTATTCAAACGCCTCCAGGTTCAACACTTGAGCGTACTGACCAGATTGCAGAAAAACTACAAAAAATGTGCGAAGGTATTGATGGCGTAAAATCAGTATCATCATTAGCTGGTTACGAAATTTTAACAGAAGGTACAGGCTCAAACTCCGGAACTTGTTTAATTAACCTGAAAGATTGGGATGAACGTAAAAACTCTGCTCAGGAAATTATCAAAGAACTTGAAGAGAAATCAAAATCAATTCCTGGAGCAACAATAGAGTTTTTCCAACCACCAGCAGTACCTGGTTATGGTGCAGCAGGCGGCTTCGAACTTCGTCTTTTGGATAAAGCAGGTAGTGGTGATTATAAAAAGATGGAAACCGTAGCTAATGATTTCGTTAGAGAACTTAACAAACGAAAAGAGTTATCATCGGTATTTACATTCTACAGTGCAAGTTTTCCTCAATATATGTTGAAGATCGACAATGATATTGCACAGCAAAAAGGAATAACAATTGATAATGCGATGAATACGCTTTCAACTTTTGTAGGTAGTAATTATGAAACGAGTTTTATTAAATACGACCGACAGTATAAAGTTATGGTACAAGCCTTGCCACAATATAGAGCCTTGCCAGAGGACATTCTAAAATTATCTGTTAAAAACGATAAAGATGAAATGGTTCCATTCTCTGCATTTATGAAAATGGAAAAGGTTTATGGTCTTTCGGAAATTACCAGACACAATATGTATAATGCTTCTGAGATCAGCGGTCAATCGGCACAGGGTTATAGTTCTGGTGAAGCAATTAACGCAATTACAGAAGTAGCTAAGAAAACACTACCAAGAGGTTTTGGTATCGATTGGGCTGGTATTTCTAAAGATGAGGTATCAAGAGGCAATGAGGCAATTTACATCTTTTTAATCTGTTTAGGTTTCGTTTACCTTGTGCTTGCAGCCCAATATGAAAGTTTTATATTGCCTTTATCGGTAATCCTTTCTTTACCTGTTGGTATTTTCGGGGCCTTCTTATTCTTAAAGCTTTTGGGCTTAGAGAACAACATTTATGCACAGGTTGCAATGGTTATGCTAATTGGTTTGCTCGGTAAAAACGCCGTACTAATTGTAGAGTTTGCAACACAACGACATGCTCAGGGCGCGACCATACTTAAAGCTGCTATGGAAGGTGCCAGTGTACGTTTCCGTCCGATTTTAATGACATCCTTTGCTTTTATTGCTGGTTTAATACCATTAATGATTGCCAGTGGACCAGGTAAAATTGGTAACAGGACTATTGGTTCAGCGGCAGCAGGTGGTATGCTTTTCGGTACCATTTTCGGAGTAATTATTATCCCGGGATTATACTATGTATTCGGAACAATAGCTGCCAGACATAAGCTTATTAAGATTGAAGAAGAACATCCGTTAACTGAAGAAATAGAAGATAATGTTTAAGAAAAATATTTATAAGTACGTTGGTTTAATGTTGATATGCGCTGCATACTCAGCATGTAAAGTACCTGAGTTTGCTCAACGTAGTGAAAATAAAAATGTACCTGCGAGTTTTAACAACTCGCAGGATAGCACAAATACCGCAAGCTTAAAATGGCGTAGTTTCTTTACTGATCCAAAGTTGGTTAATTTGATTGATACTGCATTGAAAAATAATCAGGAGTTAAATATAACCTTGCAGGAAATTGAAATTGCCAAAAACGACATAAGAGCTAAAAAAGGCGAACTTTTGCCAATGGTTGGTTATGGTGCTGGAGCAGGATTCGAAAAAGTTGGCCGTTATACCAGTTCAGGTGCGGGTGATGCTTCTACCGATATTACACCAGGCAAAGAAGTACCAGATATATTACCAGATTACAGATTTGGCTTGCAGGCTAATTGGGAAGCCGATATTTGGCATAAGTTAAGAAATGCTAAAAAAGCAGCTGTAACACGTTATTTATCTACAGTTGAAGGTAAAAACTTTGTTGTAACTAACCTGGTGGCCGAAGTTGCCAATTCCTATTATGAATTGCTTGCTTTAGATAATCAGTTTGATATTGTTAAGAAAAATATCGCTTTGCAAAGTAATGCATTGGAACTTATGAAAGTTCAGAAGCAGGCTATGCGTACTACTGAATTAGCAGTAAGAAAATTTGAGGCAGAGGTTTTAAGTTCTAAAAGTTTAGAATTTGATATTCAACAAAATATAACAGAAACTGAAAACAAAATTAATTTCCTGTTAGGTCGTTATCCACAACCCATTCCAAGAGATAAAAGTAATTTTATCAATCTAGTTCCGCCTACCGTTCAGGTAGGTTTGCCAGCTCAGTTATTGGCTAATCGCCCTGACATTAAACAAGCTGAGCTTGATTTAACTGCAGCTAAACTCGATGTTAAAGTTGCAAAGGCGCAGTTTTACCCATCTTTAGGCATTTCTGCGACCATTGGTTATCAGGCTTTTAATCCATCTTACTTATTGAGAACGCCTGAATCTTTAGCCTATTCTTTGGCTGGAGATTTAGCTGGACCACTGATTAATCGTAACGCAATAAAAGCAGAGTATTTAACTGCTAATGCGAAACAGTTACAAGCTGTTTTTAATTACGAGAAAGCGATTTTAAATGGTTACGTTGAGGTTGCTAATCAATTATCGAACATCAGCAACCTACAAAAAAGTTACGATTTGAAAGCAAAACAAGCCGAAGCACTTACGCAATCTATTGATATTTCTAATGATTTATTTAAAGCAACCAGAGCTGATTACTTTGAAGTTTTAATGACCCAACGCGATGCGCTTCAATCAAAATTAGAATTGATTGAAACTAAAAAACAGCAGTTAAATGCTGTGGTAAACATTTATCATGCTTTGGGTGGTGGCTGGAACTAATGTAATGCAATCGTTCCAACTTATTTAATATTCCTTTTTACGAAGAAAGCCTTTTAAGTAATCTTAAAAGGCTTTTCTTTTGTGTTTTATAAGCTAATTAGCTTTTGATTTTTCTTTTGTAAAGTATGCAGTTAATTTAGTTTAAAGCAAATATCCAAAAGGAAAATCTTACTAGGCAAGTCTAACGTTTGTTGCAGTTGGACCTTTTTTACCTTGAGAAATTTCGAATTCTACTGTATCGTTTTCAGCGATTTCATCTACTAATCCAGTTACGTGAACGAATACTTCAGAACCGTTATCGATTGTTATAAATCCGAATCCTTTTTCCTTGTTGAAAAATTTTACTTTACCTTGTGCCATTTCTTTGATAGATTTTGTTTTTAATAATTTTCTCCCAATATAGAATAAATAAGTACATCTTGCAAGTGAGTTAAAAAAGTTAATTATTTGATTTCAAATTCATAACTACCTGCTGATATTTCAGTCTTGTTTTGAATCGTTTTACCATTCAGATAAACCTTTTTGCCTTTCACATTAGGAATTTCCAAACTTGCCGTAGAGTTTGCTGGAATTTTAACATTATATTTTATTCCTTCTCCTACCCTTTTCCATGAGGAAAGAATTTTACCGTACGGACCATCATGACTTGCTGTAAAATGATCTAAACCTGCTACAAAATGAGGGTGCAGCAAAATGTTTTTAAAACCAGGGTGTTTTTCGTCGATTTTGATGCCGCTAATGCCTTTAAAAAACCATCCACCAATTTCACCAAACATCATGTGGTTATCAGAAATATCTCTTTTTGCTTCCATATCCCAGTTTTCGTGCAAAGTTGTAGCGCCATTTGCAATCCACCATCCCCATCCTGGATAAGTATCTTGTGCGGCAAGTTTATAAGCTGTTTCTGCTTGTCCGTTATCGCTCAAAGCATTTAACACCGCTTTTGCACCCAGAACGCCAACATCAATGTGCATACCATCTGCAGCAACACGTTTTGCTAAATTTTCAGCAACTTTTTGTCTGTATTCATCAGCTACAATATTCCATTGTAAGGCCATACTTAATTCTGTTTGTACACCAGAACCATAAATAGCAGTTTCAGCATGAAAAAATTTAGCATTAATTGCCTTTTTAATTTTTTCAGCTAAAGCACTGTACAGCAAATAATCGTTCTGGTTACCAAATATTTTAGCGGTTTTTGCTAGAATATCTGCATCAACATAGAAATAAACGGATGAGGTATATTCCAAATTAGAAGTTGATTTAACAGGAACCCAATCTCCGCGACCAAAAGTAGTTAAACCATCTACGCTTATGCTGTTCACATAATTTACATATTGTTTTATGTTTTTGTAATTATCTGCCAATGCTTTTGTATCGCCATAAAACATATAAATATTCCATGGAATTATAGCAATTGTACTGGTCCAGTCTGTTCCGTTTGCTGTTCCATAACCCCAACCACCTGTCGGAATAATATCGGGCAATACTCCATTGGGCTGCTGTTCATCACGGTGGTCGCCCATCCATTTTTCATAAACTGTTATTCCATCGAAATTGTAAAAACCTGTTTCAACAGCAAAATGTCCGTCACCTGTCCAACCATTTTTTTCCCGTTGCGGGCAATCTGTTGGAAAACCAAAGAGATTGGATAGATAAGAGTTATTCGTTGCCGACCAAATTTTATCAATTAATGGGTTTGATGAGGATATTTTCCCTGCAGCTGGTACATCGCTATGCATAAAATATCCAGTAAGATTTTGAGCTTCAAGCTTTATCGGATTACTTGTTGTTACTTCAACATATCTAAATCCTTTGTAATTAAAAAGCGGCATAAACTCTTCTGTTCCATTTCCGTTTAAAATGAAAATATCGGTTTGAAAAGGGTCAGTATCATCCTTCGGGCGATAATAAACATCAATATTAGATAAATCTGCACGTCCGTTGGCGTATAAGCGCTCGGTATGTTTTAAACGGATTATAGTTCCTTTAGGTCCAGCAACTTTTATTTTAGATACGCCTGCAATATTTCTACCCAAATCAAATAGATAGGTTGTATCATTAAATTTGCGCATATCCTTAACCTTTATTTCCTCTACATTGCGTATTGGATGCATGGTTTGTGAAACAATATTAGTTGAAGGTGTTGCCCTTAAACTAACACCACGCCATTTCGAATCGTCGAAATCGGCTTTGTTCCAACCTTTTTGTTCTAACCTCGCATCATAATGTTCGGCAGTATAAATATTATTTGAAACAATGGGACTTAAACTTGTTTTCCAATCGCCACCAGAGGTAATAACTTCAGTTGAACCATCGGTATAAGTAATTCTTAAATCTAAGCAAAAAGCGGGTCTTGCCCGCCATGGCGCCTTATCGAAGTTCCAAACAGCTAAGGCCTGGTGATTATACCAACCATTACCTAGTAAAACACCTACTGCATTTTTTCCCTGCTGAAGATTTGCAGTTACATCATAACTTACGTACAAGTTTCGTCTGTCGAAACGAGTGTACATTGGGTCTAATCGGTGGTCGCCTACTTTTTTACCATTTAAATATAACTCATACAAACCTGCAGCCACAACGTATGCTCTGGCAGATTTTATCTGTTTTACGGGTTCAAAAACTTTTCTAAAATAAGGAGCTGGTCGAGTGTTGATATCATTTCTATCGCTAATCCAAGTTCCTTTCCAATTCTCCATCCCCATCATCCCAGTTTCAAAACTTGATGTAGAAGCAGTTATGCTTTTGTTGTTTTTATCCCAAAGTTCAAGCTTCCAGAAATATTTAGTAAACGGTAATAATGCCCTGCCTTTATAGGTTATCAAATTATCACCTGAAGTAATTTTACCAGAATCCCATTGAATATCTTGCTTAGCAGATAACTGAGTGGAATCGGTACCAATTACAATTCGATATGCAAGCTGAACAGCTCCTTTCCTGTCATCATCCATTATCCACGATAACCTTGGTTTTGGATTATCTATTCCAATTGGCCTGATTAAATGTTCGCATTTTAAACCAGTTATACCAATTGCCCAGGAAGATTTACCGCTGATAACAAGTAAAAAAGAAAGAAGGAAAAGTTTGAAGAAATTTGATTTGAATGTGTTCATGTTCTTGTATTAGCAATAATAAATTTGGTTATAGTGTGTTTTTACTTAATTATTTTGATACCCTTTGGTGCAGAAATATCACTTTTTATTGTTCCGTTTACTATTTTGGTATGTTTTATTTTTACAATTCCTAATGGAGTTGGAAAGCTTCCTTCTACAAATTTTAAATCACCAAGATGAGGCTCGATTTTAATTATTCTGCAACCTGGAGCCATGATTTTAACACCCAAAACATTTTCGGTAAGCCATGCCGTTGGGCCTGATGCCCATCCGTGTGCAAGACTATTACGATAACCTTTATAGCTATATGAACCATATTTTGCATGTAAATCGATTTTACCCTTAGGTACAAGCTCATCAATTCTGCCTGCATTTGGGATCCAATCCATATTAAAATCTTCCCAAAAGCTGGTTGCACCTAAGTTTAGCATAGCGCCCCAAAACTCTCTTATGTTATCTATTCCACCCTTATAATTACCTGCCTTGGCCTTTGCTTTAAGCATGTAAAAGCCATAAAATGTAGAAAAATCTTTTACGCCCCCAGCAGATATTATTTTATCTGCTTCTTTAGGAGGTAACAAACCCGACAAGGATAATAGTGAAGCAACTTGTTTAGAACCTCTAGAATCTGGAACATTCGTTTTAAGTCTTTTAACTGTTGCTAAACATTTTTCAGCAGTTTTTTGATCACCTAGAATAATGCTTAATTCTGCGCCAGCTTCGAGTGTTATTAAAAGCATAGCTTGCAAACCTCCGTGTATCGCTTCTGGATTATCACTTGTTGGCCAATCTAAAAAACGCCAACCTTTGGTTAGCTTTTCGCTATTTTTATCATCGATTTGTGCAGCAAAATGATTCAGCAAACCAGAAAGATATTGTTTTTGCTTTTTAAGATATTCTAAATTGCCATTTTGCATATACCAGTCTTTCTGAATAATTACCCACCACATCGAATAAGAAGATATACCATTCATATAATCGGGCAGCGGTGTTAAATCTCTAACTAAATCCAGGCTTTTGGGTACAACCTCATTATTGCCAAAAACAGCTGCAATTGTGGAGGTCTCAGGATGCATATCTCCTATCCATACTAATCTATCTCTTTTTATTCCATCCCATAAGTGCTCCTGCATATTCAAATGAGCGGTATAAGCCCCTGTCTGCCAGATTTTGTTTAGCAAAGTATCGTTACTTACAAAAGAACCCAAATACGGAATATCGCGAAAAACAGCAATTGCATTAACTTCTTTAAGTTTTAAAGCTACACCTGTTTCTAAAAGGTCTATACGAACAAATCGAAACCCCGTATTTCCAACTTCGAGTTTCCCCAACCAAGGTAACATGGCTTCAAAATCACGCATAGCATGGTCATTTGTTGCGTTATACATAGAATCTATTTCTGACATAGCTTCAGCTGCAGATTCTCCGAAGCGTATTCTAACCTTTATAGGTTTATTTCCTTTATAAATTCCTGTAATTAATTGTAAGCCTCCATGAATCTCTTTTCCAAAATCTAGTAAAATGGCCGACTGAGAGGCGCCTTTATTTTCCATAGAACAAATGATATCTGAGGAAATTTCTGCTTGCCCGTTTCCTTGTTTTAGAAGCTTATCTTCATGTTTAACATCTCCGTTTTTCCATAAAATTCTTGTTGGTGTAACAAACCTTCTCACCATTTCTTCATTCCTTATAAGTTTGCTTTTTTCAAATGCTCGCTGTTGAGCACCTACTGGATTTAGATAAGCAATACCACACATTAAGAAAAAAGTGATGAGAAAAAACTTCATAAATTGTTTTTATTATTTGAGTTAGCTTAATTTATTAAACAAGTAAATCGTTTTATTAATTGTATAAATAAACAAGTTTTCGGCTTTCATATTTGGTTAACTGTAAATAATAATGATATTTTATGTTGTTTAATTACATGCAAAGCACGGCTTAATTTCTAGAAAAGTAATTAATACTGATTAGTATTCAATATCATAATATTTTAAATTTTTCTGGCATCTGTAGCATTAATGTTTCTTATCAACTAAAATTCTTTTTCCTACGCTCAAAAATATATTTCTCCAAAAAATAAAATTAGATTATTTTATTAATCTCGGTTTTAATTTTTTGGCAATTCGACTATACATTTTGATATTTAAATCAGCAGCTGAATTTCAAATCCCCTTGTCCAAAATATATATTTCATTTATCAAATTATCTATTTATAGCCTCGAGTGATTGCCATAGTTTTGATTTCAAAGTAAAACCAAATAATTAAATAATATGAGTAAAAACAACACCAGCATACACTCAAAAGTTAAAGTTGGTTTATTTGGCATTGGTCTTCAGGCTTACTGGGAACAATTCTCAGGTTTAAAAGATAGGTTAACTGGTTATATAAATATTATTGCAAATGGGTTAGAAGCCTTTGATGCAGATATCATAAACCTTGGCTTAATTGACACGCCAGAGATGGCTTTCGAATCGGGTAATAAGTTTAAAGCGCAAGATGTGGATATCTTATTTTTATATGTTTCTACTTATGCACTCTCTTCAACAGTGTTACCCGTTGTAAAAAAAGCTAAGGTTCCTGTTATCGTATTAAATTTATCGCCAGAGGCGAGCATTGATTATAAAACTTTTAATAAGCTCGAAGACCGAACAAAGATGACTGGCGAATGGCTGGCTTATTGTTCGGCCTGTTCGGTTCCTGAAATTGCAAACGTTTTTAACCGATGTAAAATTCCCTTTTTCCAGATTACGGGTATGTTACATAACGACCCTCACATTTGGAAAGATATCGAAGAATGGGTTGAAGCCGCTAGAGTTGCTAAAATAATGTACTACAACCGATTGGGCATAATGGGCAATTATTATGGCGGCATGATGGATATTTATACCGATTTAACTTTACAAGCTGCAACATTCGGAGGCCACATGGAAGTTTTAGAAATCGACGAACTATCGCATTTGCGTACAACCGTAACCAATCAAGAAACGGAGTTAAAACTTCAGGAAATACATAATCTGTTTGATGTACAGTCAGATTGCGCCGAAGACGAACTTAACAGAGCTGCCGTAACTGCGGCTGCATTAGATAAACTTGTTGCAAAATATAACCTTGGGTCTTTAGCTTATTATCACAAGGGTACTGGAAACGAAGCCAACGAAAACACCGCGACTTCGGTAATTTTAGGCAACTCTATTTTAACAGGAAAACATATTCCAGTTGCTGGAGAATATGAAATTAAGAACGCACAGGCCATGAAAATTATGGATAGTTTTGGTGCAGGTGGTTCTTTTACCGAATATTATGCCATGGATTTTAATGATGATGTGGTATTAATGGGTCACGACGGGCCGTGCCACCCCCAAATAGCAGAAGGTAAAATAAAGGTTAAACCATTACAAGTTTACCATGGCAAAGTTGGAAATGGTCTTTCAGTAGAAATGTCGGTAAGCCACGGGCCAGTTACCTTACTTTCGGTTGTTGAAACTGGAGATGGTGACTTAAAATTATTAGTGGCAGAAGGAGAATCTGTTCAGGGCGATATATTAGAAATCGGAAATACAAATAGCAGATACAAATTTTCTCTCGGCGCACGTAATTTTGTAGAAGCCTGGAATAATGAAGGTCCTGCGCACCATTGTGCCATTGGTAAAGGTAATATCGCCTCAAAAATCCATAAACTTGGTAAAGTCTTAAGTATCAAAACGGTTCAGGTTTGTTAATCTAAACTGTTTCGCAGCAGGTTATTACTTTAAATCATAATACATTTTCATTAACCACAAAATACTAACATAATTAGTAAGAACAAAAGAAAGATTGTACTTTTGGGTTCAATTGCATAGGCTTTTATCTATGCTTAAATTCGATAGATTCCCATTTGATGCACGAACACCAGCTTATTCTTGATTTCTTAAAGTCGACCAATCAATCTATTTTTCTTACGGGAAAAGCAGGAACTGGAAAAACAACCCTGCTTAGACACATAAGAGAAACTACAAAAAAGAATTTTGCTGTTGTTGCGCCAACTGCTGTAGCCGCAATAAATGCAGGTGGAGTTACCTTACATTCCTTTTTTCAAATACCTTTTGGGCCTCTTATTCCAAATCCCGACGCTGGTGAAGCTATAAAATATTCTGCTGATAAAATAAAATTATTAAAGTGCCTTGAACTGCTAATTATTGATGAAATTAGTATGGTTAGAGCAGATATTTTGGATTTTATTGATCACGCATTAAGAAAAACCAAAGCATCTCAATTGCCATTTGGCGGTGTGCAGGTTTTAATGATTGGCGATTTATACCAGCTTTCGCCTATTGCGCACGATGCGTGGCATATTCTTCGAAATTATTATACCAGTCCTTATTTTTTCGATAGTTTGGTAATCAAATCAAACAAGCTTACTACTTTTCAACTTGATAAAGTTTACCGTCAATCCGATCCAATATTTTTAGATATTTTAAACGGGATAAGAGAAAATACGCTTAGTGTTAATTTACTTGAAAAACTGAATGAACGCTACGATTCGGAAATGAATGAGGTTAATAAAGAAGAGTACATTACTTTAACCACGCATAATAATCTGGTTACGCAAATCAATCAAGAGTATTTAGAAAAACTTGATGGAGAAACCCATCTTTTCAATGCAAAAATTACAGGAGATTTCCCTAAAGATGCTTATCCGGTTGATGAAGTTTTAGAACTTAAAGTTGGTGCAAGAGTCATGTTTATCAAAAATGATTCTTCGGGTAAGAAGCTTTATTACAACGGTAAGGCCGCTGTAATTACAAAAATCAATAATGATGGCATAAAGGTTCGTTTTAATGATGAACATAGCGATTTGGATGTAAATCAAGAAGAATGGCAAAATATAAAATATAACCTCAGCCCTACCGATAATAAAATTAATGAAGTAAATACAGGGAGTTTTGCTCAATACCCTTTCAAACTGGCATGGGCAATTACGGTTCATAAAAGTCAGGGTTTAACTTTCGATAAGGCAATCATTGATGTTAGTTCGTCTTTTACACATGGCCAGGCTTATGTGGCTTTGAGTCGTTGCAGAAGTTTGGAAGGTTTAATTCTGAAATCGCCAATTAAGGTAGAAAACATTATTACCGATGATAAGGTGATCAAGTTTACTAATGAGGCCGTTTTCACAAAACCTGATGCTGTTGCTTTAGAAAATGCAACTCAAGCATATGAATGGAGTCTTATTCGTGATTTGTTAGATTTTGAATCTTTAAGAAGAAACTGGATAATTTTAAAAAAATCGAGCTTTGGAAATAACTCTGGCAACACCGCATTTCACGAAATTGTTGATAAAAGTGCTAAAATTTTGGAAGAAGAAATCATTAGTGTTGCTGCCCGATTCATTAAAAAAGAGTTAACAGGAGTTGTGAGAACCAAATCTGTTAACGAAGAAGAAGAGTTTATAGACCGATTAACAAAGGCTTCAACCTATTTTATTCCGAAGTTAGAAACGGTTTTAAACGATATTGATAAATTTAACGAACTGAATGTTTATATCGACGAGCGCTCGGAAAAGATTTTAAACAGGATTACAGATTTATTAAATGAACTCACCATTAAACTCACTCTATTTAAAATTCAGTGGAATGATTTTACTGTTGATGAATATACGAGAATCTATCATCGTGCTGGCAGCAGATATGAACCCGTTCAAACTGGACGGGCGCCAAAAGTTATTATTCCAGCTAAAGAAATCGCAAATTTAAAATTGTTTCTGGAGCTTACAGCTTTAAGAAAAACAATAAGTGACCAAAGAAATGTTGCAGAGCACAATGTACTTTCTGATGTTGCGCTACAATCTATCTCAGCCAAATTACCTAAAACTACCGAGCAGCTTGCAGCAATTAAAGGCGTTGGCATCGGCAATGCAGTAGAAATCGGGAAAGAAATTTTAAAAGCAGTAAATAATTATTTAGGTACAAGCGAGTTATTTTAAGTAAATAAGCCTTTTCTATTTTTCTCGATTAAATAGCATTAAGGCAAATTTATTATAATTGGTATTTTTTTATGCTGAGCTTATTGAAAAGTACTTAATGTGAGGCATTTTGACAGGCGCCATGTAATAAAGAGAAATTTTTCAAAGATTCTCGACTACGCTCGAAATGGCGGTTTTCTTAAAACAACAATCGATAATTTATAGGCTTACCGAAGTTTTTTAAACCCGGTAGAAGCGGAAATACTTTTTGTTGCTAATACTTTAAAAAACCCATTTACGATAATAAAAAGATTGAAGCGAATGGCGGGACTATCTGAACCGAAGAGTTACTGGAACTGCTTTTCAAAAAAAATATAAATTTTTAAAAGAAATCTTTGAGTCAATAAATTAAACTCAAAGATTTCTCGGTTTCACTCGAAATGATGGTTATGAAATCAACCTAAAAAGCATCAAACCAAAGTTTGGTGGTTAATAAATCAGCGCCTTGACTACCCACAGCGTTTTTGTAACTCTGTCCGTTTAGCGATTGCTCGGTACCTGGATAAATAAAGCGAACAGGAATTTGTCCGTTTAGCACCGTATTAACCGATGCAGTTAATTGTGGATAATCTAATCTTCTTCTCTCTGCCCAAGCTTCCAAACCTTGACCAAATAGTGCAAGCCATTTTTGTTCGCCAATAGATTTTTTATAGTTAGCGGCATCGTATTGAGCGGCTGGCTGCGCAACATAGGTATTTGCTAAGGCATCAGAAATGTTGTATTGTTTTAACGATGCTTTAATTGCCTGTTGATATAAATCTGCTGCGTTTTCTGTTGTAAAACCTCTGGCCGCTGCTTCTGCCCTATCGAAAAGTAACTCTGAATAACTAAAAATTACAGCTGGTGCCTGAGGCAACAAAAAGTAAGCGCCTGGTTTAGATGTTTTTGCAAAACCAAGAATACTAGCTTCAGAGTTTGTTAATCCATTAGGTACACCGATATATTCTTCGGGCGTAGCCGTTTGGGTTTTACTTGCATAAATAGGAAGCCTCGGATCATTTAAAGCAAAAAGCTTATCAACAATTGTTTTGCTTATACGATAATCATCTCTGGTTTCGAACAAAGCACTTACGGGGTTTTGCTGTGGAGAAGTTAAGTACACAAGCTGTGCATTATCTGCATTATCGCTTATGTATGCATCACCTTCAGCTTTAATTTCATCTAAAACCTGCTTAGATTTTGCAGGCTCTTTATCGGCAATACGCAAAGCGATTCTAAGTCTTAAAGAGTTTGCAAGCTTCTTCCACCTGGCAATGTTACCATTATAAATTACATCGCCTAAAATAGCTTTCGAAGCAGGATCTAAACTCAGTTTTGCTGTTTTTAAATCGTCTAATAAACCAAAATACACATCTTTTTGCTTATCGTAGGCAGGTGTTATAAACTCGCTAATTTTGCCAGCCTGCGAGTAAGGAATATCGCCATAAGCATCGGTAAGTAATAAAAAAACCCACGAACGTAACACCAAAGCCACACCTTTATAGTTTGGATTTGCCTGTGCATTTCCTAATTCAATAATTTTGTTGAAAGCAGTTATACTTTGAGAATATCCGGTAGACCAAAGTGCTGTAAAACTACTATTTGAATAGATAAATCGATCTTCTTCGGTATATTGAATTTTAGACCAGTGCTGTACAAACAACGAACTTGAATTCATTGTATTTGTTGTACTCCAATACGCATCGGTTGTATTTTTTATTGCCCCTGTTAACAAATAATCGGGTTGTGCATTTTCGGTTGCATTTGGGTTAATATTAACCTTATCTAATTCTTTGCTGCAAGATGAAACTGCTAATGTTAAAATTGACAACAAGTATATTTTATAATTTTTCATGTTAAAACGATTAAAATTTGATATTAAGGTTAAGACCATAACTGCGGGTTGTTGGATTTGAAAGACTTTCCAAACCTTGTCCGTTACCCGTGTTAAAGGCAACTTCAGGGTCAATATCTTCTACATTTCTATGAATAATCCAAAGGTTACGACCAACTAAAGAAACCGAAGCGCCCTGAAGGCTAAGAGAACGAATCCATTTAGACGGTAAGTTGTAACTCAGTTTAACCTCACGAAGTTTTACATAAGAAGCATCAAAAATATTGGCTTCATCTATGGTACGAAACGACTTATAATATTGTTGAGCTGGTAATATTTTTTCATTGCGTTTTCCATCAGCAGTTACGCCATCGAAAACAATACCATCATCATAAACGGTTACGCCTGCTGGGGCTGTTCCATTTACTCTAACCGTACCGTTTGCTTTTACGTTTCCAGGATAATAATAAGAAATACCTCCATATTCTGCAGCTCTACCTGGGAGTGTTGAAGCAAGTACCCCAGTATATGTTCCTGTTGCATAAGTACCATTGTAAATAGAACCTCCAAAACTTGCATCAATTAAAACACCTAAACTCAAGCCTTTGTAACTAAATGTATTGTAAATGCCACCAATCCAATCGGGCGTATATTTACCTAAAACCCTTTTAGTTGGATCAGTTTGGGGCGCACCAGTTGCGTTAACTACAATATTGCCGTTTCCATCACGTAAAAAAGCATTGCCAAACAAAGTTCCATACGGCTGACCAACAGCTGCTATCACCTGAGCAGAGTTTGTTGCAACAACATAATTCTGCAGCAAACCAGCTTTATCTAACTCGATTACCTTGCTTCTGTTTGCCGCATAATTCACATCGATATCCCAGGAAAATTGCTTTTTAATTGGTGTTAAGCCCAATTGAATCTCAATTCCTTTATTATTAATCTTTCCTGCATTTAAAAGTTTTGAACGGAAACCTGTTGACGGACTTACATCAACGCTTAAAATCTGATCGTAACTATTGGTATTGTATAAGCTTAAGTCTAAACGTACTCTTTTACTAAAGAAGGTTGCTTCGGCTCCAAGCTCTGATGAAGTTGTTGTTTCGGGTTTTAAATTTGGATTTAAATCTGTTGTAGATGCCGTAAGTTGTGGATTTGAACCAAAAGGCGCACTAAAAACGTAAGTATTAACCGAACGATAAGGGTCTGCATCTTTACCAACCTTCGACCAGCCACCACGAATTTTTGCGTAATCAAGTACTTCGCTCTTAATATCTAGTGCTTCAGTTAATATAAAACTTCCATTAAATGATGGATAGAAATAAGAACGATTTTGAGCCGCTAAAGTAGACGACCAATCATTACGAGCGGTAATGTTTGCGTATAAATAATTTCTAAAACCGATTTGTGCCGAAGCATAAACGCTATAAGATTTTAGCTTACTATAATTATTAGAAGAAATAAGCGGGTCTCTGGAATTACTCAAGGAATATAAGCCTGCTACGGCTAATCTTGGCGCACTTTGATCGTTTTGCTCGATATAACGTGTACGAATGTTGCTACCTGCTAATGCCTCTAAGCTAAAATCTTTATTTAGTTGTTTGTTAAAATTCAAAGTTGCATCCGTGTTATTCTCACTAACTGTAAATGCACTTTCCGAATAAGAGCCAAATGGTGTTCCATTTGTACCATAAGCAATTTTTATTTTACGGCGATCGTTATAATAATCTGTTCCCGAGCTGAAGTTAAATTCCAAGCCATCAATTATTTTATAGTTTAAACCTAAACTACCAATAATACGTCCACGCTGCTGAGAAACCGTATTTTCGTAGGCTACCCAATATGGATTGCTATAATAGCTATTATTCCAGTTAAAGGTATTTCCGTTTTCATCAAGGTAATTTTTTAATTGATTAATATCGACCTGACGACCAAACCAGGTAAACTGCAACATCGTACTGGTCGATCTTGAACCACCAGTTCCAGGCAAGTTATCGGAGTTTAGTTTGCTATAATTTGCGTTAGCTGTAACACTTAGTTTTGGCGTTACCCTTAAAGTTGTGTTTAGGGAGAAAGTATTTTTATCCTGACCAGAGTTTGGAACAATACCACCTTGTTGTAAATTATTGTATGATAAGCGGTAATCGAATTTTTCAGATGCATCAGCTATTGCAATGCCATTACTTAAAGAATATCCCGTTTCAAAAAAATCGCGAACATTATTTGGGTTTGCAACAAAAGGGACTGCTACACCTTTAGAGAAAAACTGAGGAATTAATCTACCATCTAATTTTGGTCCCCAACTTTCATCAACACCATCATTAATGCCTCCTCCTTTACCATCAACGTAACTAAATTTACCTTCAGAGCCTTGTCCGAAAGCATTTTGGTAAACTGGAAGTGTTAGCAAACTTTCTGCAACAATGTTCGAATTAAGGGTAATCCCTAATCCTTTTTTGTTTTTACCCGTTTTTGTTTTAATAATGATTACACCAGCTGCTGCTCTCGAACCATACAAAGCGGCAGCATTTGGGCCTTTTAATACACTTATCGATTCAATGTTATCTGCATTAATATCAGAAATTGTATTTGCATAATCTCTGGCTCCACCAGAATTTAATTGAGAATTATCTACTGGAATTCCATCGACTACGAAAAGTGGTTGATTATTACCTGAAATCGAAGTTTCTCCACGAATCACCACTCTCGACGAACCCATATCGCCCTGGCTATTGGTAACCCGAACACCAGCAATTTTACCTGCAAGAGCATTAACTAAATTAGATTCTTTTGCCTCTGCTAAATCCTGCCCTTTTAACTCCTGAACGGCATATCCTAAAGATTTTTTTTGTCTGGAAATACCCAAGGCGGTTACAACAACCTCGTTTAAGGCATTTTCGCTCGATTGAAGTGTAACAACTATAGCGCCCGAATTTTTATTGATTTGAATTTCCTGCGTTTTAAAGCCTATGTAAGAAATAACCAATGTACTTTTATCTGGAGCATTAATCGAGAATGCACCTTTAGCATCAGTTGCAACAACTTGTTTGGTTTCTTTCAGTAAAACTGAAGCTCCAGGAATGCTTTCTCCAGATGTTTCTTTAACCGTTCCAGTTACAACTATATTTTGCGCTGTAAGTTTTTGCCCTATGAAAAGCAAAAATACAACCAGCGGTAGTTTTAAATTTTTAAACATATTTTTTTATTAATGATGAGTTAATGTTCGTAATAATTAGGCATAGCAAGCCCAGCACAGTTTTAAACTGTATTTTTTTGATTAAAAATATTGAGGGCTATTAAGAGCGCCTGTTAAAACTAAGAAGCTTTAACAGGGCTTACACATTCGGAAGAACCCGATATGTTTAATTGAAATGTTTTTTTTGAATTTGCGCTCGTCTGTCTTTTTCATTTGAATGGATTTTAATTAATACTACTTATCAGAATAGCGGGCAAAAAAAAAGCACCCCGTAAATCAGAAGTGCTCCACTTATTGTGTGGGTTTATCGCAACTGACTTAACTACCCGACATTCCTGCCAGATGGAATTAGCACCATTTCCTCATAATAAGGATGGTTGCTAAGGTTTCGTAGGGCCATTCCCTCCACCTTTCTTGATAAGTATTTTAAAATAACTGGCGCAAAGATATAATTAATCACATATACTCTATAGTTTTTATAGATTTTTTTATAAATATTTTTTCTTTGGGAAATAGCTCCTTATATTTGTCGACTAAATTAGTAGATAAAAATATCCCAATGTATAATAAATCCCTATATATTCCCTTTGCAATTGCTTTTGCAATTCCATCGATTAGCTTTGCCCAAGGGCAAAAGGCCGAATCTATTGTTCATGCAGATGCACAAGCACATAAAAATTATAACCAAAAATCTGCCGCATTTTCGCCGAATGGAAACTGGAGGGGTGTATTTAAAATTAAACCCGACCTTGACATTCCATTTAATTTTGAGATAAAAGATAAAGACGGCCTGAAAAAACTGTATTTCAGAAATGCAGAAGAAAGCTTTGAAGGTGGAGTGATTAAGCAGACGGCAGATTCTATTTTTGTAAAAATTGATCAGTTTGATAACGAACTTGCACTTGGCATTAATGGCAATACCCTTAACGGCAGTTTAAGAAAACAAAATGGTACGGGCAAAGCCACACAAATTTCTGCTGAGAAAAAAGATTACCGTTTTGAGCCAAATGGTAAGGCTGCAGCGGGTAATTATTCTGGCAGTTACGATGTGATTTTTAAATCTCCCGATGGGAAAGAAGAGAAGACTGTTGGTTTGTTTAAGCAAACTGGCAATAAAATTACTGGAACTTTCCTACGTGTAACGGGCGATTCACGTTATTTGGAAGGAACTGTTCAGGGAAATGAATTTCAACTTTCAGCATTTATCGGCTCTTCCCCTTCTTATTACAAAGGAAAATTTGAATCGGATGGAACTCTAACTGGTGAAATTTTAAGCGCAAGAGGAAGTCAGCCATTTACGGGAGTTAAAAATAAAGATGCTGCGCTTCCAGATGCATACAAATTAACCTATCTGAAAGAAGGTTATAAAACTCTAGATTTTTCTTTACCTGATGTAAACGGGAAGAAAATTTCGTTGAAGGATGATAAGTATAAAAACAAAGTAGTTGTATTAACGATTACTGGCAGTTGGTGCCCAAATTGTATTGATGAAGCTGGTTTTATAGCACCTTGGTATAAAGAAAATAAAAAACGAGGCGTAGAAGTAATCGCTCTTCATTATGAGCGTCAAACCGATGCAGAATATGCTAAAAAAGCATTAACAAATTTCCGAAATCGTTTTGGAATTGAATATGACCAGGTAATTGCGGGCAAGGCTGATAAGCAAGCTGTTGCCGAGTCTCTTCCGGCTTTAAATTCATTTGTATCTTTTCCTACAACCATTTTTATTGATAAGAGTGGTAATGTAGCTAAAATACACACAGGCTATAATGGACCAGCAACGGGTAAGTTTTACGATGAGTTTGTCAAGGAATTTAACAGCGAAATTGATGAACTGCTGAAAAAGTAGCTGGTATAACCGCTAGCGATCATCTGTTTGTAATTCATCATTGCGAAGCACAAAATATTCCTAATTTGATGGTTTTCCTTTTAAGAATGCTTCTAACCTTGCAATGACTAAAGTTTATCCATTTTGCTGGCACATTCACATAAATTAAAAAGGTTTGTTTCGATATCGAAACAAACCTTTTTTATAAGCGTTAATTTATAAAATATTTTGAGAAACTATTTTTCTGATTAAGAAAGATGCTTTGATAAGTCTTCGATTTTTTCGCAGCCAACCTGATCCATTACTTGCTTAAGCTGAGTTTTAAGCATCGACATGGTATGATTTCCTCCTTTATCACCCAATGCACCAACTCCATACATAAAGGTTCTACCTAAAAAAGTAAATTCTGCACCAGCAGAAATTGTTCTGGCAATATCCGGACCTGAGCGAATTCCACTATCCATCATCACTTTAATTTTATCTTTATACTGCGATGCAATTTGAATTAACGGCTTAATCGCAGATTGGCCAGCATCTAATTGTCGGCCACCATGGTTGGAAACAATAATTCCATCCAAACCTAGATTAATCGCCATTTGTGTATCTTCCTCTGTTGCAACACCTTTCAAAACCAACTTACCTTTCCATTTATCTCTAATAGAAGCAATCCTATCGGCATTTAATCTGCCCGAAAAGGTTCTATTCATATACAAACCAAGTTGTTTCATATTTAAACCTTTTGGCATATATGGCTTCATGGTTTCGAAAGCAGGTTGGCCATGAAATAAAGTTCTTAATGCCCATTCAGGTCTACCAACAATTTGCAACATATTTCTAACCGACATTTTTGGTGGCATAGCTAAGCCGTTACGAATATCCCTCGGTCTGAAACCAAAACTTGGTACATCACAAAGAATAACCAAAACCTTACAACCAGAAGCTTCTGCCCTATTAATTATATCATCTTTTATCAATTCTTCTGCTGGATGATATAACTGATACCAGGCATTACCTTCTGTAATTTCCATAATTCTTTCAATCGAAGCCGTACTAACCGTACTCAAAATGAAAGGAACGTTATGCTCAAAAGCAGCTTTTGCTAAAATTTCTGGTGCATTCGGCCATATTAAGCCTTGTAAACCTACAGGAGCAACACCAAAAGGGGCATCATAAGTATGCCCGAAAAGTTCTGTTTTTAACGATGCTTCTTTAAAATCTTTCAGATAATAAGGTAAAAGTTCTAAAGCTCTGATATCATCCGTATTGCGAAACAGATTTACATCTTCATTACAACCACCATCCAAATATTCAAAAGCAAAACGTGGCATTTTCGATTTTGCTTTATTTCTTAAATCATCTACAGATGGGTAATCACTATTGTATATCCAACTCATGGGTATATTTATTATTTAGGCTTCAATACTTCGCTGCAAAGCGGAGTAGTATTTTAATTGAATAATATCACTCGGTGCAGGGTTTTCATTCCAGGCATCGTGAATGGCTAAAGCAGTACCTATTGAGGTAGCTTGCGATACCGAAGAAGCGTAAACTTCTATATCTGGGATAGCGGTTGCCAACAGATGCATGTAAATTGCATTTCTTCCAAATCCACCATCTACAAAAATTCTTTTTACACCTTGATTTAGGATTAGTTTTAAAGAGTAAACCTGTTGCTTTACTAAATCTAAAATTAATTGATGATAAGCTTCTTCGGCAGTTTTAAAAAGATTTAAATCTCGATCTGGAAATGCAGAATTAGCCGAAAATTCAGTCTGGATTACCGCATTTTCAGGGATTTTATTTGCAAGATTTAAAACTAAACCAGCATTAAACTTTAAGTGCTTAAATAAATAAGCTGCCCGATCAAAATGCTCTGCAATTCTTTTCAATTGAACCTCATGTTCGTAACCTGCAAAAATCCTTGAGGCTTTAACTGCTTTTCCTTTAAAATGCATATAACAAAGGCAATCTTGCTTAAGTTCTTTTTCTGTTAAAACATCTTGATTAAAAGGATTTAAACTAATGCACCAAGTTCCGGTAGAAAGCAGAACAAACGGAGTTGTAAAATTTGCAAGATATGGTATTAAAGCTGCAGAACTATCGTGTAAACCTACACCAACATTAAATTCTTTACCTTCAAAAGTTGCTTTAACACTAGAATCAGCGGGTGTAAATTCTCCGAATTTTTCAATGAGTCCTTCAGCAGATACCCATTTATGGTACTCATTTTTACCAAAATCCCATAGCTGCGTATGGCAACCAATACTGGTAATATCGCTCATACCTTTACCTGTAATCAGATAACTTAGATATTGTGGCAAATGAAGGGCATACTTTACCTTATCAAAAATTTCAGGTTTTTCCTTTTTTAAACGATAAAGCTGCATTCCTGAATTCAGACTACCTAAAATTGGCGACGCTGTTTCTAACGAAATTTTTTCTTCACCACCATAAGTAGAATAAAACTCTTTTTTTAATTCTTCGGGATACTCCTTTAAATAATTATAAAGCGGCGTAAGTGGTTCGCCTTTTTCATCAAGATAAACAAAACTAGCGCCGTAAGTAGAAAAATTAATCGCCTTAATATCGTATTCTTTAAGTTGTAAAACCTGATTTAAAGAATCGAAAACCGAAGAGCGAAGACTTTCCAAATTCTCGCAAACTTCTCCATCCTCATCTTTTGTTTCTACAAAACGGGCCGAACGCTCGTAAACGATGTTGTAATTTTCATCGATTAAAAACAATTTTTTGTTTGTTTTCCCTACATCAAATATAGCTACAACAGCTTTGGGCATCTTTATTTCTCCTAAATTATAATCCTGTTGCAATTGTATTTAAACCTCTTGTGTTAACTAAATTTTTTCTACAATCTAAATCACGATATAAACTAATTGGCGATAATGCTGCTCCAGTTCTTAATCTAGCTTCGGCAACCAGCGCTCTCAAATCGCTACGGAAAGTATTTTGAAGAATTTCTTGTGCAGCAGCAACATCGTTATTATCCTGAGCAGCATTTAAAGCTTTTCTATCAACCAATAATGCCTGTGCATAAGCAATCATAATCGCTTCTACCGATTGTAATAAATCTTCTAACGGATCTTTCACATTGTGAGAAGCATCGATCATCCAGCCTAAATCTTTTGCATGATTCATTCCTTTTGCATCCATTCCCTCCACAAGTTCGTTAAAAATTAAGAACAATTGATAAGGCTTAATACTTCCAGCAGTTAAATCATCATCTCCGTATTTAGAATCGTTGAAATGGAAACCACCCAGTTTACCTTCCATTAAAAGTAACGACACAATCTGCTCGATATTTGCATTTGGTAAATGGTGACCTAAATCTACCAGCGTGTAAGCTTTTTTACCCAATTTATTTGCATAAAGTAACGATTGTCCCCAATCGCCGACAGTTGTAGAATAGAAGTTTGGTTCGAAAGCTTTATACTCGACAAACATTTTCCAGTCTTCTGGCAAAGCCGAATAAATTTCCTGTAAACTTTCTAAAGTATTTTCAAAAGCCTTGCGAAAATTTAATTGTCCTGGAAAACAAGAACCATCTGCTAACCAAACCGTTAAAGCATTTGACCCTAAAGCTACACCTTGTTTTATTACTTCGATATTGTGTTCAATTGCTTGTTTACGAACTGCTTTATTTACATTTTGAAGGGAGCCAAATTTATAGCTGTGTGCCGAACCAGCCTGATCCTGAAAAGTGTTGGAGTTCATGGCATCGAAGGTTAAACCATAACCTGAAGCTAAACTTTTTAAAGCTTCGGCATTTTGAGGTATATCCCATGGAATATGTAAAGAAATTGCGCCACTTGCACCGTTTAAAGCATGAAGTAAACCCACATCCTCAATTTTTTCTTCTATGGTGCGCGGCTCGCCACCAGTAATGGCAAAGCGTCCAAAACGTGTTCCTCCAGTACCTAAAGCCCAGCTTGGTATCGCGATTTGAAAATCGACAAGTTTTTGAATTATGCTTTCTAAATCAACATGCGACCACTCTTCTTTTAAAAAATTAAGCTTACGCTGATGCGAACTTATAAGGGAATCGTTATGTTTTTCTAATTGGTTCTGTTCGATATTCATCGCAATATTTGGTTAATACAACTCGTAAAATACAAGTCGTGGTTAGGTAATTTATTCTTTTTTGTTTCGAAAATATTTCAATTTAAAAGTTATTTCGGCCCGCAATGAGCCACGGGCCAGTGAAACAACTTACTAAAACTAACTTTATTATCGTACAAATGCCATGGCTACACCGCCATCAACGTTTAAAACGTTTCCTGTCGATTTTTGAAGCAAACCGCCAACAAAAGCGAAACATGCATTTGCAATATCATCAGGTAAAATAATTTGATTTAACAAAGTACGCTTTGCATAATAAGCAGGTAATTCTGCAACGGTAACTCCATAAGCTTTGGCTCTACCTTCTGCCCATCCGCCAGCCCAAATGTTACTATCGCTAATAACGGCATCTGGATTTACAACATTAACACGAATATTATCTGCGCCTAATTCTGCAGCATTTAATCTACTTAAATGCAGTTGAGCTGCTTTTGCACTTCCGTAACCTGCATTATTAGGTCCGCTTACTAATGCGTTCTTACTTACAATATTAATAATATCGCCACCAATACTTTGCTTTTGCATCGTATTTGTTGCAGCCTGAGAGATAAAAAACTGACCTTTTACCAAAACATCGTATAATAAATCCCAATCTTTTTCGGTATGATCGCCAATGGTTTTAGAAATTGATAAGCCAGCATTATTTACAACAATATCAATGCCCCCAAAAGCTAAGGCGGCAGCATCAAAAGCTGCATTAATATCTTCCTGACTGGTTACATTTAAAATTGCTGTAGCGTAAGAATCTTTACCAAATTGAGCCTTAAACTCTTCTCCAGCCGCTTCTAAGCGTTCTGCATTCATATCGTTTAAAATCACAACGCCACCTTCTGCAACAAACTTTTTAGCAATTGCTTTTCCAATTCCACCAGCACTGCCAGTAATTAAAGCAATTTTACCAGTTAAAGGTTTTGGTTTTGGCATACGCTGAAGTTTAGCTTCTTCGAGCAACCAATATTCGATATTAAAAGCCTCTTGATGCGGTAATGAAGTATATTCAGAAACAGCTTCTGCACCTTTCATTACATTAATTGCGTTTATGTAGAATTCGGCTGCAACTCTGGCTGTTTGTTTATCCTTTGAGAAAGTAAACATACCAATGCCTGGATACAAAATTACAACAGGATTGGTATCGCGAATTGCTGGACTATTGGAATGTTTACAGGTTTCGTAATAGTCTGTATACATTTTACGGTAAGCCTCAAACGCAGGCTCCAAAGTTTCTTTTAACGATTGATTATCAGATAAATCTGCATCAGCTGCTAAAGTTAAAACTAAAGGACTAATCTTAGTTCTTAAGAAATGATCAGGACAGCTGGTTCCCATTGGAGCCAAACGAGATAAATCATTTGAATTTATGAATTCTAAAACACGGCTATCATCAGTAAAATGACCAATCATATGTTGTTTTGAAGAACATAAACCACGTAAAACAGGTGCTAAAGTAGCTGCTTGTTTTTTACGTTTATCAGCTTCAGCACTTTCTATTTTTTGTCCGCCAAAAACCAAACCTTTTTTACCATAGTTTTCTTCCACATAAGCCGAGCAAATCTCAATAACATCTAAAGTATTTACATAACTTTCGTAGGCTGTTTTTCCCCAGGTAAATAAACCATGCGAACCTAACATAATACCACGAATGCCTGGATTTTCATCTAAACATTTCTTTAGCGTCAAACCTAATTCAAAACCAGGTTTCTTCCATTCTACCCAACCAATTGTACCACCAAATAACTCTTGCGTAATTTTCTTTCCATCTTTGGCTGCTGCAATTGCAATAGCTGCATCAGGGTGCAAGTGATCGATATGTGCAAATGGTAAAAATCCGTGTAACGGTGTATCAATTGAAGGTGCTTTTGAACTTAAATCGAAAATACAGTGATTAAATAATTCAACCATTTCATCTTCATGCTCAACACCTCGATAAATGTTTTTTAAACTACGAAGACGATCTACATAAAGTGCAGCTAATCCACTTTTCTTTAAAGTACCTAAATCGCCCCCCGAACCTTTAACCCACATTACTTCAGTTTCTGAACCTGTAAGCGGATCTTTTTCTAATAATTTACATGAGGTATTACCTCCGCCGTAATTGGTTAATCGTAAATCGGCACCTAATAAATTGGAGCGATAAATTAACAATGCAACTTCATCGCCAGCTAATTTTGCGGCCTCTTCTTCATCCCATAAGTAACTTACGTACTTATAATTTGTTTCTTTAACAGACATGTATATTAATATTTTACTTTTTTAAAATTTATTTAATTGAATTACCGTACCCAACAATAAGTACGGATACGATAATGGTTAAAATACCTGCAAAAACGGTGTACATAGTTTTTTTCGACACGCCTTTCCACTCTTTTAAAATTAAACCCCAAACGTTTGCAATTAAAATGATGAATGCCATGTGCAAAATCCAGGAACTGGCGCCATTACCCATTTTACTTTCGCCCATGCCGTAAAAGAAAAACTGTAAAAACCAGGTTGTACCAGCAAGTGCCGAAAAGATGTAATTTTTTAGGAGTGGTGTGCTCGATTTTGTATAATCGCCAAAGGTTTTATTACGGGCGTTAAGAATCATACACCAAATAAAATTGGTAGATAAACCACCCCAAAGAACAACAACATAAGTTACATTATTCTGAAAAAGAAAATTTCCAGTTTCCGAAGGATTAGCAGCCTTCCAGATTGCATTTGCAGCATCGGCCATTGGTTTACCCGCCTCAATACCGAAATTAAAACAAGCACTTAAAACACCTGATACGATTCCAACGAATAAGCCTAAACCAAATTTAAACTCGGTTTTCACTTCCATTCCATGTGGATCAGTAACGTCAGCTTTAATTTCTTTTTCTTTCATCATTCCTGCTTTTCCACAGATTATGATACCCAATACGCAAACAATAAGTCCGAGCATAACCATTCTTCCCCAATCTGTTTGCAAGAACATGGTGAAAGTATCTTTACCAGTTTGAGGAAAGAAATCGAAGTAAATTGATGGTAAAATAGAACCTAACACCATGCATAATCCTAAGATAATACTGCTTCCAAGGGATACACCAAGGTAACGAACACCTAAGCCATAGGTTAAACCACCTATTCCCCACAGTATCCCGAAGAAATAAGTTAATAATAAAATTTTGCCGTTTGTACTGGCTATTATATCTGTAAAGTTCGGAATGGTTAAAAATGCAGCTAAAGGGGGAACAATTAACCACGAGAATACGCCACCAACAATCCAATAGCTTTCCCAGGCCCAGCCTTTAACTTTTTTATACGGAATGTAGAAACTACCGGAGGCAAAACCGCCGATGAAATGAAAGATTACGCCTAAAATTGCTTGCATTATAATTGGTTTTATATTTGGTTTTCGAAAGTATCGATTGATTCAAACTTAACTGTTATGTACTGTCATGCTGCATAAGAAATGTGTTTTATTATATTTGAGAAATTTAATTCCTGAACCGTGAAGTCTGATAGTTTAATTAGCCATATCCTTATTGACGAATATTCTGCAACCCCAAAGTATAAGCAGCTGGTAAATGCAATTTTGTATGCTATTGAAACTGGAAAAATTGAGAAAGGAAATTTGCTCCCTTCTATAAATGAACTCAGTTTTGTTTTAGAAATATCAAGAGATACTGCTGAAAAAGGATATCGGAGATTGCGCAAGTTGGGTGTTATCGAATCCATTCCAGGCAAAGGCTATTTTGTAATCAACACCGATTTTTCGAGAAAATTAAAAATCTGTTTGCTTTTTAATAAGCTCAGTACCCATAAAAAAATCATTTATGATTCGTTTACAAAAGCAATTGGCGAGCAAGCCGCGATAGATTTATATGTTTATAATAACGACTTTTCACTTTTCAGAAGTTTATTAAATAATAAGAAAGACGACTATACGCACTATGTTATCATTCCTCATTTTAACGAGGGCGACGAAAAAGCACAGGATCTAATCAATGCAATACCAAGAGAAAAACTGGTTATTTTAGACAAATTACTTCCAGGGATTTCTGGAGATTATGCAGCTGTTTACGAAAATTTCGCATTAGACATTTACAATGCTTTAGAACAAGCACTTGTCCCGCTTTCTAAATACGATACATTAAAAATTATCTTCCCGAAAAGCAGTTATTTTCCTAAAGAAATATTAGATGGATTTTATAAATTTTGTCAGCAATATGCCTTTAATCATCAAGTAGTAGATAAAATTATTGATGAGGAAATTAATAATGGTGAAGTTTATATCAGTTTAATGGAAGATGATTTAGTTACACTTATTGAGAAAATCATCTCACTGGAGTTGGAAGTTGGTAAGGATGTTGGTGTAATATCATATAACGAAATACCTTTAAAAAGAATAATTCTTGATGGGATAACCACTATCTCTACAGATTTTGCAATGCTTGGAACGCAAGCTGCAAATTGTATTTTAAACAACATCACAGAAAAAATTCATGTTCCATTTTACTTGAGTTTGAGGAAGTCGCTTTAGTTTCTCATAATTTCCAGCAGTTTTAAAATGATTTTCTTTCTTATCTGCGAAAATCTGCGTTCCTATATTTTTAATCTGCAAAAAACACCTTCAAACATCGCCCAAAATCATTGTTAAAAATTATAAACGTCAAAAACACGTTAAAATATTTTTTAATTCAAATAAATAAACGTTAATTAGACATTTATTTATTGTTAGTTATGAGCACAGCAAACTATGTAATCGGTGTAGATTACGGGACGGATTCTGTCCGCTCCGTTCTGGTAGATACCGCAAACGGAAAAGAAATTTCAGCTTCTGTATTCCTTTATCCCCGATGGCAAAAAGGTTTATATTGTAAACCTTCCCTTAACCAATTCAGGCAACATCCTTTAGATTATGTAGAAGGTTTAACCCATACAATTAAAGATTGTATTGCTAAAGCTGGCGGTGAGGCTATCGTTCCATTTATAAAAGGAATTTCTGTTGATACCACGGGTTCTAGCCCTGTTGCAGTTGATGAAACAGGAACGCCACTTGCATTAAAGCCCGATTTTGCTGAAAATCCGAATGCAATGTTTGTGTTATGGAAAGATCACACAGCTGTTCAGGAAGCCGCAGAAATTAATAAACACGCCGAAAAATTTGAAGTGAATTACCTGAAGTATGTGGGTGGAATATATTCATCTGAATGGTTTTGGTCGAAATTGCTTCACATACTAAGGGTTGATACTCAAGTTAGAAAAAATACAGTTTCGTGGGTAGAACATTGCGATTGGATTCCCTTTTTACTTTCTGGTAAAACGGATGTTAAAGAAATGAAACGCAGTCGTTGTGCAGCTGGACATAAAGCTTTATGGGCAGAAGAATTTGATGGATTGCCTCCTGAAGAATTCTTTAAAACCTTAGATCCATTGTTGAAAGGATATAGAGATTTATTATTCAAAGATACTTATACATCTGATGTTTCT
Source organism: Pedobacter ginsengiterrae (assembly GCF_039537385.1). NCBI lineage: Bacteria > Pseudomonadati > Bacteroidota > Sphingobacteriia > Sphingobacteriales > Sphingobacteriaceae > Pedobacter > Pedobacter ginsengiterrae. The sequence goes on from NZ_BAABAK010000001.1 coordinate 374,432, forward strand.
GCAGGAAACTTAAGCGCCGAATGGGCCGAAAAGCTTGGCCTTAATACCGACATAGTTATTGGTGTTGGCGCTTTCGATGCACACATGGGCGCTGTTGGCGGCCAGATAGAACCCTATTATTTAAGTAAAGTAATGGGCACGAGTACTTGCGATATTTTAGTTGCCCCTAATAAAGACCTGGAAGGTAAATTAATTAACGGTATTTGCGGGCAAGTTGATGGTTCTGTTATTCCTGATATGGCTGGTTTAGAAGCTGGCCAGTCTGCGTTTGGCGATGTTTATGCCTGGTTTAAAAATCTGATCAGCTGGCCAATCAATAATCTCTTATCAGAATCGACCATAATTGATGAGCATACCGCTAATGCTTTAAGAGAAGAACTTGAACACAAAATACTTGCAAATTTAGCTAAGCAAGCTTCAGAATTACCCGATGATGATTACTCGGAACTGGCTGTTGATTGGTTAAATGGTAGAAGAACACCCGATGCAAACCAAGAGCTAAAAGGTGCCATTACTGGTTTGGGCTTAGGTACCGATGCTCCAAGATTTTTCAGGGCGTTAGCCGCTGCAACTTGCTTTGGTGCTAAAGCAATTGTAGATCGGTTTAAGGAACAAGGCGTACCCGTTAAAGGTATTATTGGTATTGGAGGTGTGGCTAAAAAATCGCCATACATTACGCAAATGATGGCCGATGTTTTGGAAATGCCAATCCGCATACACCGTTTTGAGCACACTTGTGCTTTAGGTGCTGCCATGTTTGCGGCTGTTGTTGCAGGTATTTATCCAGATGTTGAAACGGCAATGAAAGCGATGGGAACTGGTTTCGAAAAAGAATATCATCCTAATATTAAGAAACAAAAACTTTATCGTCAACACTATCAGCAATATTTAAGCTTGGGTAGATATTTAGAAAAGTTTAATAAAAAAGATGTAAAACCATATTTATCATGAGCAACTATCAGGATATAAAAGAGCAGGCTTATGCTGCTAATATGCAATTGCCAAAGCTAGGTTTAGTGCTTTTTACTTTTGGAAATGTAAGTGCTGCAGATAGAGAAAAAGGTGTTTTTGCAATTAAACCAAGCGGAGTTCCTTATGATGAATTAACAGTTGATAGCATGGTGATTGTGGATTTCGATGGCAATACTGTTGAAGGAAACTTGCGCCCATCATCTGATACCAAAACCCACGCTGTGCTTTACAAAAACTGGGAAAACATCGGCGGTATTGTACATACACATTCTACTTATGGAACAGCTTGGGCCCAGGCGCAAAGAGCCATTCCAATTTTTGGCACCACGCATGGCGACCATTTAACCGTAGATATTCCTTGTGCGCCGCCAATGGATGATGAAATGATTAAAGGAAATTATGAATATGAAACTGGTTTCCAGATTATGAATCATTTTGATAGCCTTGGTTTAAGCTATAAGGAAGTGGAAATGATTTTAGTTGGCAACCACGCTCCTTTTACCTGGGGAAAAACAGCAGACAAAGCTGTTTACAATAGCGCTGTTTTAGAAGCAGTTGCGCAAATGGCCATACTTACCGAGCAAATTAATGCGAATGCACCGAAGTTAAAGGACTCTTTAATAAAGAAACATTACGAGCGAAAACATGGCTCGGATGCTTATTACGGGCAGAAGTAGATTAGAAGTTTTTAGCACCATTTTAGGTTAAATAAACCTGATTGAAGTGAGAATGAAGGCTAATTTTTTATTAGCCGAATAAAACGAAAAGCAGGACTATCGGAACCGATAGAAAGCCGAAGCTTGCTTTTCAAATAAAATATAAAGATTATAACTAAAAATATAAGAGCAATGATTGATTTAAAAAAATTACAGGTTTGGTTTATTACGGGTACGCAGGATTTATATGGCGAAGAAACTTTAAAACAAGTTGCGATTCATGCAGAGCAAGTTGCAAAATCGTTAAATAACAACCAAACAATTTCTGTTTCGGTAGTTTTCAAACCAATTGTTAAAAATACCGATGAGATTTTTGAAACCCTACAAAGCGCTAATACCGATGAAAATTGTATTGGGGTTGTAACTTGGATGCACACTTTCTCGCCTGCTAAAATGTGGATTAGAGGTTTAAATGTTTTACAAAAGCCATTGCTTCATTTACATACTCAATTCAATCGTGATATTCCTTGGAATACCATTGATATGGATTTTATGAACTTAAACCAAAGTGCGCATGGCGATAGAGAATTTGGTTTTATGGTTACGCGGATGCGAAAAGATAGAAAAGTTGTTGTTGGCCATTGGGAAGATGAAGAAGTTGCTTCGCAAATTGATACCTGGTGCAGGGCTGCTGCTGGATGGCATGATTGGCAAGGCGCAAAATTTGCCCGTTTTGGTGATAATATGCGTTATGTTGCGGTAACGGATGGCGATAAGGTTGAGGCTGAAATGAAGTTTGGTTTCTCGGTAAATACTTATGGTATTGGCGATTTAGTTGCTGTAATTAATGCGGTAAGTGAAGATGATATCAAAGCTTTGGTACAAGAATACGAAGCGACTTATGATATGGCTGATGATTTGAAAACTGGTGGTGCGAGACATTCTTCAGTTTATGATGCCGCTAAAATTGAGTTAGGTTTAAGGAAATTTTTAAAAGATGGGAATTTTAAGGGTTTCTCGGATACTTTTGAAGATTTACATGGAATGATTCAGTTACCAGGAATTGCTGCGCAACGTTTAATGGCCGATGGTTTTGGTTTCGCTGGTGAAGGCGATTGGAAAACCGCAGCTTTAGTGCGTGCTTGTAAAGTTATGGGCGCTGGCTTAGCGGGTGGAAATGCTTTTATGGAAGATTACACTTACCATTTCGATCCTGCAAACTCAATGGTTTTAGGTTCGCATATGTTAGAAGTTGATGCTTCGTTAGCAAAAGGTAAAGCAAGTTTAGAAGTTCATCCTCTAGGTATTGGTGGCAAGGCAGATCCAGCTCGTTTGGTTTTTAATGTTGCTGGCGGCGATGCTTTAAATGCTTCACTAATTGATATGGGCAATCGTTTCCGTTTATTGGTGAACGAAGTTAAAGCTGTTGAAGCCGAAAATGATTTACCAAACTTACCTGTAGCTCGTGTACTTTGGAAACCACTTCCTGATATGAAAACTGGTTGTGCAGCCTGGATTTATGCTGGGGGCGCGCATCACACAGCTTATAGCCAAAATTTAACAACTGAGCACTTATCTGATTTCGCAAATATTGCAGGTATTGAGTACATTAATATTGGCCCTGAAACTAAAATAAACCAATTTAGAAATGAGCTTCAATGGAACGAAGTTTTCTATAAATAATTAACTATAACCAAATTAAAACCAAATTATGAATAATTTTTCGACGGTCGATTACGCCGTTTTTATCTTTTACTTTATCCTAATCTCCAGTTATGGATTTTGGATATACAGTAAAAAGAAAAATAAAGCTACATCGGGAAGTCACGACTTCTTTCTTGCCGAAGGCTCTTTAACGTGGTGGGCCATTGGTGCCTCACTTATTGCGTCGAACATTTCTGCCGAACAATTTATTGGCATGAGTGGTCAGGGTTTTCAGGTGGGTATGGCGGTTGCAGCTTACGAATGGGTTGCCGCAATTGCATTAATTATTGTTGCAGTTTGGTTTATTCCAGTTTATCTGAAGAATAAAATCTTTACAATGCCTCAATTTTTGCAAACGAGGTATAATGAAACCGTGAGCTTGATTATGGCCATTTTCTGGTTATTCTTATACATTTTTGTAAACCTTACCTCGATTTTATACTTAGGTTCGATTGCCATTAGCAGCATGATAGACCCTGCATATTTTAAATATATAGTTATCGGTTTAGCTGCATTTTCTTTAATTATTACGCTTGGCGGAATGAAGGTAATTGGCTTTACAGATGTAATTCAGGTTATTGTTTTAATTGCTGGCGGTTTGGTTACCACTTACATTGCCTTAACTATGGTAAGTGATCACTTTGGTTTAGGTAAAGATGCTATTGCAGGTTTTAAAATGCTGATGAAAGATTCTCCAGATCATTTTAAAATGATTTTAGACAAACCAACAGCAAACTCATCGCAAGAATATGTAAATAAATATTTAGCGCTTCCTGGTATTGCCATGTATTTTGCTGGTCAATGGATTGTGAATTTAAACTATTGGGGTTGCAACCAATACATTACACAAAGAGCGTTGGGTGCGGATTTAAAAACAGCCAGAACAGGTATTTTATTTGCAGGATTTTTAAAATTAGGTATGCCAATTATTGTAATGTTACCTGGTATTGCAGCTTATGTTTTACACAGAAATGGTGCATTGCAGCATGAAATGGCTCCAGATGGTAAAGTAATCGCAGATAACGCATACTCTGCGGTATTAACTTTTTTACCTAACGGATTAAAAGGTTTATCATTAGCAGCTTTAACGGCAGCCATTGTTGCCTCTTTAGCTGGTAAAGCAAATAGTATTTCTACCATTTGGACATTAGACATTTATAAAAAATACATAAATAAAAATGCAGACGAGAAAAAGTTAGTTGTTATTGGTCGCTTAAGCATTTTAGTGGCAATTGTAATGTCGGTAATTTTAACCTGGGATGATTTATTAGGTATAGGTGGCGAAGGTGGATTTACCTTTATCCAAAAATATACAGGCTTTATTAGCCCTGGTGTATTTGCAATGTTTCTTTTAGGGATGTTTTGGAAGCGTACTACAGGTACCGCAGCAATTGCAGGCTTAGTTACTGGATTCTTGCTTTCAGTAGTTTTTAATAATTATGCACCGATATGGTTCGGTCACGAAAACTTTTTATACACGGCTTATCTAAACAAAGATGGTGTTTATGAAATTCCATTCTTAATCTGTATGGGCTTATCGTTCTTATTTACCATGATTGTAATGGTTGGATTAAGTTTATTAGGTCCTAAAGTAAATCCTAAAGCATTCGAATTAGATAAATCGATGTTTAAAGTTGCGCCATCTACACTTGTGTTGATTGTTGTAACCTTACTCTTAATTACACTCATTTATGTTAAGTTTTGGTAGCTTGTGATTAAAATAAAAAAGGGCAATTTCTTCGTCAGAAATTGCCCTTTTTTATATATCCCAAAAGATGCTAAAATAAATCTACCAAAAAGAAAAACTAATCCTCCATCTTAACCATCGCTTTAATTACACCATTTTTCGGATCTAACCAGCTTTCGAAGTTATCTTTCACTTTATCAAAATCTACCTTGTGGGTAATGTAAGTTGTAGGTTTTACTAAACCAGCTTTCATTGATTTAATTACATGCTCGAAATCTTCGATATTGGCATTTCTACTGCTCATTAAAGTCGATTCTCTTTTGTGAAACTCTGGATGATTAAATATTAAATCACCTTTTTGAAGGCCAATCAATACAAATCTTGCGCCATGAGCCATGTAGTTAATGGCATTGTTTATTGCTTTTTGATTTCCAGTTGCATCGATTACAACTGTTGGCATATCGCCATTTGTAATTTCACTTAATTGCTCGGTAACATCTGTAGATAAAGCATTTATGATATGCGCTACGCCTAATTTTTCTTTACAGAAAGCTAAACGGTCGTCGTTAATATCTAAGGCAATTACGTGTCCACCAGCAATTCTTGCGAATTCCATTGTACCTAAACCAATCGGACCAGCACCTATTATTAATACAAACTCACCTGGCTGAATATCAGCTCTGCGAACACCATGAGCGCCGATAGCTAAAGGTTCTACTAAAGCTAATTCATCGTAACTTAAACCTTCACCATGCAAAAGTGTTCTAGATGGAACTTGCAAATACTCACGCATTCCGCCATCGACATGAACGCCGCAAACTTGCATTTTTACGCAACAATTGGGCTTATTCATTCGGCAGGCAATACATTCGCCACAATTAAAATATGGAATGAATGTTACAGCCTCTCCTATTGAAAAACCATCAGCACCATCGGCTTCAACTAATTCGCCAGAAAGCTCATGACCTAAAACTCTTGGATAATTAAAGAAAGGTTGCGTGCCTTCGAAGGCATGTAAATCCGTTCCGCAAATGCCAATTCTTTTAATTTTCATAATGGCGTGGTCTTTTTTCAATTCAGGTTTATCAGTTTCTGAGTATTCAAAAGTTCCAGGTGTTGTACAGGTAAGGGTTTTCATTTTTTATCGTTTTTGTCAGCTTGATTTTTTTGATCATTGCGAGGCATGAAGCAATCTCCTTAGTTAAGTAAAAGGAGATTTCTTCCTGCCTCACCATCACGACAGCAGATTAAAGATTTACTAATTTATGCGTTTGCTAAAGCTCTATCTAAGTGAACATAACCACCATCAACATGGATAATTTGTCCTGTGGTATGGCTTGATTTATCAGACATTAAAAAAACCGTCATATTTGCAATTTCTTCAGCCGTAGTCATTCTGTTTTCCAACGGAATTTTTGAAGTTATTTCATCTAATTTGGCTTGAGCATCTGGTAAAGTTTCAATCCATGTTTCGTAAGCTGGTGTCCAGCATTCGGCTACAACCACTGCGTTTACACGAATTCCATATTTTAAAAGCTCAACTGCCCATTCGCGGGTTAAAGCATTTCGTCCTCCATTTGCCGCCGCATAGGCTGAAGTATTTCCTTGTCCTGTTTCCGCTGTTTTTGAAGTGATGTTTACAATTGCACCTTTACTTTTAATTAATTCTGGCAAAGCATGATGTGCCATTAAATAGTAATGCACTACATTTTTATGCAACGAAGCCATGAAATCTTCATAGTTTCCACTTTCTAAACCTACACCGTCGTTTACACCTGCATTGTTCACCAAACCATCAATCCTACCGAATTGGTTTATAATTTCAGCGACTACTTTTTTGCAATCATCAGGATTGGATAATTCTGCTACAAACTGAGCTGCCTTACCACCTTGTTCCTCAATTGCATCAACCACTTTCTGGTTATCGTTGGCTTTTCTTCCTACAATAACTGCAACAGCGTTTTCTTTTGCAAAAACCTCTGCTATGCTTCTACCAATGCCTTTTGCAGCGCCAGTAATTATGATAACCTTTTCTTTTAAATTTAAATCCATTTCAAAATATTTTTATTCTTTATCAATTCGTCTTCCTGCTCCCAAAGGGGATAAAAGATGCTAACCTTGCAGAGTTTTATTTCAATTCAATATCACAGATATGAGCACCAATTAGCAACATGTCCCTTTTTATCTGTGGTTAATTTATTTAATCATATTCATTACATCTGCCTTTCTTGATTCTGGCAATACTTTTAAATCTATTAATTTCCCATCTTTTAATGTTCCCTCAACCGTAGTTTGATAAGGTGCATGCAGTTTGAAATGCACATTCCAATCTTTTGGCCATGCAGGGAAAAGAAAAATTTTCTTCCCATCCACCTGCATTAACATTTCCTGTAAGCCAATCATTCCAGAACCGCCCCAATTATGATCAGGTGTCCAATCGAAACCTGGCCCCCAAAATGCTGGAAATCTTCTACGTGAATCTTTTAATTTATCTGTTGTTAATTTTGCAGCATCTTCTGTTAAACCCAATCTAGCGGCAAAAATATTATCTTGTTTCCAACCTACATAACTTCTAAATTTAAGCACATCAGTATCATATTTAAAAGTATTAATTGCAGTATCTAGTCCTGGCTTTCCAAGGCCATAAATCCCCCATGGATAAACTGGGTACAACTGCGGACTTTCGGTATTATTAATCCGTTCCCATAATTTTGCAGGTGCAATTGTTGGTTTGCCATCAAAATTTCTAAAGCTAATTGATGGAATGGTTTTTAACATTTCAGTCCATTCTGTTTTCTTTTTTTGAGATAGATTAGGTTGTTCAATCAATCTTTCTAAAACCGTTTTTAAGGCAGCAATTGTAGATGTAGAATTATAAGCCATTTTATAAGTTTCAGCGCCAGAACCTGGATATAAAACCAAATGACCATCTGCATCTAATGCTTTTGCACTGCGTTGCTTGGCTAAATATGTATAATGCTCTTTAAAAAAAGTAAGTGAACTTTCAATCAAAGGAAGATATTTTTCAATGTTTCGGTTGTCGTATCTTTCGGTTTCCAAAATCATCATACAAAATTCTAAAACCGTGTCCCACTCATATTCTAGCCAGGCATTATATTCCATGCCTTTGTTAAAATCAGCAGGTCGTTTCCAACCATATTCAGCAGGATTTGGTAAGCCAAAGTTTTCTAACTGTTCGGTGAAACTTGCACCTTTATGGCCCCAAGCAGCTTCCGTTCTAACTTCAGCATTTTTTAGTAAATCGAGATAGAAATCAAATTGAGGCTTCATCATATCGAAATCGCCACTTTTAAGCATTGGCCAATAAACCAAACGTTGATTTTGCGCTGTATGAGTTCCACCACCCCAGTTTCTAAAATCTGGTGTGTATTTTAAGGAAGAATCAGTTAATTGTGGATCGTAAGTAAATAAGCCACCGTTAAACTTTGTAGGATATTTACCAAAAGCGTTGCAACCCAACATGTAGCGAAACAACTGATAGTTTGTAGCTGATTGATCGGCAGCTTTATCATCAGAATTGATGTATATAAAGCTCTTCTTCCAGTAATCATTCCACCATTTTATACTGGCTTTTTGATTTGATTTTCTTTTTGATAGATTAGTTTCTCTTTCCCAATCTGCTACTGTTGCTGCTTTTCTCGTATTTAAACTTATCGTTATGTTTTGTGATCGTGATGGCGATTTGCTTTTTAAAGCCCATGCTTTAAATGGTGTATTAAGATAAATGCCTGTGTAGTTTCCAGCCGAAGCCATATTATCGCCTTGCATTAAACCGCCAAAAATTAGATTATTTAAAGGATTGAATAAATCTGATTTTCTGTCTTCTAAACCTTGTTGTTTCACAGCCACATCAAAAACGGTTTCTGTTTTATTTTGGTGGTAAAACTGAATACCATTATTTTTAAAAGCGATTTCATCTTTTAAAGTTTTCACAACACCTTGTGGTGCCCATTTATAAGAATTCTGGTTATTTTCTTTGCCTTTCGTAATTCGGTCTTCAAAACGCCAGGTTTCATAACTTGCTTCAGTTATAATTTTTTGACTTGAATTGATATCGATATGAATAACTGGATTGAAAACATCAACCCATACTTTAATTAGCGTATTTAATTCACCATTTGAACCGCTGATTTGTGCAAAACCATCTTTTAAAATCAACTCTTGCTTAAATGTTTTGCCTTCGAACGGATTTGGGCTAAGTTTTAGTTTTACCCTACCCAACTTCAATAGCGTATTGTTTTCGTCAAAAGTGCCGCTTTTTGATAAATAAAAATAAACTTCTCCTTTTTCTACCCAAAGATTTAAGCCGATATCACCGCCACCAACTGGCATCGATTCAGATGAATTTTGGCTCTGGCTAGTCCACACAACGTTTTCTTGTGCTTGAGTTGTTGTGATAAACCATAAAGACAAAAAGGACACAACAAAGATATTAGTATTAAAAAAAGTCGACCATCTGAGACAACCAAGGATATCTAAGTTCTTGTTGTAAGTAATATGTGTCTTTGTGGTAAAAATCATTATTCTATTCTTTCTAATTATCCCAGTTATCAGTTCTAAATGATGAAACTGGCAAGCCTTCATTTCCAAATAAATCACCAACAATAAAATCATTAAATGCGTAACGAACCGCAACTGGATTTTTTACTTGCTCTGAAGAAACATTAATACTGCTGCCTTTTATTACTGCTTTTGCAGGATAAAATTTCTTATCAGCGCCAGCAATTTCGAATAAAGATAATTCTTTACTAAATGAAGTTAAGCCATTTGGTACATCTTTAAATTTAACGACGGCTTCATTTTTTTCAATCGTAATCGATTCATAAAGCGGACTGGTTGCGCTAAATCCTTTTATGCCATAAGTTTTGGCCAATGCTAAATAAGCCAATCGTTCGCCACCTTGTTTTTTCTTTGAAGGATGAATCATATTTTCCTCGCCAATATCCATCAAAACAGCCATCGCCGAATTTGATATTTTAGATAATGATTTGCGTTGTGCATCTCTCAAAAATGCAGAATTGTATTTTCCACCTTTATGAAATGGTGCTAACTGAGCATAATTGTATGGTGCAATTTGTGCATAATAAAAAGGAAATTCACCATTATCCCAATTCTTTCTCCAGCTTGAAACCATCGCAGGAAATAAGCTCTCGTATTGGTCGGGGCGCTCGTAATTAGATTCCCCTTGATACCAAATAGCACCTTTTACGCTGTAGCCAATTACTGGATAAAGCATTCCATTATATAATGTTGTTGGGGTTCGGCTTACTTCTTTTATCGAATCGCCTTTTGAAGGAATTTTTATTTCTGGAAAGGATTTTAAATCTTCTGGCGACATCCAGGCTTCGATTGAGGAACCGCTATAACTATCATTGATAATACCAACTGGAACATCTAAAATTTCGTTTAAAAGTGTACCAAAGTAATAAGCTGTTGCGCTGAAATTTGCTACAACTTCTGGCTCACTAAGTTTCCATTGTGATGGTTTGCTGTTTTCTTGTCTTTCTGTAATAGATGAACGCGGTACAGTGTATAATCTGATATTCGGATTTTTCGATTTTAAAATAGCCTCATTACTACCAATATTTGGCTGACCTTTATAACCTTTCATCGGCAATTCCATGTTCGATTGTCCGCCGCAAAACCAAACCTCGCCAATTAATATGTCAGATAAAATCAATTTCTCTCCATCATTAAATTCGATGTTGTAAGGTCCTCCAGCTGAAGGTGTAGCAACTTTAACCTTCCATTTGCCTTTTTGGTCTGTTGTAATCGAATAGTTTTCTTTATTCCAAGAAGTGATTATTTTTACTTTGACTGATGGTTTTGCCCAACCCCAAATGGCCACATTACTTTGTTGTTGTAACACCATGTGGTCGGTAAAAATAGATGCAGGTTTAACCGTTGCATTTGCAGCAATAGCAAATACGATTAGTCCAAAAGTTAATATTTTTTTAAGAAATTTTACGTTCATTTTCTTCTTCTTTTAATGCTTTTCTTCTCCAATAATTAGCTAAGATTGAGCCCGAAATATTCATCCATGGACTAAAAACCGCTGCCGCTAAACCAACTGTACCCAATTTACCCATTCCACCTGCTAAGCCCGATGCCATTCCTCCGTTTTGCAAACCAACTTCAAAAGCAACTGTTCTGGCAGATTTTTTATCCAAACCAAATACACGACTGAGGATGTAGCCAAATAAATAACCAGCGCCATTATGAATAACCGAGGCTAAAAACAACAGAAAGCCGACTTTTAATAAATTATCTCTTCCAGCAGCGGTTGTTACCGTTGTAAAATACACAATGCCAAACATAGATACATAAGGCATTAAATCGTCGAGCGTTTTAATTTTCAACGTAATTAGGTGATATAAAATTCCGACCAAAAATGCGCCTGTAAAAAAGCTAAAAATCTCTACAGAATGCATGGCATCTTCAGGTAATTTTTGCTCCAAACTATTCCAAAGCCCAAATGGAAGTGCTAATAACCATACTATGCAAAAAACAGCGATCACCTTAACAACCTTTACGCCCTTCGGAGTTGCTCTTTTTAAATAATCATGAATTAACGCAGCACCAATCGGAACGATAACGATTTTAATGATTTCCATCATCATGTTAATGAATTTGATTTCAATTAGAGTTCCAGCCAGCAACTTCATTAACAATGGCGTCATAATGGGCGCTACTAATGTTGCTATCGCCGTTACTGCAACCGATAAAACCAAATTTGCCCTCGCTATGTAAACCATTACATTCGAAGCCAAGCCACTAGAACAAGAACCAATTAAAATTATGCCTGCAGCAATTTCGGTTTCAAAATGGAACACTTTAACCAACAATAAACCCATTAAAGGCATAATTGAGAAATGACAAAGTAATCCGATGAGCACGCCTTTGCCACTATTTGCCAAACCTGCAAAATCTTTTAAGCCCATTTGTATGCCCATACCGAACATTACAAACTGCACAACCACCAAAATAAGCCATTTATTCCTTAAATCTACGCTGCCCCATTTTAAAAATGCCGATGGATAAATCATACCTGCAACAACCGCAGTAATGATCCACGCGGTGTATTGATAGTTTTTCAAACTTTCTAAAGCACCAATACCAATGGCTAAACTTACCGCTAAGATTAAAGCTGCAGGTTGCCAGAGCGTTTGATTAGACACAAACAAACCTGCAAGTAAAACCAAAAAGGCGATACCTCCTACATATAAAAACAGCTTACGAATGTTTTTCATAGCCGTTTATTTTATAAGTTCGGCAATGTGCTGTATGGCCAAAGCAGGACTAGCTAATATTGGAATACGTTTTTCTGATTCCTGCAAACCATCCACCACACGCGACATAGATGCTTGCGCCAATACAATCACATCAACTTCTGTTGAGAGTTGCCTTAAAGCCGCTGCAACCATTTCATCATGCTTTTCAGGATTTCCACCCATTAGTGCCTCAAAAGCACCTTCGCACAATTTAGAAGTTAATTCAATTTCTTTTCCAGCAGCCGCTGCTCTACGCTTCACCAAATCACTTGTTGGGCCTAATGTGGTTGGTAAAGTTGCAATAACACCAATTTTTTTTCCCGTTTGTACTGCTAAATCTGCCATTGGTTGATCAACTCTTAAAACAGGAACGCCAGTTAACTCTGCGGCAGCTTCTACAGCCGAACCAATAGACGAGCAGGTTACTAAAATATAATCGGCACCAGCCAAAGCAGCCGAACCTACATGGTCTACCACTCTTCTTGCTGTTAACTTCGTTAATTCGTTACGCGTAATTACGTCTTTTATCAAGCTATCATCAACAATATTAAAAACGTTAACATTAGGCAAATGCGTTGCACATAACTGTTGAAAAACAGGAACTAATGTTGCAGAAGTATGAACAAGTCCAAGGGTTTTAGTTTTCATATTTGGTTTTTTACTGAGTTTATTTTATGTTAATTATATCTTTCGAGGCCTGAACAAAAAAATCTTGTTTTCCTACCTGACCACCTTTAAAAACAACGTGTAAATTATTTATATCTGAATTTGTTGAATGCACTTTGCATAGCGGAGCGCCTGCGGTTAACGGCGAAATCATCTCCATTGCTTCAATTCCCATCGCTCGTGCAGCATAACTTGATGTATCTCCTCCTGCAATAACAAGCCTTTCTAAATTGGTTTTTTCTGCAACTTTTTTAGCGATTTCGCCAAGCACTCGACCGTAAACAATTGATGCAGTTGATTTATTCAATTCATTGTTATTAAATATTTTATCGGATTCAACGACTCTTAAATCATCATTACCCAAACTGGTATGTATCAAAACATTTTTACCATCAGAAATAAATTTTACAACTTGCTCAACATAGATTGAAATAAGGTTTTCGTCGATATCAGAATCTGATGAAAATCGATTAGCAAAAGCAACAGTATCTATTGCGATTTCAGCAAAACCATTATCCAAAGCATATTTAATTTGCGATGAAGTTACTGGAGAACAGCTACCAGAAATAACCAGAATCGGTTTTGAACATTTGATATTTCCCCAACCGAGTTTATCCTTAACAATGCCTTTTTCTTTCCAGTATGAACCTAAAGCCATTTCTATTCCTGATGAGCCGACCGAAAACACGATATGATCCTGTTTAGAAGACTGCGCTATTATTTCTCCAATTGGAATTAAGTCCTCTGCCTTTAAAGCATCAAAAAGAACGATTTCATGATCACCAAAATCTACATCGAAATGCTTTTCATCATAGTGATGAAGAGCTGTAATGTTAAAAAGCCCTATCTTTTTATTGGTTTGTTTGCCCAAATGCAGGCGTAAGTCACTTTCATCAGCAGGTGTAACTGGATGTTTACTCATAGATGGATGCCTGTCTAAACGATAAATATCACCATCGCTTCCAATTCCCATCCTGGCAAATAAATTACCAAACAAACAATATCTTCCTAAAGCTGGCGCTGCTACTAACAATGGGACGTAAGTTCCTTTAAAAACGGATTGGGCAACATCTATAGCTTTTCCAATGCTTCCAATAGTTGGCGATGAATCAAAAGTTGAGCAGACTTTATAATGAACGTGCTGTGGTTTGAGCTCTTTCAATGCCTCAAATGTTGGCAAAAGCTCAGCTTCCATTTTAACTGGCGATAAAGCCCTGCTTACACCCGCCACACCGATGGCTTGCAAATCGGCATAGTTTAATAACTGCTCTTTTGTTGGAACATCAATAAATAAAACCGTTTTAACGCCTGCTTTACAGAGAAACTCCAGGGCATCAGTAGAGCCTGTAAAATCATCGCCATAAAAGGCCATTAATAAGCGGTTATTTTCTTTGTTCTCCATCTTATTTTTTCCCGAAAACGGAAACTGATTGATTAAATTCTGAATATTTTTTTGCCGTATCTTCCACAGATAAACCATCTACAGCCCCTTGCCATGCTTGTTGTAAAGCAATAACTCCACCAGCAGGACCACTTGGATGCGCCATTATACCTCCACCTGCCATATACAACAAATCGACGGTTTTAGTCCTTCTATAGGTTTCTACAGCTTGCCCGCCCCACTGACCAGAGGAAACAACTGGTAATACTGAGAAGCCCCTTAAAAACGGCTTTAAGCAAGATTCAATTGAAGTCACCACAGAATCATCAGATTCCCAGAATTTGTTTTGAATACCATTAACATGGATTTGGTCTACACCTGCCAAACGCCATAATTTTTGATAAGCAGGAAATTCAATCCCCAAAAGCGGATGTCTGTTTATCATTCCCCAACCATTTCTGTGTCCATGAATGGCCAGTTCACGGTTATCGCAGATCTTTTTAACACCAGCCAATCCAACACTATTTAAGCTTATCATTGCTGATGTCCCGCCGCTTTTAACAATCTTCTCGTAGTTGCGTTGCATTTGGTCAATCTCGTCGCTCAGGTTAAAAGCATACATCACTTTTTTACCAGTTTTATCAGCATGAGCATTAATTACATTCATAATTGCATCTACCCGTTTATCAAAAGGAGAATTTGCCGACGAACCTAACAATTCATCATCTTTGATAAAATCGATTCCAGCTTCTACTAACGTTTTCACCAATTCGGCTGTTTGTTCAGGGCTCATTCCAATACTAGGTTTAATGATTGTACCAATCAAAGGTCGTCCTTCAACATTGGTCAATTTTCTACATCCGCTAATTCCAAATTGTGGACCTTTAAATACATTAGCATAAGAATCTGGAAAATCAATATCCATTAATTTTAAGCCTGTAAATTGCGTTAATTCATATAAATTGCCTTGTAAAGTTGAAATAAGTACTGGCAAATTGTAGCCAAAATTTTCTATCGACCAGGAAACTTTTATAATTGCTCTTTGATAAATTCCAGGTTTTAATTTAACGCTTGGAATAGATGGCTCCGTTGAACTTTCTAATTTTTCAATTGACTCTACCCTTGCTGCAAATCTTGCTTTCAGCTCTTCCGTCTCTCCTGGAACAGCAATAAAAGTTCCTGAAGATTGTTCGCCCGCTAAAACCAGCGCCGATTTTTCTAAATCAAGCGGTGTTTCAATGTAATATGTTGCTGTAATTCTTTCCATTTTTATTTACTTACAGGTACCCAAACCGACATTTCTGAATGACCGCGATTGCCCCATGCAAAATAAGGCACTAGTTTAATTTCAGCTTCCTTACTGCTGTTATTAACTGGACGATACAACACGTTTTTCCAGCTATTTGGTTCTACAATTTTTGCATTCCCAACCAAACTCATCATATCAGCGCCATCGATGTTAATTGGTTTTGCTTCAAATTTTGTAGTTGTTGGTATAAAGGCATTGAAAATACTTTTACCTGGCAAATCAGTCGATTCCAAACAATATACAATCGGTCCACGCTTAACGGCAATTTGATTTCTATTTTCTTCAACCAAGGGATTTGCCTCAATCAAAGTTGCTTCCATTGGAAGATTCAATTCGATTACATCGCCTTTTTTCCAAACCCTGTTTATTTCTGCATATGTTCCCGAAATCGCTTTAATATTTTCTGGCTTTCCATTAATGCTGATTTGAGCATTTTGAGTCCAGGCTGGGATTCTAAGAAAAACCGAATAGGCTTTATTTCCAATCTCTTTTACAGAGATTTTAATCTTACCATCCCAAGGATAATTGGTTTCTTCTGATAAAGAAATTTTACTTCCATCAGCTAATTTAGTAGTTAAGTTATTACCACCATATAAATTGAACCACAATCCTTTATCAGAAACACTATATGCGTAATCACTAACCTCTGCAATGGTTCTGACTACATTTGGCGGACAACAATTTGATAAACCAATGTAAGGCACTCTATCTTTCGACCAACGCTGTTTGAAAGGTAAATCATCAGATTGAGCCAGCGGATTGGTATATAAAAAGTTCTTTCCGTCAAGGCTAATTCCAGATAAAACACTGTTATGCAAAGCCAGTTCCATTACATCAGCGTACTTGGCATCGCCAGTAATTTGTAGCATTCTCCAGTTCCAAAGTACGTTACCGATGTTGGCGCAAGTTTCATTATGTGCGGTAAAGTTTGGCAATTGAAAATCGCGACCAAATGCCTGATGAATTTTCTGAACATCGGCAGGATTATACGAAGTTCCATCAGGAGAGGTCCCATCATAAAGAGAACCGCAACCACCTGTGATGTACATTTTATGCTGATTTACATCATCCCACATCAAATTCAAAGTATTTAAAAGCGAGTCTTTTCCCGTTTCGGCATATAAATCAGCAACGCCTGCATAGAGATAATTGGCTCGTACTGCGTGACCCATTGCTTTCGTTTGTTTTAAAAATGGAATTCTGTCCTGATTATCATCCGTTCCATCATCAATTTTACCTTTAATCGCGATTAAATGATTGGCTAGTTCTAAATAACGAGGATCGTTGGTGGTGCGATACATTTCTACAACGCCCATATAATGCGATGGACAAATCGCGTTTCTAGCCAATGTTGGCGATGCTGATTTGTAAAAATTATACAAATAATCTGTTGCTTTCTTGGCGATATTGAGCAAAGTCGTTTTGCCTGTTGCCCTATAATGAACGCAACCAGCGGTCATTAAATGACCAATATTATAAGATTCAAAACTTAATCTGTCTTGAAATTGATTATTTGAACCCGTTTTACGTTGTTCAATCATAGCCTTGGTGTAGATATACCCATCCTCACGCTGCGATTTTCCAATTACAACGATGGCCTTATCCATCATCTCATTCAGCTTTGGATTTTTAGTTGAGGCATATAAACTGGCTACGGCCTCTAAGGTTTTATAATAATCTCCATCATGAAATGAAGGGCCAGAATGTGAGCCCGTATCTAATCCAGCAGCAATTTCAAAGTTTTTAAAGGCATGACTAATTTTTGGGTCGTTGTAAATTGCCCACATATTTGGCACCATGGTTTCAGTCGCAACCTTAAACCGATCGGCCCAAAAACCCTTAGTCCAGGTTACATCACTCATGTTTACGCTATGCAGCTTAGCATATTTACTTTTCGAAGTATTAACAAGCGCCTTATCTTGTGCGTTTACGCATAACGATGACAGACAAATAGCAAGCAAACCAATATTAAATCTTTTCATATTCTATTTCTCCTCCAACTGTATTACAACTGGTCCAAATAAACCAGCTGCATTTAAAGGCTTTCCTTCCAACCTGAAAGGAGCCGTTGTTTTTGTAAGTCTTTTATTTTCAGGTAATCTACTATCGCCAATTAAACGATTAGCCCAGGTATTCACGACCTCTATCGTAATTTTATTTTCGCCTTTTTTGATGGCTTTGCTAATATCCAATCTATGCGGAGCTGTCCATAAAGTCCCACAACTAATGCCATTAATTTTAACTTCGGCCATACTCGAAAACCCACCCAAATCAATGCAGGCATTTTTTATATCTCCATTGTAAATGAAACCTTTTGAATAGATAGCGGTTCCAGAATAATATTTAATTAAACTATCTGAATGTTTAGTCCAATCGATTAGTTTATTAAAAATAACAGCCTTAGATGGGCCACCGTAGGCTGCATCGAATTGAACTTGCCAGTCTTTAGAGATATCCAAAATGGATTTAAACTTATTGGAATTTGGTCCAGCTTGTAGCTGAGTTAAATCTGTTTTCTCATTAAATATTACGAGCACTGAGCCATTTGCTGGTAATTTAAAATTGAAATAAGTCCTTCCATCTTTAATCGACCAGCTTTTTAAAGCGAGTGTATCATTGGTTACCGAATTATAGATTTTTGGCACCCTTCCATTTATCCTAAATGAAAAATTAAATTCTCTTTGTTTAGCTTCCTGATTTGATATGAAGTAAATATCTGAATCGCTAGTTTTTCTATGAGTGAACGTTATATTTTTCGTTGGCGGAATTACGGAGCTCAATAACATTCTCGATGTTTGAATTTCAGTTATATCTAAATCCTTTTCCAACCCCAAACTATTGAAATCGTTCCCCTCAAAAGGTGCTCTATAAATTTGCCCTAAACCGAGTTTTTTTATATAGATCGGTTTGCCACCACTTTTAAATGAATCAAAATTACCACCCCAAATCTCTTCAACCAAATCATCAAATTTTGATGACTTAATTTGCTTTAAACCAGATTGGTATAATGGTTTATCTGCAACAATTACTTTAGCACCTTTTTTTACAAGTTCAGAAAGCTTTTTAACCGCATCGAAACTCATGTATTGATAATTTGGGTTCATTTTCATCGCCCCTGGAATTACCAAAATTTTATAAGCTGCACCACTTTCAAACACAACTTCGCCATTTTTAACAGTGGCTGTACTTAATACATCGGGATTAAAACTATCGTAAGCATAACCTCGCAGTGGATTAACCCAGTTTTCAGGATCGGCCATGTTTGCTGAGTGCGTAACACCTGCAGGAATTTGCCTTAATGGTTCGCCAACATTGGCCAAACGTTTCTTTTCAGATTGTACTACATCTTCGCCAAAAATACCAGGTAAAGTTTCAACCAATCGATCTGGTAAAACCGAACGACGAGGCAATTCTTCGCCCGTAAAAACGGTAATATCAACAACTGGTTTTCCCTGCTGCAATAAGTTTTGTGTTCGCTCTGCGTAATCAACCCATGCTTTCCCAAGCTTCCACCAGGTTTGGTCACGTTGAAAATATAAACCCACTCCATCTAATGTTACACCAGGTTTTCTATCTGTAAAAGGATTTTGAACGAAAACGTGATACACCAACTTGTTAATTCCCAATGTATAATTTCTATCCTGCAAGGTTTTCATATTTGCTGGACTTTCATTCCAATCCATGCGAACAGTAGTAAAAGCTTCTGCCTGAATAATGTTTTTGCCGTAAATATGTGCACCTGAAATGGCATCCAACATATCATTTGGTTTATCGTGTGTCGGGCTATTTAACCAAAATTCACCCATCGGAACATCAACCATTTTATAATGCATTAAACCATCACTCATCATGGTTGGGGCGATACTTTCAGCTGTAAAAGTTACGCCTTGCTCTTTTGCTAACTTCGCCAAGGTTTTGTAAAACTGGTCGACAACCAACTCAGAAATTGTTTTTCTAACATCGTATAAGAAACCTTCAGACACTTGTGCGCTTTCTACAGGCAAGCCAGTCATTATAGGCAGATAAGGTGTTAAATCATAACCTCTGCGTTTTAAAAATTCGGCCTTAAACAAAGGCGACCAGTTCTGACTGCCGCATTCCCAGCTATCGACATGGAAAGCGCTTAACACTTTCTTTGCAATTTCGGGTCCGCCGTGTTTAATTGCTTCGCCATACCAACTGTTGAATTGTAATTTAACAGCTTCAGGATTAAACTTATCGCTCTCTAGTCCTTTTCCACCACCTGCCGTTGCATTGGTATGCCCTGTTGTAGTATGCCCAACCCTTAAAACCGTCCAGTTTCCTTTTGGCGCTTTCCAGTTTAATGTTCCATCTGGATTTAATTTATCCGTTAGGTTGATAATTTTATTTAATGGAACACATAGATTTTTAGCGATTTGCTCATCTGTACTTCTTTTACTTATTCTCCAAACTGAACCATTCTTGCCTTCGAACTGATTAATTTGTGCCTCTGAAGATAATTCGAGATTAACCAACTTTAAAGATGGTTTCCACTTTGCGGCATCTAAATCTTCTGCCCCTGGTTCAGAGTCCTTTTTATCGTAAATAAATCTAAAATACTTAGCTGTTGTAGGTTTAATAGAATGCGTTACATCTTCATCGGTATCTTGCCAGCCATGGCGTGGCGCTTCTAATCTTCCAATGGAGCGAAAGTTTTTCCCATCATCGCTCACTTCGATTGCCAGTCGTTGTGCCTGGTAATTATTTCCACTAATTTTGATGGTTACTGTACGGCAAGTAAAAGGTTTTTCAAATTCGTATTGAATGTAACAAGGTTCATTTGAACCGAAGCTTTTCTTATTTCCTAATTGAACCAATCCTGTTGCATCGGCACCGGTACTTGCTGTAATTTTAGGTACAATTGTTCGTGTCGAAATGCCATCCCCAATTGGCGATGGATAAGCATACACTGCAATATCTTTATAAAAATTTTCCTTATGTTCTGGTTTAGGTAAGTTTACTTTATTAATTGAATGATTGATATTTAACTTAGACCAAACTACTTTTTGCATAGAAAGTTCAGGTGTAATCCAAGGACCACCAGCAAGCGCAAAACCATCGCTAACATGCATTCCAATTTTAATGTTTAAACGTTTTGCTTCATCCATTGCAAACTCCACCAATTTCCACCATTCTGGCGTTAATTGAACTGCGGGTGGAGAATATACAGGCGTTTTATCAGGACCTTGAATACTCATTAAATAAGCGCCTGCAATTCCATTCGTTTTCATGGCTTCCAAATCAGCAGTAATACCTTCTTTAGATACCGCACCCTTTACCCAATACCAAAACACCCACGGTTTTGCATTTTCGCTCTGTTGCGCATTAAGCGTGAAGCTGAAAGCACTAAGCAGAAAGAAGAAGAAGAGTTTACAAAATATTGGTTTCATTGGTATTTTTTTTATCATTCTTAGGTCCGAAGCAATGACGGAAATGTGTTAATTATTTATGGGCAATTTTATAACCTCTTAATCCGAAATAGAGAATAATTAAATAACAAACTAATGGAATACTGTAACCAATTTGTATGTTATCGCCATACATATCTATTAGTGAGCCCATTCCAAAAGGTAATATGGCACCGCCTACAATCGACATAATCAACCATGAAGAGCCTGGCTTGGTATCTTCTCCAATGCCATCTATTCCTAATGCAAAAATAGTAGGGAACATAATTGACATGAAGAAACCCAAACCGCCGAGCGCATAGACGATCACTACACCACTTCCAGCAATGGCAACAATGCTCAATAAAACTGAAATGACTGCGTAGATAGCTAAAAGTTTATTTGACGCGATAAATTGTAAAAGTGCTGTACCTGCAAAACGGCCAACCGTAAATAACAATCCATAAATAGCTAAATATGATGCGGCTGTTTTCTCATCGAAACCACCACCTTGCTGCGCCATCCTGATAAAAAAGCTGGTTACACAAACCTGTGCACCAACATAGAAGAACTGAGCAATAACAGCCCACCTTAAATGCTTGTGGCGTAATGCTCCAAAAAAACTACCTTTCGCTTCGCCATCAACACTTTTCGTTTTGATTTCTGGCAAATGAATGAAATAAAATATCACCGCAATAACCAGCAAGATTATTCCAAGTGTAATGTATGGGGTTTTAACAGATGCTGCCTCTTCCAAAAAATAACTGTTTCGGCTGGCTTCTGTCATTGCTGCGAGTTCTTCTTTGGTATGTGATTTTCCTGAAAGAATAAAAAGGCCACCAATCAGTGGTGCAACCATAGCGGCTAACCCGTTAAAAGATGCAGCCAGATTTAGTCGGCTAGTGGCTTTTGAAGGATTACCTAATACTGCAGCATAAGGATTGGCAGAAGTTTCCAGCATGGTTAATCCACAACCAATGATAAAAAGTGCAATTAAAAAGGTGATATACGATAGATTATTAGCTGCAGGAACAAAAAGAAACGCACCGAAAGCAAAAGCTAACAAACCAGAAATCATAGTCGCTTTATAACCCCATTTTTTTAAAATCATACCAGCAGGTATCGCCATTAAGAAGTAAGCAAAGAAAACAGAAGTATCAATTAATGTAGATTGACTATTGCTCAGGTTACACGCTTTCTTCAAGTGCGGAATTAGAATAGAATCTAAATTATGTGCCATTCCCCAAAGAAAAAATAAGCTTACCACTAAAATAAATGGTAATAAATACTTCTTTCCTGATGATGGGTCTCCTTCGGTAACGATTTCTGGTTGTGTGTTGTGGTTCATTATATTTGGTTTATTTTGGGTTCATTAGTTCAATGGTCAATAGTTCATTGGTTAGATTAGGCATTTTGGCTAATAAACAAGTGAACCAATGAAAGATTGATCTATTTCTTCTTCACTACAAGTAAATGGTCGCACACTAAAACGACTTCTCCGTGCTGGTTAATGATTTCTACGTGTTCTGTAACCGTTCCGTATTCTGGTCTTTTGCTCTCTCCTTTTTCCGAAATCGTGATTTCTGAATGGATCGTATCGCCAATGAAAACAGGTTTTACAAAACGTAATTTGTCATAACCTTTCGACATTGCTTCCGGATTAATTTCTGATGCTGTTAAACCGATTCCAATGCTAAAAATCATGGTTCCGTGGGCAATACGTTGTTTAAAAGGTTGCGTTGCGCACCATTCGGCATCCATGTGGTGCGGAAAAAAATCGCCTGTATGACCTGCGTGAACCACAAAATCGGTTTCCGTTATCGTGCGACCTAAGGTTACACGTTTATCTTGTAATTGATAATCTTCAAAAAATGTTGATTTGAAATACATAATTTTAATTCTTTATAGCATGATATTTTGCAACCATTTATTCTTTTCATGTCTTAGCCAGACGGGCTTTTTTCTTTTAACCGCAAAAGAAACAAAACTCCCAGCTTAAAATTTTTCTCTTGAAGGCAATGCTGTGGCTTTGACAATGCATCCCGAAAAATTTGTTAGGCTGGATTTTAGCAGAACGATTTTTAGTGATTTGGCCTTTCAATTTGCAAATAGCGTGTGCACCAAAACTGTTGATTTTTAACTTTCAACTTTTAACCTTTAACTTTCAACTCAAAACCCGAAACCTTAACCCCTCCAATATCACTCGATTTGTAAGCACTTTCAACAACCGCCATTGTCTGTATCACATCTTCCACGCTGGTATGCAGCACAACATCACTTCCCTCGTTAAATCGCATTAAATTTGCCATTGTACCAATAAATGCTTCTGGAAACCACGAGCCGTCTAATTTTACCGTTTTCCATTCATGCGCTTTCCCATCTTCAACAATACAATATTCAAATACATCAGGCACACCATGAGGATAATCCATTAACAAACCTATTTTAGCAATGATTGCACCTTTTGTTCCCTCCCATTTGATATAGCTTTCCTGATGGTTTGGACCGAAATCGTGATCGTGGTTAGTGTTAATGACCGCATGCATCGTATCGCCATAATCGAATAAAATTGTTGATCGAGATGATGATAGATTCTTAGCAGGATGTTTTAAAGTTTTAGCCAAAACACTTTCTGGATTGCCCAAAAATGAACGAATCAAATCAACATAATGAATGCTGTGGTACTGAATTTCCAACCTCGGATGGATAATCACGTGAGGGAAAATTTCCCAAGGCGTTTTGATCGTCACGCGAACTTCCATATCATACAGTTCGCCGATTAAACCAAGATCAATCAAATATCTCGCAGCGCTTACAAATGGGGCAAAGCGTAATTGAAAATTTATGGCAGCTTTTAAATTCTTCTTCCTACATAGTTCCAAAATTTCATTTGCTTGTGCAAAATCATCACCCATTGGCTTTTGGATTAACACAGCACTTCCATCTGGCAATTGATTTAAAGCATCAATATATTGTGCTGGCATGGTTGTTAAATCATAAACTGCATTTTCAGGGGCATTTGCTACAGCTTCAGCAACCGTATTAAATACATTCGGGATACCAAAAGTATCGGCTAACTTTTGTGCTCTTTCCTTAGTTCTATTAACAATTCCGAAAACTTCAAAGCCTGCAATTTTATAAGCTGGCAAATGTGCATCAGCAACAATTCCTCCAGCACCAATAATAATGATGGGCTGGTTCGATTTTGGTAATTCTGGCTTATATTTTATATCAATACTCATTTATCAATTTCGTTAATTTGGTTTTGAGCAAGCTGAATAAGTTCTTCAGCTGTTGTATCCGAATTAATCGCCTGCAAAACCATTTTATCAATTATTGCTGCAATTGCAGCCCAATTTTGTTTTTGAGGAAGTGTTCTCGCCACTTCATGAAGCTGTTCTAATTTATGATAGTAAGGGATGATTTCGTTGATTTCAGCATCTTTCCATGTCGAGATTCTGCAACCAATTCCACCCTCTAAGGTGAGCTGTTTATCTTGTTCTTCAGTTAACGCGAAGCGAAGAAAATCGTATGCAATTGTTTTGTTTTTACTGCCTTTGGCGATGGTATAAAGCCAGTAAACATTTAAAGATGCGGAATTTTGACCAGTTCCCGATGGCAATAAATCAACATCAATTTTACCCTTAACTTTTGAATTCCCATCTACTTCGCACATGGCGGCAAAACCAAACCAGTTAATCATCATGGCTGCTTCGCCTTGCGAAAAAGCGATTCCTGCAGCTACAGATTCAAATTCAGAAGATTTTGGATGAACCGCAGTTTTATCGTTTACGATTGTTCGGTAAAAATTTAACCCATCAACTGCGGCTTGAGTATTGATTTGTATGTAGCCGTCTTTATCGACCAAACCTCCACCTCTGGTCCACAATTGCAAACAAAAATCAAAAACCGCGTTATGCCCATCAGGGTAACAGGCAAAAATACTTCCATATAAATTATCCGCAGGGCGATTAAAAAATTGCGCTACCTGATGGAAATCTTCCCAGGTTTTAGGAACTTCTAAAGCTTTACCGAACTGTTCCTGATAACTTGCTTTTTCCTTTTCATTATCAAATAAATCTTTTCGGTAAATGAAACATTCAGGACCATCATGAAATGGAAATCCTACTACTTCCCAACCGAAGCGTTGCAAACCCAATAGCGACTTGCTCCATCCTTTGGGAAAATCTTGTGGCTTATTTTTATTGATGAAAGGATTTAAAACTTCAAAATCCTGATTGGAATAGCCTTCCAAAATCCAATCCGTGCTAATGTGGGCGATATCGAAATCGCCATTGGCCAGGCCTTTTTGAGTGATGGTGCGATCGTAAAGTTCATGCAAATCCATCACAACCATTTCCAGTTTCAAGGTACAGCCAGAAAATTCACAGTATTTGTCCCAAAATTTCTGCATGGCAGATTCAAATGGTGCAAATTTGCGAACGGCTATTTTGAAAGTTTCTATTTGGTTATGCATTTGCAATTGTATTCTGTGTGATGAATTCTTTTATAATCTTTTCATTATCCTGCCCTAATTTTGGCGAACCTTTTGATGAAGTAAGCAACTCGCCATCAATGCGAATTGGGCATCTGGTGGTTTCATATTTGTAACCATCTACCATTTCCACTTCTTGTATCATATTCAAAACCTTGAAACCATCGTGAGCCATTAACGCATTCCAATTCAAAACATCTGCACACCAAATATCGGCTGGTTCTAATATAGAAAGCCAATTTTCGGTGGTGCTAGATAAAAGATGTTCAGCTAAAATTGCCTTAATTTCATCACGTTTATCAAATGCCTCACTTAATTCTATGTAGTCTTCCAATTTCTCGCAAGCTAATAATTTACCAAGCTGTGGAATTGAACCCATTGCCAAAGCTAAATATCCATTTTCTGTTTGATAAATACCATATGGAGCACCCAAATAAGCATTTGCATTGTTGTTTTTAGAACGTTCTGGCAATGCACCGCCGTCATTCATAAAAGTGGTAATTGTTTCAAATTGAAAATCGTAAGCCGATTCCATCATGCTCACTTGCACAAAGCCACCTTCATTTTTTATCGCTTTGCGATACAAACAAGCTAAAAGACCTTGTGCCAAATGTGCGCCAGCCAACATATCTACAATGGATAAACCCATTGCTACAGGGCCGCTATCGGCATTTCCAGTGAGCGAAGTCAAGCCTGTAACCGATTGGAGCAACAAATCCTGGCCAGGCTTATTTTTCCATTCGGTTTCCGTTCCATAGCCCGAAATTTCGCCATAAATAATTGATGGATTTAGTGCAGTAACCGATTTATAATCGAAACCCAAACGTTCCATTACACCAGGACGGAAATTGTGTATCATTACATCTGCTTTTTTGAGCAGCTCGCGAACCATTTCACAATCTTCTTCACTCTTTAAATCGACTTCAAAGCTTTCTTTATTTCTATTGATGGCATGAAAAACAGAAGATTCGCCATTCATAATCAAGTTTGAAGTGTATAACGTTCGGCAAATATCGCCCACGCCCAAACGCTCAATTTTAATTACACGGGCACCCATATCGGCTAAGCGCAAACTCGCCGATGGCCCAGAAAGAAACTGGCTGAAATCGATAATTAAATAATCTTCAAGCGGTCTCATAATTTTATTTATTTCTATAATCTTGCTGTCATTCTGAGAACAACGAAGAATCTCTAGCCGAATAGCATACTATAATTATCACACACTATTCTGTGGTTTAATTAAGTTACTTTTTCATCGCTTGCAGATTCTCCACTGCGTTCAGAATGACAACTGTTTATAAATATTTTCTAATTCAATTCTCTATTAATATAAACCAATTGTCGCTGTGAACTCTTTCCAAAGGTTTACCTATCCCATTTCACTTCAGTCAAAACGACGACAGATTTACTTCACTTTATCATCAGGCTGGTCAAGGATATTTTCTTTGACTTAATGAAATGAGGATTTTAAATCCTCAAAACAATCAATCGAGATTACAAATCTCGACTAACAACCTAGTTTAATTCAACAGGGATTACAAATCTCGACTAGCAACCTATTTTAATTCAAACTCTTTATTAATCTCTTCCGTATTAATACCTAATTTTGGTGCAGCTTTTGCCGCAAATAATTTCTCATGATCTAAGCGTATCGGACTAACCGTAGTCTTTATTTGCTTTCCATCACTCAACTCCAAATTCTGTTCAATTTGTAGTTTTTTATAAGTATTCAACTCCGTTGCAGCTTGATAATTTAATACTTCTGCACACCAAATCCCACTACTTTCTAAAAGATTAATCCAAACTTTAGTATCATCTTTCTTAAATGTTTCCGCTAAGCGAACAATCAATTTATCTCGATTCTCGAATGCCGAACCAGCTTCAACGTATAAATCACTAATGTCGCAATTAATTATTGCACAAATATTTGGAAGATTTCCCATCGCCATTGCAATATAACCATCTTTGGTTTCGTACATCCCGTAAGGTGCACTCAGATACGCATGTGCGCTACCTTTTGCTCCGCTTCTATCGGGAAGTTTCCCTCCATCGTTCAGATAAGTTGTAATCACTTCAAACTGAACATCCAAAACAGATTCTAGCAAACTAACCTCAACAAGTACACTTTTATTGGTTTTTGCTCTTTTGATTAATGCCGCCATAATGCCTTGTGCCAAATGGTTTCCGCACATAATATCAGAAACTGATAAACCAAAAGGAACTGGTCCATCGGTATCAAGACCTGATAAAAAAGTTAAACCTGAAACGGCCTGTACCAACAAATCCTGACCAGGTTTATTTCGCCAAGGTCCTTCATTGCCATAACCCGTAACCATTCCATAAATAATTTTCGGATTGATTTGCTTAACATTTTCGTAGTCTAAGCCAATTTTCTCCATCACACCTGGACGAAAATTATGTGTCATTACATCAGCTTTGCTGATGAGCTTTTTCAATTTTTCTAAATCTTCAGGATTTTTTAAATCAGCAGCATAACTTTCTTTATTGCGATTGATGGTATGAAAAAGCAAACTATCTTCATCAACAAAAAGATTTTTGATGGATAATTGGCGACAAGCATCGCCAGTATTTGGTCGTTCGATTTTGATTACACGAGCACCTAAATCAGCTAATTTCAATCCAGCGGATGGACCTGCCAAAAACTGGCAAAACTCTAAAACCAATAATCCTTCTAACGGTCTGTTCATGATAAAACCAAAGTTTTAGATTTCTTATATAATTCGTTCATTTGAGCTAAAACCTGAATTT
Organism: Pedobacter ginsengiterrae; assembly: GCF_039537385.1. Classification (NCBI taxonomy): domain Bacteria; kingdom Pseudomonadati; phylum Bacteroidota; class Sphingobacteriia; order Sphingobacteriales; family Sphingobacteriaceae; genus Pedobacter; species Pedobacter ginsengiterrae. The sequence goes on from NZ_BAABAK010000001.1 coordinate 402,771, forward strand.
CATCTCCGCCATCCATTAAATAATCTCGAACCACATCGCCTGCATGGTCTTGAAAATACATAGAACCATGGTAACGTGGACGAAGAAAAGCACGCTGTAAGGCGGGCAAAGTGTTTGCGAAATAATTCTGGCTCTGGCGATTTACTTCGTCGTTTTTCCAGGCGGCTAAATGCCCTGGTTGTCCGCCATTTTCGAAAAACAGTGTTGATTGACAAGCTGGAGAACCCACAAATTCTACATATTTCGCAGCAACATCCATTTCTTCGCACTTAGAAGAAATAGCCAAACCTGTTCCGCCCAAAGTGCTTCTTAAATTGGTTTTACCATCCAAAGAAATCATATCGTGAAAATGCAAAACCTTCCGGGCATAGCCATTTCTTGAATAATTTGAATAACCATAAGCAAAAGGACAATAAGCAATTTCATCCGTTATAGTCATCGCCTCATAAACCTGAATTGGGTTTCTGTTGAAGTTTGCCTTATCCATTTTAGAGGCCAGCTCACGGTACATTTTCAATACTTTAACACCTAACTCCTGCGAAACAACTTCTTCATCGTTTTGGCAAGGGTCTTCTCCTAATGAGCAACAAAGTGTATAAAAGTTCATTAAAACATCTATCGGAATACCTGCGAATGCAACTAATCGTTGATCGGCAAGTGCTAATAAATCTTCAAAATTTTTAGGTAATTGCAACCCTTTTTCTGCTAATAAATCTGGTCGAGATGCCGCCACAGGTGTTGCCGCATCAATTGGCAAGGCCCATAAATGTTCATCGTAAAAATAACTTTCATAAGATTGACCAACTGAATTTCGTTCATGATCTTTCAAATAATCATCAGAAAGGTAAAAATCCAGCGCAACAATAGATTTTGTTTTCGAGGCAAACCCTGCCCATGGATGGTCAATCACCAACAAATCAAATCGCTCTGCTAATTCCTGAATGGAAAAATCGGCAAATTGCTGCAAACTTCTTTTCTCCCAGGTAATGTTAACATTTGGGTATAATTCAGAAAATCGCTGCGCTGTTGCAACCATCGGCAAAAGCCCACGACTGTGGTTCCATGTTATTCCTTTTAAATTAATCGTCTTCTCCACTTAATTTCCTTTTTTATTTATTGCTGTCATTCTGAACGCACTGAAGAATTCCTGACCGACTAAACACAAGCTCGATTTGAGTTACTGCCATTTTGATGACTGCTTTTTATCGTTTACAGATTCTTCGTTCCTCAGAATGACAATACCTAAAATTTTATTCGTTTCATCTTATTACTAACTTCTTCCTTTTTACCATCAAAAGGGAAAAGATAAAAACTGTATTTATAATTTTTTGATGGAATTTGATATTGCGGTAATGGTGCTGCAACATCACTCCAACTATCGTTGCCACCAACGCCCATTTGAATTAAATCTACATTAACCGTTAAAAACCCTGCATCTTTTAATTTGTTAGTATGTTTTGCTGCTTGCACATTTTCATCGGTATAAGAACTAGCGCTCATGCTCAGCAAACTGTCTGCAACAAAAACTAAACCTTGGTTTTTTGCAGAGTTAGAAAAGTACATCCAACGTACGTCGGTTCGATTTCCATTCTCTTGCGGAACCGCATAGTGCTCCATAAAATCGTTAATTGGTTCGCTGTAAATTGCCACATCTGCACCATAATTTTTATCGATATAATTCTCCATCGGACCTTTACCATACCAAGAAATATTATCGTTTTTGCGTAGGATACCTAGCTGCATTCCAACTTTTGGAATATTTGGTAAACCTGATTTTACCTCTAAAGCATAATTAACTCTGATAATTCCACTTGATGAAATTTGATAATTTACTTTAACCTTGGCACTATCGTTAATCAAACTATAATCGCTGGTAATTAACAATCCAGAACCATCTTTAGCATCAAATTTTCCAGCAGAGCTTGAAATGAATTTCAAGTCTTTAGCATACCATTGCTTTAATTTTTTGTTCGATTTCCAGCCACGTTTATCATTATCCGTTAACGGACGAGTAAAATTCGGCAACAGCGGAGCAAAAATTTGTTGTTCGCCTTTCCATTTATAAGAAACCAAAGCACCATTCTTTTTGCTGATGCCAATTTCGAAATTTTGACCTAAGAAAATATCTAATTCGGCATTACTTGTATATTTTGGTTGAGCAATCTTATCAACTGATTTAGCTTCTGCCAAACCTGTTAAAGCAAATTGGTTTGCTGCAACTTCGAAGCCTTTCTTTGCCCAAAGTTCATCTTTGCTCAAACAGAAATGAATATCAGCCAAATATTCAGAACCAGATTCCATTTTTGGCAAATACTTGGAAATATTTAGCAAAGTATCCTTTCCTGCAGCTAAATTAATCGCTGGTAATATTTTCTGACTAACAACCATACCATCTTTCCGTACAAATAGAGTAACCGTATAATCATTTAAGTTTTTTACCGAATGGCGATTTGTAATTTTAATTATTGCTTTCGATTTATCACTCAGCTCAATTTCTGCACCTTGATAAACACGTTTACATTCGAACATTGCGCCTTTTGGTTTACCGTCAGAATTTACAACGCCTTTAATGGTGAAATTATCGAAATACTTTTCACCAAAATCTCCGCCGTAGGCATAAAATTTATTTCCAGCACTATCTGTCTGTAAAATTCCCTGATCTTTAAATTCCCAAATCGCACCACCAATTATACGAGGCGTAGCACGAAAAACATCCCAAAAATCTTTCATATTCCCAACCGAATTACCCATCGCATGTGCATACTCGACAAAGAAAATAGGTCTATTATCACCATTCTTTTGCTCAGCTAGCATTTTCGGCGTGTAGATACTTGGATACATCCTGCTCACAATATCAATATAAGGTTGGTCTTGAGGATTTTGCAACCTGTGAGAATGGTCGTTAGCTTTTAAATAAGCTGGGTTGCTTGGATCCATATAGCCTTCTAAACGTGGATTACCCATTGCTGGTTCATAATGAACTGGCCTGGTGATATCAAAATCGTGAATCCACGCTGCCATAGCTGCATGATTCGGTCCACTACCCGATTCATTTCCTAAACTCCAGATTATAATACTTGGATGGTTTTTATCACGCATCACCATTCTACTGCTGCGTTCTAAATAGGCAGAAGTCCAGGTTGGGTCGTTGCTTAATTTACCACCCAAGCCATGTGTTTCCAGGTTCGCTTCATCAATTACTAAAATTCCAAATTCATCGCATAAATCATACAAATAAGGATCCATTGGATAATGGCTAGTGCGAATGCAGTTGAAATTAAAACGTTTTATCGTTAAAACATCTTCCAAAATATCCTCTCTATTTAATGCTTTTCCCTTTGTTGGATGATGATCAGGGCGATTAATACCATATAAATAAGTTTCTTTTCCGTTGATTAAAAGCTTTCCGTTTGTTTTAGAAAATTCGATACTACGGAAACCAACTTTGGTGCTTTTTACTTCTAAAACCTTTCCTAAACTATCTTCTAATGAAATGGTAAGCGTGTAAAGATTTGGAACTTCATCGCTCCATTTCAATGGATTTTTAACCTTCGTTTCAAGCAAACCAAATTTTACGTTATCTAATCTTGGCCAGATTTCATTTATAATGCTTTCTGCACTTCTTTCTAAAGGATTTGCAAAAACTTCCTTGCCATTTTTATCAAAAAGCGAAGCTTTAACTTTGTAGCCTTTCACTTCTTTGCCAGTCAGGTTTTCAATTCGCGGACGAATGCTTAGCGTTGCATCTTTGTAATCCTTATCCAACTTAGTTTGAACAAAGAAATCGGCGATTCTAAGTTTTGGTTCTGCTAAAAGTATAACTTCTCTGTGGATGCCACTTAAACGCCAGTGATCTTGGTCTTCAAGAAAACTACCATCCGTCCAACGCATTACCTGTACCGATAATATATTTTCTCCAGCTTGTAAATAAGGTGTAATATTAAACTCAGAAGAAAGAAAACTATCTTCGGCATAACCTAAAAACTTACCGTTTAGCCAAACTTTATAACCCGAACTTACCCCACCAAAATGCAGTGTAATGTTCATGTCTTTCCAATTTTCAGGAATAGAAAAAGTGCGTTGATAACTGCCCACTCCGTTATAATCCATAGGCGGATTTGGGGGATTAACTGGACGAAACGGATAAACGGCACTTTTATAAATTGGCTTATCATAACCTTTCATTTCCCAGTTTGAGGGCACTTCTATCTTTTTCCATCCGCTAACGCGTGATTTATAAAAATCAGTTGGCGCATCGGCAGGTTTTATCGCGAAATTGAAATCCCAATCGCCGTTTAAAGAAATCATTCTGGTTGATTTATCGCGATTGCCATTTTTTGCTTCAGCTATGCTGGTAAAGGAATAAGCCGTTGCCCGAGAGGCATCGCGATTTATTCCACTAACCAATTGGTCTTCCCAAGGTTCTTTGCTATAAATTTGAGGCGCTTTTTGAACGGCCGTTGGTGTTTTATCAACAAGCTGAGCAGACGCCGAAGTCGCTAACAGGGTTAAGCATATTAATTCTAACCGTCTAAAATACTTAAGAACATCTAAGTTTTTCGAAACTGAAAAGCTTTTGCAAAAAGATTGCTTTGTCAAACTTCCTCTCAATGACGACAATGGGAACGTCATTGCAAGGCATGAAGCAATCTTTATATAACTAGGTTTCTTCATCATTTTTCAGTATTAATTGTAATTGATGAAGAAGATAAACCGTTAGATGTGGCAGTTAATTTAATATTCCCGCTTTTTTCTGTTGATTGAAGAATAGCCAGACACAAACCGTGAAATGCTTTGCGGTAATTGGCTTTAAAAGGCTCTAAACTCGCCTGAAAACCATTATCAACGCCTGCAATAAATCCACTACCTTCGACTTTAAAATCAACTAAATTATCTGCATTAGGCACTACATTTCCATTTTCATCTAAAATTCGAACAGTAATAAAAGATAAATCTTTACCATCAGCTTTAATATTTTTTCTATCAGCGATTAATTCAATTTTTGCAGGAGCTCCAGCTGTTTTTACTTCACGTACCAAAACTTCCTTGCCATTTTTTCTGGAGATCGCTTTCAATGTTCCAGGTTCAAAATTTACATTCCAAAGCACATGTAAATCATCGTTTTGCTTAATTTTTTTACCTAAAGATTTTCCGTTTAGATAAAGTTCAACCTCATCAGCATTGTTGTAATAAGCCCAAACCTCAATCGATTTTCCTTGCTCCCAATTCCAATGTGGCAGTATGTGCAAAACAGGCTTGTTTGTCCATTCACTTTGATACATATAATAAGAATCCTTCGGGAAACCTGCTAAATCAACGATTCCGAAATACGAACTTCTGGCTGGCCAGGGATAAGGCAAAGGTTCGCCAAGGTAATCAAAACCTGTCCAAACAAATAAACCCGAAACGTGGTCGTACTTTTTGGCTGCCGCCCAGGTTTCTTCATGTGTAGAACCCCAATAAGCAGAAACGTTATCGTAAGAAGATGCAGACCATTCTTTATTGCCCTCAACAAATTTTGTTTTACCATCTCGCGGCCAGCGGCGAATGGTATCTGCTGTATCATAAAAACCTCTTGTTTGTAAGCCAGATGTAGTTTCTGTAGCCAGGAATTTCACACCAGGATAGTTTTCCTGGAAATCGGCGTATTTTTTATGGTTATAATTTAAGCCATAAATATCTAAAGCCTTAGCCTGATAAATAAAGTTTTTAGTCGAATCAGTTTCTGTTAAAGCCGAAATTACAGGACGAGAAGTATCCAAATTCTTAACAATTGAAACCAATTCTTTTGTAAGCGCAATACCTGTGCTGTCAAATTGTTCGCGAATTTCGTTTCCAATACTCCATAATATAATTGATGGATGATTTCTGTCACGAAGAACCATATCTTCTAAATCACGTTTGTGCCATTCTGGAAAGTTTAAATGATAATCATTTTTGGTTTTTTTCTTCGCCCACATATCAAAAGCCTCATCCATTACCAGGAAACCCATTCTATCACATAAATCTAAAAACTCTGGCGCAGGTGGGTTGTGTGCAGTCCGTATGGCATTCACACCCATTTCTTTCATAATTTCCAGCTGGCGTTCCATCGCTCGAACATTAACCGCAGCACCTAATGCGCCTAAATCGTGGTGTAAACAAACACCGTAAATTTTCATCGGTTTGCCATTTAAAGAAAAGCCTTTTGCCGCATCAAAGTTGAAAGAGCGAATTCCGAACTTGGTTTCGTAGGAATCGATTATTTTACCGTTTTGAAGAATCTGAGTAACCAATTTATACTGATTAGGATTTTCTACAGACCAAAGCATCGGATTTTTTAAATCGAATAGTTTGGTAGACATATCTTGTTCTTTGCCTAATTTTTTAACATTGTAAGTTAAATTGCTTACTAATTTACCGTTTGGGTCATATATTTTCTCAATCACATCAGCTGACTGAATCCTACCAGTTTCATTTATAATCTTTGTATTTATTTCAACAATAGCATGAGGATCTGGATAATGTACATCTTTTGCATTTGCTTTAACAAAATCAGCTCTTACGGATGTTCCCCATTTTGCTACAGCAATTTTAGCTGTTGAGGTTAACCAAACATTTCTATAAATACCTGAACCTGAATACCAACGGGAATCGGGCTGTGCAGAATTATCAACTTTAACGGCGATAATATTTTTTCCCGCTTTTAGATATTTACCAATCTCGTAAGAAAACGATGAATATCCATACGGCCGTTTGCCTAAATATTTTCCGTTTATCCAAACTTCGCTATTTTTGTAAACGCCATCAAATTCAACGGTTATTAACCTGCTTTGAAAATTAGCAGGTGCGATAAATTCTTTTCTATACCAACCAATTCCAGTTGGCAAACCGCCACCTTCGGGTTTTGCAGGGTTTTTCTCATCAAATTTCCCTTCAATACTCCAATCGTGTGGCAAAGTCAATTTTCTCCATTTTGAATCGGTAAATGCAGGAGATTTTGCACCAGGTTCATCGCCTAAAAAGAATTTCCAACCCATGTTAAAGCTTTTTCTGGTGCGTGGTTCGTGAGCAGTCGTCATTTCGACTGGAGCAAAGCGGAACGGAGAAATAACAACTGTTCTATCGGTTGATGTCTCACCTACCGAAAATTCGTTTGCATGGCTGGTGAGACACCAACCATTAGGAAGAAAGCTTGTTATAGAGCGAAATTCAGAAATTGTATTTACTGGAACAGTCGTCATTGCGAGGCACGAAGCAATCTTAATGCGGTTAATATTTAAACTCTTAGTTGCTAGATTACTTCGTGCCTCGCAATGACGTGGTGCAAAAAACATCACGAACACCAAAAGCATCAAACCAAACATTCTATATTTAAACTGAGGCATCTTCATTTCTAATTATTGAACAAAATTCACTTTACTTTTACCTAAATCTTTCGACGTTGCAACGGCAATACCGCGTTGATCTTGCTTGTTAACAGCGCAATAGAAGTGATAAACTACTCCTTTATATTTAAGCACAAAAGATTTATGTGCATATAATTCATCGTATTTTTCTGATGATTCAATTAGGTTTTCTCCAGTCCAATCGGTCCAGTTTACCAAGTCTTTAGAAACCGCAAAGCGATTAAAAGACCCTTTTCTATCCTGCCAAAAAGCGCCAAAATAAAACATCACATAGTTTTTACCCATTTGCTGAATCACAGCATCGCCAGTAATTCCAACTGGATGATGAACAACTGGATCTTTCTGAAAACGATTCCAATTTATCATATCATCAGAAACCGCCATGCCAATCCGCTCATACCAACGTGTTTTTTTATTATTAGTTAACGAATCGCCAACGGCATTGTAATACATCACAAATCGATGCCCTGTTAACCTCTTCTTATCTTCAATTACAGTGCTTTTGAAAAGTTTGTTGCGGTTTTCCCACCAGCGAACATCTGTATCTGAAGAACTTAAAACTGGCTTATCCAACCTTTTCCATTCCTGTACGATAGATGGGTGCTGGTTTGTAAAAGCCATCCCGATAGATAATGGTTCAACTTCGTAACCTTTCTCTTTACCGCCGAAATACGACATCCAATATTTTCCATCAAATGTTTTAGCGTGATAACTTCCGCCCCATTTCGTATCCAATAGTGCATTGTAACCCGCCTTTTGATTATCATCCCATTTACCAGATTCTTCAAAAGACATTATTTTGCCAAGGGTTTCCCAATGCAATAAATCTTTGCTTTTTGATAACCAGGTTTCGTAACCACGACCGCTAAAAATCAGGTAAGTCATGTACCAATCTTTACCTTTTCTAAAAATCGTCGGGCAATCCATTTTATAGTCTTTATCCTCAGGAACTAAAACCAAACCATATTTGTAAGGCGTTTTTACTTCCTGATAAATTTTTTCCATTTCAGTTTGGGAAACAGGATTTTTAATCTCCTGAGCAAATGCGGAAAAGCTTAATAGCGCAACAAATACGTAGATCCAAATCGCTCTCATCTATTTCACATTAAATTTATAAGTGCCCGAACCTATTGAAATTTTTGTCTTTCCCTGCTCAGACCCAATCGTTTGGAAAGCCACATTGTTTATTTCGCTAACTTTTTGATTAACCGATACAGGAAGATAAACATCCGCGGTTGTATTTGCTGGAATATTTACTTCCAATGTAAATTCTTTACCTGTTTTTTTCCATGAAGAGGAAATTTCCCCGTAAGGAGAATTGTAACTTACATCAGCCGAAGTTAAATCGCCAACTATCTCAGGTTCAATTTTAATATTTTTAAAAGCCGTAGAATTTTCTGCTTGGCGAATACCACCGATGCCGCTATAAAGCCATTCCATTAAATGCCCGAGCATAAAATGATTATTTGACACGGTTGGAAGTGCGGCCCAACTTTCGGTTAAAGCTGTTGCACCTTTGGCTATTTGCATCCCATAACCTGGAACATCCGAACGACTGTTCATATCGAAAATCACATCAGATTTCCCTGCATCTTCCAACACACGCAAAACATAACGATAACCGATATCACCAGCTGTTAAACTATTTTTTCTATCTCTGATGTCTCTTACCAAATTATCAATTACGGCAACTTTATCTTTGTCTTCAACCAAACCCATATAAACAGCCATCGCATTTGCAGCTTGAGAACCTGTAGCATACTGGTTGGTTTTGCTATCGAAAAACTTATTATTGAATGATTTTCTAACTTCAACAGCTAATTTTGAATAAGTTATAGCATCTGCTTTTTTACCTAAAAGCGTAGCCATTTTCTCCAAAATCTTTAAATCATAATAATAAATAGCAGTTCCAGTAACACCCATCGGCGTTAATTGAGAAACGCCTGGTGGTTTCGGACCTAAATCGTACCAATCGCCTAATCCTTGAGATAAAATATGATGGTCAGCTTTAGTGGCCAAATAGTTGATATAACGTTGCATCAATGGGTAATAATCTACCATTACCTGTTTATCGCCATACCACTGATACAAATACCAAGGTAATAAAATGCCGCTACTGCCCCATTCAGGCGAATCGCGAAACATATCACCACCCCACTCAAATTTTACATACTCAGGTGCAATTTCAGGAATTAATCCGTTTGGCAATTGCGAGTTTTTCATATCCTGCAAAGCTTTTTTGAAAAGCGGTGCAGCATCGTAATTATAACCAACTGAGTTACCCATTAAATGCAATTGCTCTAGCCAACCCAGTTTTTCGCGGTGCGGACAATCGGTAAAAACACTTACCATATTGCTTTTTATCGACCAATCTATCAGCTTAAAAGTTTTGTTAAATAACTCATTAGATGATGAAAATTTCCCCACTGGCTCTGCTGCATTTCTTATATGCAATGCTCTTAAATCTTCAATTACGGCTTTGCCTGATGTATTTCCTTTTCCAGTTGGAACGCCACCTTTAACTTGTAAATAGCGAAAACCTGTATAAAAGAATTTTGGTCGCCAGGTTTCTAAACCATCGCCTTTTAAAATATAACTGAAGTAAGATGGACCGCCTATATTTTTCTGTGTAACTGAACCATCTTCCTTTATTAATTCAGCTGGCGTAATTTTAATCGTATCGCCTTTTTTACCACGAACTTTTAATTCAATTATAGCCGATGAGTTTTGTCCTAAATCGTAAACCCATTCTCCATTAATTGTACTAGTAATATTTTTTGCAGAAAAATTATCGAAAATCTTAACAGGTTCTTCCTTTTGAGCATTCAATTTTGGCCCATCAACAATTAATGATGATTTCCAATTACCATCATTAAAACCTGATACATTCCATCCCTTTTGTTCGAGATTTGCGTTGTAATCTTCGCCTCCGTAAATGCTAGAAAAAGTTACAGGAGATTTATCGGTTTTCCAATTCTGATTGCTGATAACATTTTCAGATGTGCCATCAGTATATTCAACCAAAACTCTACAAATCATTTTTGGGTAACCATAAGCAACCTTTAATTTTCTGTATCTATCTTTTACTGGCGGAACGTAATAAAAGCCGTTACCAAGCATTACGCCAATGGCATTTCCGCCTTTTTTAACTTGTTTGGATATATCGTAAGTAACATACAAAGCCTCCTTATCGTACTTCGTCCAGCCAGGAGCAAGAAAATCATCTCCAACTTTCGCTCCGTTCAAACTCATTTCGAAATGCCCTAAGCCAGAAATAAAAGCTGTAGCTTTTTTAATCGTTTTCGTTACCGAAAAATCTTTACGAAACATCGGCAAAACATTATTGGCATTGAACTTATCCTTCTTACCATCCGTTGGCAGGATATTTACATTTGAATCGGCTAATTTATCAAACGCAATCCATTTAGCACCTTTCCAATCTTCAGCATTTAACAAACCCATTTGCCAAAAAGCAGTTTTGCTCCAGGCAGATTCATTTTTATAATTATCCCAAACCCGAATTTTCCAATAATAGGTTTTAGTAGATAAAAGTTTTGCACCACTATATTTTACCTGAATCGATTGAGATGAATTTACTTTTTTAGTATCCCAAACATCACCAATATGCTTATCTAAATTAGCCTGACTGCTCGAAACCAAAATCTGGTAAGCGGTTTGCATCACATTGTGTTTTGATGATTCTAATTTCCAGCTCAAGTTTGGAGCAATAAAATCTACACCGATTGGATTTACCAAATACCCACAAGTTAAACGATTTACGCTAATATCCTGACCTAAAGCATTTTTGCTTGAAAATACCAGAAACATCAATACAAATAGCACTGATAAAGCTTGTTTAAACAAGTTTCTACAGGTAACTAAGGCAGATAATTTATTATAATATATTTGGTAGAGCATAGGCTTAACTACAAAAATAATGGAATGTAACGGGTGTTTTTTATATCAAATTAACCTTGTGTTGTAATATCTTATCATCAAGTTTTATTCAAAGCTGGAACTAATTATAATCCCAGCTCTGTATATATTTTAATAGTTTGGATTTTGAACCAACTTTGGATTGTTATCTAACTCTGATGCTGGAAATGGCAAAACATAATTTTTAGTTTCAAAAATCAGTGTCGTTCCTGCTGGTGTACGTAAAGTTGGTAGCTTTATATGTGCAATATTCCAGCGTTTTAGATCATTGTAGCGCTGACCTTCAAGTGCAAACTCAATTCGTCTTTCGTGGCGAATGTAGTTTCTAAGCGCAACTTGTGTACCGTATTTTGACTGATCGGTTAATGGCATTGCAATACCAACTCGCTGCCTAACATCATTAATTGCTTTGTAAACGGTTGCATCTGGTCCACTAACTTCATTTTGAGCTTCAGCATACATTAATAATATGTCTGCGTAACGTAGATGAATATAATCCTGATCTGTAAGGGTAGCTGTTGCAGATGTAATTGGAGCTCTCGATAAATCAAGGTATTTCTCCATTAAAAATCCTGTAAAAGATTGCGTAAATCCATTCCAGATTACATTTGTAGAATTCCTCCAAATTTCGTTTGGCAATTTCATAGTTAAATCTAAACGAGGATCGCGATTTGCATAAGGATTTGCAGCACTGAATAGTGGCGATTCTGCGCTTGGTTTTCCATCGGTCATTTCATAATCATCAGCTAAATCTTTATATGGCTGAATTAAAGAAAACCACCCCAATTCAATATCCATTCCACCAGCACCAGGAGAGGTTCTTTGCGGATTTGTTGGAGCAAGATATTGGGTAGAAAACATAATTTCGGTATTAACAGCAGCAGTAGCTTGTCCGCTGGTTTTAAATAAAGCCGCATAATTGTTAGAAAGTGCAAATTTATTATCGGTCATAATTTCTTTCAAAACTGGAACTGCTTCTGCCCATTTCTGCTGCGTAATTAAAACCCTTGCCTTAATACCTTGTGCACTGCCTTTAACTGCGTGTCCATTATATTTTTCGTTAGGTAAGTTTGCGATTGCAAAGTCTAAATCTTGCTGTATAAATGCATAAACCTGCTCTTTAGTACTTTTCGGAATTTTAACTTCATCAACCGTTTTCGGATAATTAGTGTTAATTGGAACTCCACCAAAATTTTGAACCAAATCGAAATACGCTAAAGCCCTTATAAAACGAACTTCTGCTTTATAAACATTTTTCTTTGCTTCGGTAACAGGAGCGCGATCTACATTATCTAAAAAGTAATTACAAGAAGTAATCGCTCTATATGGAGATGAATAAAGATTTGGTAAAACACCTCCCAATCCAGGCGATATACTTCCTGTTGTCATTTCCAGTAAGTTTGCCTGATTGGTATTTTGATATGGGAAAGCATTATCACTCAAAGCATCTAAATACACCCTTTCGTAACCTAAAAAGTTTTGCTGCAAGCGAGAATATACACCAGATAATGCGGTTTGAACATCAGTTTCTGATGCCCAAAAAATTTCAGAAGAAACACTATTTAATGGATTTTTATCTAAAAAATCTTTTTTGCAAGATCCGAATGTTAATAATCCGAATACAGCACACCATATTATATTTTTATTTTTCATGAGATACACCTTAGAATTTAACATTTAAACCAACATTAAAAATTTTCGTTTGCGGATATTGCGCCAGATTTCCTGTAGAACTTGCTCTTTCAGGATCACCTCCTTCATACTTTGTGATGGTGAATAAATTGTCGGCAGATACATAAACATTTAAATTTTTAATTCCTATTTTAGAAATAGCACTAACTGGTACATCGAAGCCAAGCATTACATTTTTTAGGCGTAAATAAGATGCGTCTTGTAAATAATAAGTAGATGCTGCATAAGGCGCAACTCCGCTATAACCAGCAACATAAATTGCAGGCACAGTATTACTCCTGTTTTCAGGTGTCCAGGCATTTAAAAACTTAGTGGTTGGCGCTGTACCTTGTTGAAAAGGATCGACACCCCAGTTGTTTACACGATTTTTTATGCCTTCAACTCCTTGAAAAAATGCACTGAAGCTAAATCTTTTATAACCTAAATTTAGACCGAAAGAATAGTTAAAATCAGGATAAGCGCCGTCTACTACTACTCTATCGTTTGCATTTACAATTCCATCGCCATTAACATCCTTCATTTTTAAATCTCCAGCTTTTGGATTACGATTTAACTCATGTACAGGCACACTTGGATTGCCAATATCTTCAACCTGGAAAATGCCATCCCATTCATATAAATAGAAAGAAGAATAAGGTAAACCAACTTCGTTTATTGTACTACCTTTAGCTGGCGTTCTAAGTTCAATTACTTTATTTTTGGCTGTAGAAATTAATGCATTTAAGCTGTATGTAAATTCGCCAATTCTATTTTGGTGGGTTAAGGCTAATTCTACACCTTGACTCCTCATTTTTCCATCGTTAACTGTTGATGCGCCTAAACCTAAACTCAATGGAACGGTTGGTCTTGCTAAAATATCGAAGGTAGAACGCCTGAACCAATCGAAAGTAGCACCGAATAGTCCATTTTTAACGTTTAAATCAAAACCTACATCAATACTTCTGGTTGATTCCCATCTTAAACTAACATCTTTAAAATCGTTAATAACACCGCCTTGTTGTAATGCACCATTACCAAATGGATAATTTACGTTATTGATGATGATATTATCTTGGTATAAATAAGTACCGATATCCTGGTTACCAAGTGTACCGTATGAACCTCTAATTTTGAAACTACTTAACCAGCTTAATTTATCTTTCAAGAAACTTTCTTCTGAAACTAACCAGCCAGCAGAGAACGATGGAAATACACCCCATCTGTAATCAGGAGAAACTTTAGAGGTTCCGTCGTAACGTAAATTAGCTTCTAATAGATATTTACCTTTATAATCGTAATTAATTCTTCCAAATAACGATCTCATTCCCCACTCAGATGGTGCAGCCAAAGATGGTAATCTTGGATGTGTAAAATATAGAGATTCGCCCGATGCAGAATAACCTGTAAGATCTTCTAAAACTGGAGCTACCGTACTAATTCTTCTTCCTCTTAAATTTTGATTTTTATAAGATAACTGTTCAAAACCAGCTAAAGCCTTCAGGTTATGACCAGTACCTAAAGTTTTCTCGTAAGTTAAAGTCGAATAAACGGTTGGATTTAAAACTTTCGAATACTGATCGGTAACACCTAAAATATCAGGACCAAAAGAGTTTGCAACATATTCATTTGTTACTGCTGCCCTATCCTGAAGTAAATACGCCGAATATGGATGCTGATACATTTTATAATATTCATCAACATAGTTAATAGCTACCTTCGAACTCCATGTTAAGCCTTTAAATGGTTTAATATCGATGTAAGCCTGAGCGTTTACATTGTATTCCTTTGTGGTTTGCTCACCCATTGCATAAGCCTCTTGCGGATTCCTATTTCTACCTTCATTTGCATATGCTCTCGAAACAATTCTTCCACTTCCATCTGGTAAAAACGGACCATAAAGCGGACCAGCAGCGTAAACCAATAAAGCCATATTCTCACCAGTAAAAGGTGGTTCTTTACGGTCTTTATAAGTCATGTTGATAATAGTACCAACACTTATACTTTTGGTTAGATTGTTATTATAGTTTAGTAAAGCATTATAACGTTTAAATTTATATCCTTCAAAAACAGCATTTTGATCTAAGTAACCAGCTGAAATATTAAATGTGCTTTTATCACTTCCACCAGAAATAGACAGGTTATGCTGCATCACATTTGCAGGATTAATATAATAATCCATATTATCAAAATCTGGATATTGTGCCTTATCTGGCGAATTTCTGTATAAATCAATATCTGCCTGTGGATATCTGAAAGCGATACCAGAACGAGCCGCCGCAGTATTATACATTTCCATATACTGCGCAGAATTAGTAATCAAATCTGGCAATGCAGTTGGCGTATGTCGGGCAAAATTTGTGCGGTAACTAAAAACCGTTTCGCCTTTTTTACCTTTTTTGGTAGTTACTAATATTACACCGTTAGCAGCTCTAGCTCCATAGATCGCAGCAGACGATGCATCTTTTAACACCGTTACATTCTCAATGTCATCTGGCGATAAATTATTAAACGAACCTGCAACACCATCAATTAATGTTAATGGATCGGTACTACCACCATAAGTAGATCTTCCTCTGATTAAAAAATTTGGATTATCTCTTCCTGGTTCGCCCGATGGCTGCGTAACTTGAACACCTGTAATACGCCCTTGTATTAAATTAGCTGCATTCGGGGCGGGTCTTTCTGTTAAGGTTGCACCACTTACCGTTGCAACGGCACCAGTTAAGTTTATTTTCTTTTGTGTACCGTAACCCACAACAATTACTTCATCCAGGTCATTTTGCTCTTCAGCAAGTTTTACATTAATGTTATTGCGATTGTTTACTTCTACTTCTTGAATGGTAAAACCCACAAAAGAATAAACTAAAGTTACATTACCCGAAGCAGCAGAAATTGAATATTTTCCGTCGTTATCTGTCGTCGCCCCAACACTTGTCCCTTTCACCTTAACGCTCACACCAGGTAATGTTTCGCCCTTTTGCGATGTCACTGTCCCTTTAATAATAAATGTACTCGGTAATGTCTGGGCATATCCAGAAACCGCGACAAACATCATAATAGCTAAGAGTTTGGCGATTAATACATAGCGTAGCCTAAATCGGCAATAGCTTTTGCGTTTAATTGGGTTCATAATCGAATTTTAATTTGGTTAGGTTATTTTTTGATAATCCTTAGAAGATTATCTGAGTTGTGTTTAAGAAAATAGTAATGATTAGTTAGGGTTAATATTTTGTTAACATCTTATCAGATATAGGACTTACCGCACAATTTGTGCAAGGCTTAAGGCTCATACTCTTTTCCGTATATCTGATTAACTCAAATATAAATATATATTTCATATATGAATGTAACTTTTATAATGAACTTTCTATTCATATATAAATTATTTTTTTTCATCCAAATCATTAAGTTTGTTTAAATTACCTCCAATGAATAACGATACTAAATACCAGGCCCCAGCATTAGATAAGGGGTTAGATATACTTGAATATTTGTCTGCTCAGTCAGTTCCATTATCGCAAACCGAAATTGCTACAGGAATTGAAAAAACACCTAATGAAATTTATAGGATGTTGATGAGTTTAGAAAGCCGTGGTTATATTCTCCGTGATGAAGTTTCGGGTAAATACCGTTTATCACTTAAGCTTTTCTATCTTTCCCACCGTCACTCACCGATTGATGAATTAAGAAAAGCAGCACAATTTCCTTTAGAAGAGCTTGCAAATACCATTCGCCAGTCTTGTCATTTAAGTATTTTCTACATGAATCAGGTAATGGTAATTATCCATGCTAAAAGCCCTGGGCCAATTGCGCTTTCTATAGAAGAAGGAAATTTATTCCCTTTGCCTTTAACCGCATCTGGTAAGGTTTTATTGGCTTATATGCCCGAAAGTGAGCGAAGTACAGTTTTAAAAAACAACAGTATCTTCAAAAAATATGCTAAACAACAACAAGAAGATTTTTTAACTTCTTTGTCAGAAATCCAACAAACAGGCTCATATTTTAAAAATAGCGACTCGGTATCAGGCGTAACAGATATTTCTGTTCCAATCGGTGTTGCCGATAAAAACGGAATCATAGCTTGTTTAACCATTTCTATGTTAAATGCCTTAAATGCAGATAAGGCAATTGAAAACGACGTAATTTTAGAAGAAGCCTACAAATGCGTTAAAAAAATTGAACAAAGGATTGGGGTTTAACCTTAATTCCTCAAGTTTTAAATTTATTTGAAAAGCTATAGCTATGCTAATCGGTTACAGCAGTCCCGCTTTTCGTTTCAATCTTTTAATAAAACTTTTGTCATGCTGAGGCACGAAGCATCTGCAATCGATGAAACAGATGCTTCGTGCCTCAGCATGACAGCATATTCAAGGTTGCTGCTATTTTAAAAGTATTTCCACTACAATCGGGTTTGTTTTAGTTAGGTTTGGTTTTTCAAAATCCATTTCCTTTATCAAACTATCGTCATTGCGAGGTACGAAGCAATCTTACTACTAAGGTTTTCTATCTAGCGTTTTAAGATTGCTTCGTACCTCGCAATGACGGTAATAAGCTTCTAACCGCTGTACTTCACCAAATAATCCTTACCTTTTTCTATCGTAATTTCATACTTACCTTTTGAAACCTCCTTAACTTCGGTGCCTTTAACAACTGGCTTCGATTTACTTTTGATTTTAAGCGTGCCTGTTCCCACGGCCGAACTAACTTTAATTTCCTTTTTGTTCATGTAAACAGAAATATCGCCGTTTACAGTTGGTACTTTACCTTCCATCCATTCTAAACCACCTAAACTTGGTTCAATGTTGTAGGTTTCGTAGCCCGCAGTAACCGGACTCACCCCTAAATAATATTTCCCTAATAAATAAATCGGACTTGCGCCCCAGGCGTGGCAAAGGCTTTTTCCGTATGGGCGACCATACATTTCTAAATGCTCTACGCCTTTTTTATCAGGATTATATTCTTCCCAAAAGGAAGTGGCACCGAGTTTTAACATCCCACCCCAATAGCTTTTCATTTCTTTTAACACATAGGATTGCTCGCCCATTGCACATAAGGCTTCGAGTTCATAAAAGCGCATGTATGGTGTAGTAATTTTTGCGATTTTATCATTTAAAAGCACATTTTCTTTTACAGCAATCTTTTGCTCTGGCGTAAAGTAATCGAAGAAAATACCAAACATATTGGCATAACGCGTTACATTATCTGTAGGCTTATCTTGAACACGACTATGTACTAACGCCTGCTTATTTTGATTCCAATATAGTTCGAAAATCTTTGCTTTTAATGCCTTTGCTTCAACATCGTATTTAGCTGCATTTTCTGAATCATTTGCTAATTTAGCGCACAAAGCCATTGTTTCTAAACTTCTGGCGTATAATAATTGCTCAAAACTTACCTCTCCATCTTTGCTTAATTTATCGGCCCAATCAATAAAAATCCAATCGCCTGGCATCCATTCTAATAAACCATTTTTATTTTTTCTACCATCAATGTAAGTCATAAGTGATTGCATGCGGGGATAAATATCCTGTACAAATTTTTCATCGCCAGTATATTTATAGTAATCGTAAATCCCTAAAAACCAATAGAAAGAATAATCCATAATGGTATTAATATGCGCTGTTACGGGGTCTTTACCGCGTTGGGCAAGCAATGTTCTTTTAACTGTTGGTGCATCGAAAAATGAATAATAATTCATTAAATAACTTTGATAAGCATCTCCGCTCCAAACCCAACGGTCGCGTTTTATGCCATCGATAAAAAACTCACGCGTGTTTAATTGGAAAGTATATTTAGCTACATCATAAATTTTATTTAACTCTGTATCAGATGATTTGAAACTTCCACGTTCGGTAACAGGCGCATATTCGTAAAGCATTGAAATAGAATCTGCTGTAACGCCGTTGTCTGGTTGAAAATTTACATACCTGAAAGCTTTAGAGAGTGGCATGATGGAATCCTTTTTCTGCGCTAAATCTATATCCAAGAAATCTAGTGTTTCACATTTATCAATTGATAAAGCCTCTTCTTTTGATTCTCCATAGTACAGGTTTAGTTTTCCCTTACCTTTTAAGCCATGTACTTTAATGAAACCAAAAGTTTCTTTACCAAAATCGGCAACATAACCCTTGCCTGCAATTTCTTTTTTAGTAGCAAAATGTGCTACCACTGGTAATTTAAATTTTGATGGCAAAACATTAGGGTCGGTTAAATTCCAAGAACCAGCAGTTACGAAAGTTGTACCCGATTTATCCGAAACCTTGCCACTTTGATCTATCCACTCCTTATCTTCAAAAGTAGTTAACCAGGTTTCATCAGAAACTACGGTTTTACCCTGTACAAAAATGGCGGGTAGAGCTCCCTGACTATATACTTTTAAGCTCAATTTATGTTTTCCTGCAGGAATTTGAATGGTTTTTGGAAATCCCGAAATCGCCTGACCATCAATTTTTACATTGTAAGTTCCCTCTACAAAAAGCTTAACTTCTTCGGGTTGGCTAAGTGTAAATTCCTTATGGAAATCGACCAAAACATAATGACTATCCATTTTCCAAAATACTGGAAAAAACGAGCCACGTTCCGTTCTGCGATTTTGCATCACGTTGCTCATGTAAATATCAAAATCGCCGGGGTACCAAATCCATGATGCTTTTTGAGCAAAAATCGGATATGTTAAACAAGTAAAAATTGAGAGTAAAAGTATTTTTTTTAAGTTTTTCATAATGTTATTTAATCTAAATCTTTGAACTTGAAGTGAGCTAGATTCAAGGATTTCTCTATTACGCTGCGCTTCAATCGAAATGACGACTTATCTTGTTACTTAGTTTATTTAATGTCCGTTAAAGAAAATATAAAGCGCAACCATAACCACAGCAAGTGCGATCCACGAAATCCAGACTGCTTTATCGGGTTTTTCAATGTTAGATTGATGTTCCTCATTTATAGTGTAAATACTTGGGGTTCTATCTAATAAAGAAATCAGCATAGCGATGACCAATAATCCTGCAAAAATGAAAAAAGAAAGCATCAAATAATGTGGCCAAAATGGATACTTATCTGGAGGTAGAATCCATAAATAAGTTACGCCAACACCCAAACTTAAGATTGAACCGATTGAAAGTGTAAAGTTTACAGCCTTCCTTGTTGTTCTTTTCCAGAAAACAGTAAGTAAAAACACAACAGAAAGTGGCGGAGCAATAAAGCCTAAAACCGATTGAAAAACATCAAACAAATTCAAACCTTTGATATTATCGATAGCCAAAACGACAATTACTGCAAAGATGCAACCTGCTACAACTGCCCATCTTCCAATATTAATAATCTGTTTATTACTGGCTTGCGGATTAATTTTCTTTACATAAATATCCATCGTAAAAACGGTACTCAATGAGTTTAAAGATGAACCAATTGTACCTACCAAGACAGCAATGAGCACCACGATAACCAAGCCGTTCATTCCAGGGGGAAATAAATTGGTAACCATAGTCATATAAGCCTCATTTGGGTCTTTCAGGTTTGGAAAGAGCACGTAACAAAGTATTCCCGTCCCGATAAAAAGCGGCAAGGAAAGAATTTTTAACCAACCAATAAAGCTCACGCCTAGCTGACCTTGCTTTAAATTTTTAGCGCCCAAAACCGACTGAACCATAGATTGGTCTGTACAGAAAAATGCGACTGCAGCAACTGGATAACCTAGTAGAATTGCATACCATGGATATTTCGGGTCGCTTGCTGGCTGAATTAAATTCCAAAAATGATGCGGTGTTTTTGCATATAGAGCCGAAATTCCTCCAACCTTATTTAACCCCAAGAGCATCAGCGAAAGCGAAACCGCAATCAGTAAAATCATCTGAAAAACATTCACTTTGGCAATGGCTTTTAAGCCACCGAAAAAGGTAAATAGACCAGCGAAAGCGACTAAAACTGTAACCGATTGCCACATTGGGATTCCTAAAATCTGCCGGACCAAAAAGCCTCCAGCAAATAAGCCAAGAGATAGCCAGGATATTAAAATCTTTACCAATGCATACCAGGCTAATATATTCTGGGTCGAATCGCCATAACGATTCCCCATAAACTCTGGCATGGTACTTACTTTTGCAGCTAGATACTTCGGTGCGAAAACTATCGCCAACAAAAACAAAAATATAAAAGCATACCAATCGAAATTTACAGCAACAATGCCTGTACTGTAACCAATACTAGCAAATGCAAGGAGCATAGATGGACCAACATTGGTACCCCACATATTAAAGCCAATGCTCGACCAGTTCAGGGATTTATTCGCTAAGAATAAGGTTTCATCTTCTCCTTTCTTCTTAGAGAAACTGGCTCGATACCCGATTATAATCAATATAACAAGGTAAGCGACGACTATAAAGTAATCTAAATTAGTTAAACGTTCTACAATGTTTCCCATTGATTTATTTGGTTAGTTTGGTTTAAGTTTTGCCCCGGAAACACAGAATTCACGGAGCTGTTTTTTATGCGCCCCGTCATTGCGAGGTAAAAAGCAATCGTACAATTATGTGTATGAATAGCACACCTATTAAGATTGCTTGGTACCTCGCAATGACGACCGTTTTAATTAATTATTAATTCAAATTTATTCCGTGTTGTTAATGTTTCCGTGGCAAAAAAATAAAATTCTATTGCCTCGATGCGTGTCCTTACTGACCGAAATTACAATCCTATTGATTCCCTTGTAATGTTATTGGCTTTCAAAATCTCATCAATTTTTACTGGCAAACCTATCTCCATTGATTTATCCATAGCTTGCAACAGTGCAACCGTTCCGATTCCCTCTTTTAAATCTGGATAAGCTGTAAATTTATTATTGATGCTATCTGCAAAATAATCAAGGTAGTTTTGGTATTCGCCTGCATGATGGCTTTGGCCTTCGAAACGGAAATAATGTTTCAAGGTTGAATCGCCCCAGGTAATAATTTTTTCTTCGCCCGTTTTGGTGGTAACAGAATAACGTAATTCGTGATAATCGGCCTGACTAGCGCCTTCTGTTCCACGTAGAATGCAACTCATTCCACTATCGCGACTTGCAGGCTGCGTAGGTCCTGTGTATGCTCCACTTACTCTCGCAATTCTGCCGTCTTTCGCTTTGAAAATAAAGTGCATGGTATCAACATTTTTTATCCCAGCTTTTAAACCGTTACTACTTAACATGCCATAACCCATTACTTCTTCAATATCGGGCATATACCAGCGGATAAAATCTACAGGATGGCTTAAACCGCCATAAAGCCATTTGAAGGATTGTTTTAGAGACCAACCTTTTTCTAAAAACCAGCGATGGTCTGCATGGTAGTGACTTTCTATTGTAATCAATTCGCCAATTAAACCTTTATCAAAATCCTTTTTTTGTCGCATCGCTGGCTCAAAAAAGCGTGAACTTTGACCGACAAAAATTTTCTTCCTTGATTTCTTTGCCAGTTCCAATAACTCATTTGCCTGAGCCAAATCATCAATAAAAGGTTTAGTACAAACCACATGTTTTCCATGTTGCAAAGCCAATTTGATATGCTCGAAATGCAAGTGATCTGGTGTATAAATCGCAATCATATCGATTTTATCACTAGTTAACATATCTTCATAACTGGTTGTCCAATTTTGGAAATCAAATTCCAAAGCACGTTCTTCACAAAGCTTTTTATTGGCATCGCAAATTTGAATGAGCTTAAATTTTTTGCTCGCCAATGATGCAGAAATTGTACTTCTGCCCTCTCCTAAACCTAAAATCCCTAATCTTAACATGATATTATTTTTTATTTCTTAAGTCGTCATTGCGAGGTACGAAGCAATCTTAATTCGCAAAGAATACGATAATTGTAGGATTGCTTCGTGCCTCGTAATCACGAGTGTTTTACTTTATTTTATTGGTTTAAAAAACACCCAAACCTCATCAGGTTTTGTACCTTCAATACCTTCCTGGTATTTTTTCATTATTGCATTCCATTCATCTACCTTAGGATTATTCAAGGTAGTTCTTGGATTCAAATCATCTAATTTCTTTCCTTTCGGAATACTGATAATCAACATCAATTGCCTATCCTTTTTAAAAATCGCTAATCGCTGAAATTCAGCATTACAGAACCCTTTTGATATTTCCGGCCACTTTTCAAACTGAGTTTTGTGATAATCCAGATACTCTTTTTGCATCTTTTCATCCTCAACCAAATTAGCAGATAAAATAATGTTATCCCATTCCGCTACAGGTTTGTTTCCACAGTTTTTTTCTCTGTTGAAATCATAAAACAAGTTATCATAAAGCTTTATTTCTTGCGCATTCAAGCGTTTCAAAGTTTGCTGTAAACTCTCTACTTTTAAGCTAGAAGTATAAATAACTAACCGATTATTCCATTTGTAAATAGAACTTGCTTGCAGATTGTTCTCTTTTGCAAAGTTTTCCAAATCTTTATTTCCTGGCAGATTATCATTTTTGAAAATCAGTTCAAAAACTACCGATTTATCTTCCGCTTGATTTATTCCACGATTTGAATAAACAGATTTCTCTTTTAACAAAAATTGAAAAGGTTTTTCCAAACCTGCCTGTTGCTTAATCCTTTCAGAAACTTTTGGTCCATTGTTTTCCCATAAATTATTTGGTCCGTTGGCATTTTGAAGATACTTTTCGCTTGGTGTCCAATTATTTTTTATGGTGAAATACGATGAACCTTCATCCGTATATAGATAAAACCAGTGCTCAGGAAGATGCGCATAAGGCGCTTTGTAAATACTATCGATTACGTTTTCTGTGATAAAAGATTCTGGCTGCGCCGATAAAGTATAAATCCCTGCAACATCGTACATATGTTTTCCGTAGTGATGGATTTTGTTAGCGCTTATTGTATTATCTTTCATCGCATTTTGGGTTTTAGTCCAACCCCAACCCATGCTAATGCCTGAATAAGAAACATCGCTAATTTCGTTATGCAAAATTTTAATGCCTCTTACATAACCTGCGCCAATACCAACTGCACCCCAATCTTCATTGGTTACATCAGTAATTAAATTATTTTCGATTCTATCGTTTGTAGAAATTTCTCGCTTATCTGATGGATTGTAAGGCAAATGCACTTCAGTTGCTTCATCGGAAAATGTTCCAATCAAAATTGCCGATCCTCCAACATCTTTGAATAAATTACCCTGAATCAAATTATCAGATGTTCCTTTTTTGTAGTCTAACCCTGTCGAAGCCAAGTGTTCAAATCGACAATTTTCAAACGAAGTATGATTTGCGTAAGTAACTTCAACTGCTGATGCTGGTCGGCCAACCCAGGCCTGATTTTCCAAAGCAGCCTTGTCAGGCGTTCCTGCGGTTTTGAGTTTATAAGCATCGAGCATATACATACCTGCCTGATGCGGCACATGACCATGTTTTGATGGCCTTAACCAGGTAGAATGCTCAAAAGAAATTCCTTTAAAGTTTACAAAAGAAACAGGATTGTCAACCGTTCCCTCAATTTTCAAAAGATTTTCAATGGCCGGCGCTATAACTTCTGCATTCAGCATATTTTCTGATGATTTTGGCCAATAATAGAGTTTGTGATTTTTCAAATCTCCGAACCATTCTCCTGGCTCGTTTAAAAATTGGATGGCATTGAAAAGGTAAAACGCAGAATTTCCCGTTTGATCAGAAATCCATGGTGCAGGCCAGGGATGTTCGGATTGAATGCGGCTTTCTGGTTGCATGAAAGAAAGTTCTGCTTCTTTTCCTACTACTTTTACAGATTTTACCCTCAAATTAGCAATTGCCCACCACTGATGAATAAGCATTTCCATGCCTTTAACATTGGCTAAATTAATACCTTTTTGGATTGGAATTTTACAGGTTTCAGTTTCTTTATTCCAGGATAAAATCCTTCCCATTGCATCGCCATTGTAATTTTTTGCCCGAATGGCTTTATTTCCATTTACCCAAAGCTGTCTGAATTGCAAATCACTTCCATCAAAGTTTGGAACATCTGTTACCCAAACTTTTCCTATGGATTCTTTTGGCAAACCAACAACATTTCCGCTTAGCTTTTTCCAGCCTTTGATTTTCACGCCACCACTCAAAACAACTTTTTCATTCGCAATAATTTCGGTAGGACTATCCTTCGTTCCCGAATCTTCAGGGCGAAGAACTACAGGTTCATGAAGTTGGTAAATGCCCTTACCCATAATAATCTTGACTCCATTTTTTATCGAAGAATCATTTAAACGCCTTAATTCGCGGGCTTTTCTAATCGCAGCATGAAGTGTTGCTAGTGGTTTTTCTTTGGTGCCTAAGTTTGTATCTATGCCTTTTAAGGATACGTAAATATCTACAGCACTTGCTTTGAAGGATAATAAAAATAAAAGAATTGCAATGAAAAATGGTTTGTACCTATTGGTTCGTGAGGACACGAACCAAGGCAAGCGCACAAAGTCTCGGTAAGCATACCCAAAGCCATGGTACGTGTCCTCACGTAACATTAAGTTACAAAAGCCATAAATTATGTTGAAACAGATTTTTAGCCTATCCATAAATTATTTCGGTTGAAAAATCGATTTTAGGCAATTCGTATTGGCACTAAAATTATATTTTACGTTTGTTGGCTGACTTGCATCTCTACTTCTTTCCACCACTAACCAACCTTTCCAACCGATATTATCCAGGGTTTCTTTCACTTTTTTCAAATCAATTTTCGGGTCGTTTTGCAGCCAAACGCCATCTTCATTAGTTGCATGAATTTGAATAATATTCTTCTTGCCCAAAATCCTAAGCTCCTGATGTAAATCTCTTCCATTTTTAATTGCATTGGAGAAATTGAAATAGCTTTTCACATATTTGGAGCCTACATCTTTCAATAACTTAAGTTCGCCTGTCGCATCTAAAGATGTTTCAATTCCAATCACAATACCCGCTATTGAAGCCAATCTTCCAGCTATTTTCAACCTGTCAACAATAGGTCCGCGTAGCTCTGGGTTTTTAACTAAATCGCCCTGAACACCAAGCGGAAGAAACACCACTTTAACGTTCATTGCCTTCGCTGTATCCAAACAATCCTGAATCATTTTTTGATAAGTTGGTCGAGTAGCGAATGATTGCGCATAAAAGCCAGTCATTGCCAATGAGCAAATCTCCAAATTCAATTCTTTTGCTTTATCTAAATATTCTTGTCTAACTTTTGGGTCGGCCAGTTTATTATCAAAAGTTTCTCTGTTTCCCAAACCTCCCATATCAATTTCCAATCCGTCGGCACCAATTTCTTTCGCCAGCGGCAACGCACTAATTTTCTGACGTTTTAAAATCATCAAATCAATTACCGCAACTTTGTATGTGTTCTTTTTCTCGGCTGCAAATAGCAATTGATCAGGAATCATTAATGCCCCAGTTAATAAAGCAACATGACCAATAAAAGCCCTTCTATTCTGGGGTTTGTTCATCATTTTACTTCATCCCATTTAGTGGAAATAACTTTTCCAAGTTCTCAAATCCCATCACAGCATTTTTAGGCAATTTTTCGCCCTTATCTCCGAAAACATACATTGCACTTTCTTTCTCGATGGTTACTTTACTTTCGTCGTATTTCCCTGTTTTATCTTTTACAGTAGCACCATTAAGCTTGAAGTTTTTATTTAAAAAATCGTAAAGTGCAATGCGCTTGTTAATGCCGAAATCGTGTTTTTCATTAGGAAGATGCACATTCTCGACCTTATCTTTCACACCATAATAACCGTACATTTTTTGTAAGTAGGGAAAATCATGTTGTGGAGTATGAGCTGTCCAGTCGCCACCATCCGATACCAATAACTGTGGACGAGGAGCTGCCATTGCAGCCAATTCTACATTATCTGTTCCACCTCCACATTGATGGATTGGCATACCGCTTTCGCAAGGACAACCGCCATAGAAATATGACGACATCGCTACAACGGGTGCACTCAACTTAATCCTGTCATCCATGGCCGTCATTAAAATTGAATGACTTCCAGCTCCAGAACCGCCGCTTATACCTATTCTACTTGTATCTGTTTCTTTTAAGGATGTGAAATAATCCAAAATTCTTATCCCACCCAAAGTTTGAACGGTTTGAGCTAAACTTCGGCGATGATCTTCGTATTTAAACTGAAGCATCGATTCGCCCCACGCAAATAAATCATAACTAAATGCCATTGCCCCCATTCTGGCAATTGTAGCACAGCGAAGCTGACAATCGGCTCGGTAACGCTGCTTTTCCCAATGCCCATCGGGACTTAAGACCACTGGAATTTTACCCTTTGCATTTAATGGCTTGTACAACGAACCATTTATCCAAACACCTGGAAGTATTTCCAAGGCGATATTTTCTACTGAATATCCATCGAAAATCCGTTTTGCCGTAACAATTGGTTTCGAATTTATTTTTGCTGGTAATGGCGATAACATCAAAGCTTTGTAAAGCTCTGGCTTGATTTCCGCTTTGCGTTTTTCCCAGCTGGCTTGGTCAGTATATTTTGTACCCAACTGATCCAAATAGGCCCATCCATCCTGAACTTCCCAACGATAATATTCGTATTCTTTCAGTTTATAAACGCCTGGCTTTTCTTTGTTTACTTTCATATCCAAAGGTGTAAGCACATTGGCGAGTGTTTCATCTACATCAGCACGAAAACGCCAATCGGCGTAGTTTACCCACTTATCTTTTACCTGTGGCTCAGAATATTTAATCTGAACCTTAAAACGCGTTTGAATTTCTTTTAGAACATCAACAAGTGGTTTTTTATAAAATTTATCTGTGTTTTGGGTTTGGGCGGAGAGGTTTGTAAAAAGGAAGAAAGAAAAAATCACTAAAGTAAATTTTCTAAAAATCCCTCCCCCTGCCCCCTCCAAAGGGGAATAGCATGATGCAGATAATGAACGTACGCCATTTTGAACTTGTTTTAGGGTCTTAAATGAATAGACATATTGCTTTAAAGATGCTGAGATAAATTCAGCAAGACGAATGCAAAAACCATTGCTAAAACATTTTTCCACTGCGGTCGAAATGACGGTTTGAAAAAATGAAGACTTATCTAATCTCATGGTTCTTCGCTTTTAGTTTCCGTAATTACTGGTGCAGTGTAACCGTTCAATTTTGGCCAAACACCATTTTTAATTTTCTTCAATTTCAACTTTGATGGATCGACAATCACATGCTTGATTTTTTCCCTTCTCCAGGTATAAATAAAGTGTAACATACCATCAGCAGTTTGAATTACAGCAGGGTAAGAATATTGGCTAATCGGCGAATCTTCTAAAATTAAGGCTGCGTACCATTCTTTTCCATCTTTAGAAAGCGAAACATTCAGAGGAGTTCTTGCGCCTTTGGCTAAATCGCCTGGAGGCAAAACATGGTTATAAACCAATACATGTCGACCATCTTTCATAGTTACGGCATCAGTCCCAGAGTTATTATTAGGTAAGGAGGTTTTGGTCATTGGCGTCCAGGTTTCTCCGTTATCCTCCGACCATGATTCTGCAATTGCCCGATTAGCAGTTCTGGCTAAAATCTGTAACTTCCCATTACCATGCTGCAGAATACTTGGTTGAATAGCTTTGATTCCGTTTTCAACCAACGGACCAACTGTTCTCCAGGTTTTACCGTTGTCTTTTGTTACCTCAAAATGAATTTTCCAGCCATCGCCCTCTTTACTTGATGGCGCAAAAAGATTTCCATTGCTTAATAAAATAGGTTTATTTTTAACAGGACCAATATTTCCATCTGGTAATTTTGTAGCTTCCGACCAAGTTATTCCACCATCTTTTGATGTTTTCATTAAGCCCCACCATTCTGATGGTTTGGGTCCGATTTTATAAAACAATACTAAATCTCCGCCAGGAACCTGATATAATACAGGATTCCAGGTTGGTAATCTTTTGCCATCTGGTTGAACACCATTTGCTACAGAAACTGGTGCTAACCACTTCCCATCAACAAAACGACTGATGTAAATCTCCACGTCAGGGTTTCTTTCTTTTGTTCCACCAAAGAAAGAAGCTACTAAACCTGTCGAAGTTTCGGCAATGGTTGCAGAATGGCACGACGGAAATGGGGCTTTATCATATAGATATTCTTGTTTTACAACTCCAGTTTGCCATTTTTCTACCTGAGCCTTAGCGCTTGCTGCAAGTGCAAAAGCAAGTCCTAATGTGATATATATTTTTCTTTTTAACATAATTTTATTTAAATCAACTATCTATCTACGGTCGTCATTGCGAGGTACGAAGCAATCTTACTACTATAGTTGTAGCGACCGCTTTAGGATTGCTTCGTGCCTCGCAACGACGATAAGCCTAAGCAAAATGTTTACTGCTTTGCCTTATTTGCTTTCTCCTCTTTTATCTTTTTAGTGTAAGCACTGTAAAGCGCTCTCCAGCTGCGTCCGTTATTGTTCAGCATTTGCTCTGATTTCGTTTTATAGATTTCAAAAATTGCAGAAATTTGTTTCATATTTTTATAATCAACAGCCTGTTCTCTAGCTTGCTTCAAGAAACCTGAAATCTTAGCCTCTTCATCAGCCGTTAAATCTGGAACAATGGCTTTGTAACCTTTCATTGTAAATTCTACTTTCCCAATGGTGTATTTATCTAGGATAGTTTCAACTTGTTCTGGAGATAGATTCTGGTTCAAACCATCCATTAAAGCCTGATGAACACTTGAAGGCATGGCCGAATCGGCAATAATTTGCTTATCCAAATCACTTAATTTATTTCCAGTAACAGGGTTTATCCCGTCAGGAACGGTTGATGATGGATGTTCGTTATGCCAATCTCTTATTGTTGTTAAATGAACTGCAATAGCATTTTCTGCTGCAGTCTTTTTCTTAGCATCTGTTAAATTTAACGCACCAACCCATTCTTTTGCTTTAGTTAGTATTTCCTCGGGCACTACCACATCTTTTGTTTGACTAAAGACATTCACTGTGGTTAGCAGCAAAGTCAGTAACATTAGTGGCTTTAAAAACTTTCTCATAATTGTATTTCCATTTAGGTTTATCAAATATTTTTAAACGTTTTATATAAACGGTCGTCATTGCGAGGTACGAAGCAATCCTAATGCTGTCGTTGTAAGATTGCTGCGTACCTCGCAATGACGATGAAACGAAACAAATCATTACTCCTTCCCCATCATTTCCACCATGGTGGAGAAATCTTTTAACCTTATTCAAATGATTTCCCTGCTTTGATCCAGGTGTTGTCATTCTGAGTGCAACGAAGAATCTGCAACCGATTAGCACTTAGAGCACTCTTCCATCGCTTGGAGATTCTTCACTATGTTCAGAATTACAAAGCAAATTACTTCCCTTCCACAACAAAAGAATAATCTCCCGAGCCAACCTCATAAATTGCGCTGTTATCTTCCATTTTTATAAATTTTAGATCCTTAACTGATTTCAATTTCTCTGTAACTTCATTTTTATTAGCCGCAGGAATGTAAAGCAAAGCTGTAGTATTTGGTGGAATGGTAACATTCCAGTTAAATGCTTTTGTTGTTTTACTATAACTGCTTTTTATTGTTCCATAAACTGAATTATAGCTTGCATTCACCGAACTCAAACTGTTTATCATTTCAGGCTTCATGATAATTTTTTTAAAAGCTGCGCTTTCTGATTTAATTCCCGCAAGGTTTTCGTAATACCAGATTAACAAATCGCCAAGCATCATTACATGGTTTTGCGAATTCATTTTCGGGTCGGCAGTATTGCCATTCCATAATTCCCAAATCGTTGTTGCACCATTATCAACCATATATCCCCAACTTGGATAAGTTTTTTGAGTCGCAACCGTGTAAGCCAAATCTGGTCTACCATAGTCATTCAAACAGCGCATTAGCCACTGAATACCAACCAAACCATTGCTCAAATGTCCTTTATTGGTAACCTCAACTGTGTATGTAATATTTTTAAAAACTTCCTCAACTTTATCTTTCGGAACCATGCCAAAATAAAGCGGAATAATGTTATCCGTTAAAGCATTGGAAGCATAATAACCTTTATCATTATAATATTTCTTATTGAAAGCTTCCTTGATTTTGTTTCCCAAAGCCTGGTAATTCTTAACATCCTCTTCATTTCCAATCGCTTGTCCAAACTGAATCATCAACTGTGTAAAATGATAATAATAAGCTGTTGAAATTAATGCGGATGGATATTTTTTATCGGCACTTTTCCCTCGACCGAATTCAATGGTAATTGGAGGCATGCACCAATCGCCGTAACTATCTTTGGTTAAAATATAATCTTGCATGTAGCGGCTCTGCATGTAAGCAAGCCATTTTTTCATCGCTGGATAATTATCCCGCACCGCAGAAATGTCTCCCGTTTGCTTGTAAACCATTTCGGTAACCAAAAGCATTGCACCAGGCCACGTCATGTTATCGCTATAATATCGCCAGAACGCTGGTGCAACATCAGGAATAGCGCCATCTTCCTTTTGCGAATTTCTGATATCCTGTAACCATTTGGTATAAAATCGTCCGTTATCAAAAACAAAACTTTCGCCGTAAGCCACCGCACCTCGATCTCCCAACCAAGGCATACGCTCGTTTCTTTGCGGACAATCGATTGGAATTCCCTTGTAATTCCCTGCAATTCCCCACCAGGCATTTTTAAAAATCTGGTTAGTTAATGCATCCGAAGTTTCGAAAGTTCCAACAGTTTTAATGTTATCGTAAATCATTTTTCCTACAAAATCATTTACAGAAGGTTGATAAGTGTAACCCGAAAGTTCTACATATCTGAAACCACGATAGGCAAAAGTCGGTTCCCAGGTTTCTTGTTCGCCACCTTTTAGAGTGTATAAATCAGTACATTTTGCGTTGCGAAGATTGGCTGTAAAAAGTTCGCCATTATCTTGTAACGATTCTGCAAAACGCAGTTTAATTTGCTTTCCTTTTGAGCCTTTTACTTTGATTTGCAACCAACCAACCATGTTCTGACCCATATCAAGAATGTATCTATCGCCAGAAAGTTTTTTAATTGAAACAGGTTTCAGCATATTCATCACACGCATATTTTCATTCATTTGCGCTTCAATCACTCCTGTAGGTTCCTGAACAAATTCTGCCTTTGCCCATTTGCTATCATCAAAACCAACATTATTCCAACCTGATACCTCTTTCGTTGCATCATATTCTTCGCCATCATATTCATTGTTGGTTCTGATTGGCCCATCTGCTGTGCCTTTCCAACTGTCATCCGTATCAATGTTGGCAGTTGTTCCATCGGTATAAACAATATTGATGTTCATCAGCATCTTCGGAAAACCAAATGTTTTAATTTTATAAGGTTTTTCATTTTGGCGCATGGCGAAAAACCGACCATTGCCTAATATCGTTCCAACTGCATTTTTACCGCTTTTGATATAAGATATTACATCATAAGTATTGTATTTTACATTTTTAGTGTAATCTGCTGGCGATGGAGATAAAACATCCTCCCCAACTTTTTTCCCATTGATATAAAGTTCGTACAAACCCAAACCTATAATGGATGCCGTAGCAGATTTTACAGTTTTTGTGCTTTGAAATTCCTTTCTAAAATATCTTGCAGATAAGCGTGAATCCGTTTTAATATTATCCCATGGGAAAGCCCTTTCGAAACCAATCCAACCTTTTGGCCAATCTTTATAGTACAATAAACCCATCGAAAAGTAGTTATTAGCCGACCATTCGCTTGGCCCAGCGGTGGTCCAAACTTTAACTTTCCAATAAGCCTTTAATCTGCTTTTAAGTTCTTTTCCAGTATAATTTACATGAATCGATTCGGCAGAATTTACCTTTTCAGAATCCCACAAATCGCCTTCATTGGCATTTAATTTCTCTATCGATGAAGACACCAAAACCTGATAAGCAGTTTGCATCACATTTCGTTCTTTTGAAATGATATGCCAGGCAAAACGTGGCTTTTGAACATCAATCCCTAAAGGATTTGTTAGCATCTCGCAGGTGGTATTTTGCAACGAGACTTGCGCCACCACTTTGTTAAGCGGCAGTAGCCAGATGCTGATTATTGCTATGTAGATTTTAATGTTCATTTACTTTTAATTGAGGGAATAGAAGGTAAGAAATAGGAAATTGACATGCAAATTAAAGCCTATTAACCATTTCCTATTTTCTATTCACAATTCTCCATTTTCAATTCCCTATTCTCTATCTTACCGAAAAATCAAAATACAAAGTCATATCCAACGCCCTACTCGGAGCTTTATCAAAATCATAATAAATATTTTTCATTCCCATCGGACCAGTTGTTTCTGGCTTTTGTGTTTTAGTTCCAATTGCCGAAATTCCATTCATAAACGATATATCGCCAGTTGGAAAGGTCGGACTCATATTATCATACTCTGTATCTTTCGATTTCTTTGGCGTAAATAGCCTTAAAAAAACATCTTCTCTATCCGTTACTACTTTAAAAGTCTGCGATTTGCCTATAAATTCGCACCAATACATATTTGAGTGGTAACCTTTAAATTCTGGATATTGCCAAGCTGGTTCACCAGTTGCAGAATCGTTATAATCCTTTTTCCAAATTCCGAATTCAGTACCTTTCATACGATTTTTCCAAACACGGTAAGGCCCGTTTCCTTTGTATTCAACACTTTTAATTTCCGTTTCGGGATATGAAAAATTCAACCCCACGAATGTGGTAAAGTATTCAGAAGGGAAATATTTTACCTCCATTTTTAACCATCCCGATGGATAAATCGTCCACTGCAAAGTATTCCAGCTTTCCTTTTTATCAAATTTGGATGAAATAACCAGATTTTCGCCATCCATTTTGGCCGTAAAATTTTTGAAATTATTTACGCCTTCTTGTAAAACAGGACCATTAGAAAAAGGAACCACACCCTTCGCATTTTTAGCTTGTTGTAATAATCCAGTAATTTTATCGAATGTTAAATCGATGCCATTTGCCAAAACCTGATAAACCTTTGCATCTTCTTTTAAAATCACTTTTGATGAGGCTGTTTTCACGACAATTTTATCTGCATCAGCAGCCGGCAATGTAATTGGAAAGCTCCAGGTAAATAATTCTTTCCCATAAACATCCTTTACTGTTAAATATAATGCATCAAAACTTTTCCAATCTGCGGGAAGATCAACTTGTAATTTTCCTTTTTCGAAAGGTTTAATATTTGGTGTATCGGCTTTACCTGCTTTAAATTCTGCATCAGCGCCTGCTTTAAGTTTCTTCAATCTCCACTCGAAAGTGCATTGGTTAAGGTTTGTAAAAGCATAACGATTTTCCAATAAAAATGAGCCATCAAAACCAGCGGTAATTTCTCGCTTCTCTATAAAAACAGGACTCCAAACCTCTTTAATGGTATAAAAACTTCCTTCTTTTTCATGATAAGGGCCAACAATTCCATCTGGACCGTGATTTCCGTCGGTGTCCAGCTCGCCAGCTTTATCGGTACGCACCACGGCCTGGTCGGCAAAATCCCAAAGAAAACCACCTGCAGAAAGCGGATTATTCCACATGGCATTCCAGTAGTCTTCGATTCCTGCACCATGGCCGCCATCCCACATGCCATGTAAAAACTCAGTAGGCATTAAAATATTATGACCGTGATCGTAATTTCCAATTCCGTAATTAAATTCACGATAATGCGTTGTTTCAAATCCTCCAAAAATTTCCCAGGGATGAATTAAAGGACGTTTTTGAATATCATTATCTGTAAAAAGATGGTCAAGCTCGCGATTATGGCCACCTTCATTTCCATTCGCCCAGAATATGATTGATGGGTGATTTTCATCATTCAGCATCATTTCTTTAAACAATTTCGTTCCTGTTGGCGTATCGTAATTTCCGTGCCACCCTGCTAATTCATCCATCACGAATAAGCCTAATGAATCGCAAACATCCAAAAAGTGTCCATCTGGCGGATAGTGCGACATACGCACAGCGTTCATATTCATCTCTTTCATCAGCTCAACATCAGCTATGCTGATCTTTTTGCTTGTTGTTCTGCCAGATGTTGGATAAAAAGAATGTCGGTTTACACCTTTGAATTTCATTTTTATGCCATTCACGTAAACACCGTCACGTTCTTTAACTTCAACCGTTCTAAACCCTATTTTTTTAGCAATCTGATGAATTGGTTTTCCGTTTTTACTTAAGGTAAAAGTTGCAGTATAAAGGTTTGGAAACTCCGACGACCAAAGTGATGGACTCTTAAACTGTTGTTCGATTTTGGTTAAACCCGATGTAATTTTTGCGGTAAAGTCATTGCCAAATTTCTTACCATCTTTGTCTGTCAATTCAATTGAAATTTTATCAGCCTGACCTTTAGTGAAAACATTAGCCGTTAAAACACCATTTGCTTTAGCATCAAGTTGCACCCGATCGATGTAAGTTTGGGGCAAAGCTTCCAGATAAACAGGTCTGAAAATACCTCCAAAAATCCAGAAATCGGCTTTCCGTTCTGCTTCATTAACCGATTGATTAGCTGAATGTTTAGAGACTTTTACTTCAAGCAAATTTTCTCCCGACTTTAATAGTTTAGAAATATCATATTTAAACACATAAAATGAACCTTGATGAATTTCCCCCGCTAATTCTCCGTTAATTTTAACTTCAGTATCCGTCATCGAACCCTCAAAAACAATATTGATTTTTTGGTTTTTCCAATCAGATGGAACGGAGAATTTGTATTTATAAAGTCCTTGTTCCTTGCCTTTATTGGCTTCTTTATTGAAACCGTAATTGTACTTTCCAAAACCTTGTAATTCCCAGTTTGACGGCACAGGAATAGTTGTCCATCTGCCAGAATTCATTCCTTCGGTAGAAAAGAAATCCCAGTTAACAGTGTTGTCATTTCCCGTTCCCGATAGATATAATTTTTGCGTTTGCTGTGCTTTTACAAAGCAGAACATCGTTATTAAACACAAGAAAAGTATAAATCTGCGTTTCATTAATTAGTTTTAAATTGGTTGGTTAATGGATTATCAGTACGGAAAGGCAAAGCTGGCAAGCCATTGTAGTAAAAATTTCCCATTGGATTTTCTGTCCAGTTGTAACGTACGGCTTTTGGTTCTGCAATTTCTTTGGAGGATACGATAACCTTTCCATCCTTCAAAATCGCATCTGCATTAACGAACTTGCCGTCTTTTGAGGCAATTGTGAATCCTGTTAATGAAGATGAATTACCTGAATCTGTATAATCAAAATCAAGGAAAGCTTTACCATCTTTAAAGGAAACAGCTTTGTAAATCGGTCCAGAGAATGCTATTTTTTGATGGTAAGTTTTACCTAAAGCCAAAAGTGCCAATCTTCTCCCCACTTCCCATTTATAGGTTGGGTGCAAATCTCCACCGTTATCGTTCAAATCATTGGTCGATATCATTCCCGTATTTGGCAAGCGTAAAACTTGTTGCTGCGCTTCCCAAAAGTTAGGTTCCGTGTCGGTTGTAAGCACAACTTTGTCGCTCTTCTGTTTGCTGTAATCGAAAGGTGCAATCTGCACATAATAGAATGGCAATTGTTCTCCCCAAGCTTTGCGCCACAGGTTTACCAATGTTTTTAGTTTGTAAGAATAACTAATAGTCTCATTTAAAAAGCAGTTTGTTTCGCCTTGATACCATAAAAAGCCTTTTATCTTAAATTTCGAAAGTGGCTCAATCATTGGCGTATAAAACTTGCCTGGGTCGTTGCTTACTTTTACATTTTTAAAATAAGGATCTTGTGCAAATGCATCTGGAGCAACCCATGGCTCAATCGCACTTCCAGAAACCGAAGAAGAAATCATCCCGACAGGAATGCCTAATTTTTCCTGAATTTCTTTCGCGAAAAAATAACCAACAGCAGAAAAAGCCTTCAATGCTGAATCTTGCGCTACCGCCCAACTTTTATGAGTAGAATCTGGTTTTGCCAACTGTTTACGATTAACCAGGAAAATCCTGATTTGTGTATTTTTTGCTTTCTCTACCTCATCCGCAGGAAAACCTAATTTTTCATTTTTTGGTTTAGGGATTTTCGCCAGCTTCCGCATTTGATACTCCATGTTCGATTGACCTGAGCACACCCAAACTTCGCCAACCAAAATATTGGTTAATTCTATTTTATTAGAACCAGCAATAATCATTGTTTGTGGCTTCGCTGATGTTTTCAAAGGCACCAAAATCACCGACCAATTTCCGTTTTTATCGGCCACTGTTTGCTTTTTCTGACCAGCAAAAGAAACTTCGACTTTTTCACCAGCTGAAGCGAAACCCCAAATATTTATCGGTTTCTCACGCTGTAAAACCATATTGTTTGATAAAATTTGAGGCAAAAGAATTTTGGCATTGGCAGAGAATCCAATCAACAATAACAATATAACAAGTTGGAACTTAATATTTCTAACCATCCTAAAACCCCTCCGTTTTTAAATATTTAATCGAATAAACGGCTTCTTTTTTCTCAGATTCTCCAGCATTTTTCAAATCGTAAGTTTGGTCTGCTGGCGTATCCACATTAGGAAAACGACGAACCGCTCCAGTACGAAAAACAATACAAGAAACATCAGCAATCGGCTGAAAAGCTAAACTTAATGAAGTTTCTTTTCCGTTAACTGTAAGCGAATAGAATCTGGTGTGCGCATCTAATTTCAATTTAATATCATAGCTTTTTCCAGCCTCATATTTCATGAAGTTTTTATAACGGGCACCAGCTTTTCCACTTAAATTGCCAGTGGAATCAAATGTCAAACGAACACTTGCCATTCCTTTTGCATCCTGCAATTCAATTTCCAGTAAACCGAAATCGTTTTGCTTTGGCGTAACCGAAAATGAAGTAATTATTTTTTTAGATACAGGAAATAAGCGCTCTGCTTTTGCATAATCAAACGGATCTTTGTCTCTTAAAACCAAAGCACCATTTTCAACTTTTACAGGCGCCCACAGCGGACTGTAAATATTCCAATTTTCTAGTGCTTTTTCTTTAGGAAGTTTATTGAACTCATCGTTAACATGTTTTGTAGCCAAATCATTAACAGGCAAAGGAACCGAAGAAACCCAGATATCTTCCTTGTTCATACTGTAGGTTACCCATAATTTGCCATCGGCAGGTTTCCCATTTCCTTCGATAATGCCACGTACATATTGCGGACCGTAAGATTTATAATTGCCGCCATAACGCATCGGCGTGATTTCCCCATTGATCAACAATAAATTAGTGTAATCTAAACCGTTTTTACTGGTTGAAATGGCTAATGGCCATCTGTATTCTGAAGGATTATAAACCGTTGCGTAATTTCCATCAGCAGTTTTTTGTCCCCAAATTTTTGCATTGCTATTTACAAAACCTGGAGCACGAAAAGCACTCTCTGGCCAGCTTTTTCCGTTATCGGTGCTAATTGCCGTTAAAGCATTTTTCCATAATCCCACAACTCTTCCATCAGGTAAATGGTAATAACTGAAAGCTTTATATTGTTTCTGCAAAGTGATTAGTGGGTCTTTTCTGTCTGCCTCTTCATTCCATTGCTGCGTCATTAACTTATTCGCTAACAATTCATTACAAGCAGTAACAAAAGCTTTATTTTTACTATTTGTGAAGTATGGATATTTTGTGTTTTTTTCCGAATAACCTGGATTGTAGTGAATAAAATAAATTGGACCGTATTTTCCATCTGCCTGAATTTCACGCACCGCTCTACCAATTCCATGACCATCATTCGGATCGTCCTTTGCATCGAAGCTGATGGCGTAGAAACCTAAAACAAGAAATACATTTTTTGTGGAAACGTAAAATCCCATACGTTGGTGCATTACGGCATCTAAATCTTTAGCTACATCGGTTCTACCTTCTTTAGTTGTACCATCTGCAATTCTATAAATAGGAAAAATCACATCAGGTTTCGTCCAATTGTAGCCATCAGGCGATGACTGCAATAAGGTTTGTCCTGGCGGGATGCTTTCTCCCACCTTATCACTCAAATATTCTACATAAAACTTATTATTCCAATAGGCTAACATTGGAGCATGGTTATAAGTCCAGCCAAAGTCTTCTGCCAATTCTGGATGTTCCCTGTTTGCCCTGAAAGTTTGGATATTATGCACCCCCATTACTGGCGAAAGCTGCCCGTGATGATAATCGGCATTAACCAAAGTTTTGCCTGTATAACGAACAGTATCCTGTGCCTGCGAAATTGATATCGCAAGTGTAAATGGTAGTGTTAAACAAAGTATTTTAAATATTTTCATTCTTTAATTTTAAATTCTGTCATTCTGACGAAGGAAGAATCCGCAACCGATAATCACTGCCTGTTTTTTTAACCACTAAAATAATTCAGTGATATTTCAGAACCAGTCTTTCATGGCTTAGAGATCCTTCGTGCCTCAGGATGACAGCAGTATTAATCTGTCCTCTTCAACCCTTCAATCACTTTTCTTTTAACTTTTATAATTGTTCCATGCTTGTGCCCTTCAGGTATCGAAACTTCAGCAGTCACATCTTTAAAACTTTTAAAATCGGAAGTTTTATAAGCCGAATAAATCTTCTGACCATAAGCATCGAAATAAATCAACCAGTCATTTTTCACTTTTACAACAGTTGGTCCTTCGGTCAACTTCGGACTAAAAGTGTCTGAAACGTTTTTATACGGTCCCAAAGCATCCTCTCCAAAAGCTACTTTCAAATTTCTGTTCGGGCGGGTATTATCTTTTAAAACCAACACATAATCTTTCGCTGCTCTTTTCACAATCACTGCATCTATTACGCTGAAACCAGGATCTAAGAATAATTTTGGTTCAGAAAAAGTTACAAAATCTTTCGTCGTTATCGAATACATTCGGTGATTGTTTTCTTCCTCTTCTATTCCCTTCGCAAAACGAAATGGAATGGTTGATGCCCAGATAATTACGAATTCTTTTTTCTCATCATCGTAAAAAATTTCTGGCGCCCAAACATTTACAGTTTTGGGTTCGTTTTCCATCACCGGAAGAAATTTTTGCTCGCTCCAGGTAATTAAATCTTTAGAACTTGCATAACCAAAGCCTTTATCACCTTTCCAGCTGCACGTCCAAACCAAATGAAATGTTCCATCGCGTCCTTGAACGATAGATGGGTCACGCATTACTTTCTGTGTTCCAACTGCTGGCTTTAAGAAAGTTTTGTTTAAATCAGTCCAATGAAAGGCATCGTAACTGTATAAAAATCTCAATCCTTCTGTTGCAGGTTCGTGAAATGAGGTAAATAAATAAGCTTGTTTCGAGCAAGATGTTAATCCGCAGAAAGCCAAGCCAATAATGGCTAAACGAAATGATGATATGAACTTTAATTTATGCACTTTATTTTTTAATAGTTATTTTTCTTTGTTCACGGTTAGGTTTGTCATTCTGAACGCAGTGAAGAATCTGCAACCCATAAAGCACAATCAGCAATTGCCCAATGTCTTAAAGCAAACATGATATATGTTCGGGCAGTGTTAATCGGCTTCAGATTCTTCGTGCCTCAGAATGACAGCAATTAATGCTTGCTCTAATTTAGATTACTTCGTCATTCCTGCTCCCAGTAACGACCAACCTATAACTTATCTAAAATCAACACCCAGTCATTACCATTTGCTGGTTCTCCCGGTGGGTTAAATTCTTTAATCCCTTTATTTTCAAATTTCCCTAAATCCGTTATCTTTCCCGTTCTTGGGTCAAACCAAGAAGCTTTCACTTCATCGCCATCCGTTTTACCTAACTGTGCATTGAAAGTCCGGCCTGTGTAGGTGTAAAACATGGCGTATTCTTCACCACGGGTGGCTAAAATTCTATCGTATTTTTCTCCATTTGAACCAGCAACCAAAGTTTGATCTGGAACGCGGTCAAAATATGAGCGAGAAAGCATTAAATCTTTCAGGTAACGCATTTGGACTGCACCAGGAGCATTTATTGCCGTAATCCACTGATCTTTTGGACCATAGGCAGGTTTTAAATCGGTCTTTTTATACATCTGCATCACAGAGTTATGCCCGTAAGTGTAACCGAAAGCACCTGCAAAAACCGACCAATAACCATATCGTCTCACATCTGCATCATTCCATCGAGGCTGTGTTGTATCATGCAAACCTTGGGGAATATCTTCGTACGATGGTTCTCCATCAATAGTAGGTTTTGTAGGTTTTAATTTATAATCAGATTCAATATATTTCCAATTATCTTCTCCGTAATGTAATTTCTCCTTTGCCGAAGTATCTTGATCATAACGGCGATGACCAGATTGAATCATATCAAAATCACTCCATTTCGAATTATGAAACCATTGTGAACCAGCCGTTCTTCCGCGTGGATGAAAAGTGATTAAGTGATTGGGGTCATTTGCTCTTAGCGTTTCGCCAATAGCATTCCAAACTTTTAAACCGTCGCTACCTTTAATATCGCCACCATTTAACCAGATGATGTTCCATTTATCTTTATATCGATCAGCTAAAAACTTTGCGTAAACTTTAGCTTGGGCTTCTTTAACTTTACCATTCTTCACATTAGTTCCCCAAACAGGTACCAAAGCCATGTAAAGTCCTTTTTCTGCTGCCTTATCAACCACGTAATCGATATGATCCCAATAATCGTAAGCAGTAGAATCTTTAGGATTGTTGCCTGGCGTAATCATTGGTTTTGAAACATCAGCGTTTACAAGCGATGAATCTAAGTACACATTTCTAGATGGCACATCATGTAAAACCATTACCTGAATCACGTTAAAGCCTTTTTGCTTTCTATCTTCCAAATATGTATTGGTTTCCTCGC
The DNA here is from genome assembly GCF_039537385.1 of Pedobacter ginsengiterrae. Classification (NCBI taxonomy): domain Bacteria; kingdom Pseudomonadati; phylum Bacteroidota; class Sphingobacteriia; order Sphingobacteriales; family Sphingobacteriaceae; genus Pedobacter; species Pedobacter ginsengiterrae. Next base: position 444,481 of record NZ_BAABAK010000001.1, read on the forward strand.
GATTTAAGCGACTAAATAATAACCAACCCGTATCACCTAACCAGAAAAATGGTTTTCCGTCTCCAGTAGTAACATATCTGCCGTTTTCAGAAACCAAAAGACTTTTATCGCCAAAATGAGGTTTGTCCTTACAACCAAAGGCAAGAATTGAAACTACAGCAAGTAGAAATATTTTAGATTTTAAATTCATGTATTAAATTTTATTGATAATGATTACCTCATCTCCAGTTCCAACTTTATTAATTTTTGCAATAGTATTACCGTTAATTTTTTCTTCTTTGATGATGGCTCCAGTTTTACTATTTAATATTTTCACAACGAATTTTCCTGCCGTTTTGGTCAAATCTAAACTAATGGCTTCTGCCGATGCATTATAAAAAAGGTATGTTTTGCCTGCATTTTCTAAACCATATTGCTGTTTTTTATCGTTTGAGATAATTGGCTTTAAAGTTGAAATTGCATTTGCTATTGATTTATCAAGATTTTGAACATTTGATAAGGAACCTCCAGCCATTAAAACTGCCCAACCAAAAGCATCAAAATTATCTCCAGAGTAAATCACTGCTTTTTCTGGAAATTTGGTTTTATATTCAGAAACGGCGTGATAAACCTCTTCAAAAGATGTTTTCTTTGGCTTTAACAAACGGGCATGTTGGCGAGGTGCCAGGCTCTGCCCGCCTTGTGGTGCATAAGCAGTTCCATCTGCCTGGTAATGCCAATATCTGATATCGATTAAATCGATTACTTTAGCTCTTGTTGCATCAGCTAAAATTGCATCCTGAACATCTTTAGTAACACTTAAACCAATAATTGGATGTTTGCCAGTTTCCTTCTCCCAATCTTTAATGGTATCAATCCAAAACTGAACGAAATGCAACGGACCAGTAAATTCGGCACCAATCTGTTGAATTACTCCAGAGTTTCCATCGAAATTCTCCAAACATTTTCTAATGTAGGCTTTGTGTATCGCCTTGCGGTTTTCATTGCTGATATCGTAAAATTGCTCAGCCATAAAAATACGTTTATCGCCAGCATAAGGTACAGGTTCTGGAAAACCTGTGTTGTTGATATTGTTTGCGGTTCGCCAGGGAAAATCGGCATAATGTGCTCCTGCTTCAATAATATTGTGCTGAAAATAATTCTCGTGGATTAAAACCAAGCCTTTTTGGTCGGCCAGGTTTGCGAATTGTTTTAACCTATCCCAATACCAAAGATTATACTTTGTAATATCGTATTTGCTCAATCCATCCCAAGCCTTATCTTGTCCGCTACGGGCAAAAGGCAGCTCATAAAATGGTGCCCAAACCTCGCCATCCATTCTGCGAATGCGCTCGTGGTCATCTCTCCTTCTGTCGTACCAAAGGCCATAATTGTGATCAAGAATCTTTACCGAACTATTTTTCATCGAATCGGTAATTTCTTCCAAACCATCGGTTAAGCCATTGCCTTCGCGACCTGGAACAAATCTAGTTACATGAAATTTGGTTTTCTTTAAACCATAAGGACGAGCACTTCCATTCCACCATGGCACATCCTGACGATTGCCGACCACGATTTCGTTTCCGCGAACCAACCAACCATTTTTAATGGTCATTGCATCGGCTGTTGCTGATTGAGTAACTTTATCTAATCCAATTTTATCGATACTTTTTGCTTCTTTAGATTCTGTTGATATTTTGTTTCGATCCGAAGCCGCATCAATATATTCGGAAACCGTTAAAGCAGGTTTATAAGCGAGTTTGGTTAACTTTTGTGCAACATCAACAGGAGGACTGCTTGACGCTTCCGTTTCCACAGGTAAAACAAAAGCTCTGGAATCAATTTCATTTCCCAATCTATCTTTTAGCTGAGCATAATACAAACTCCGCGGTTGGATTTGCTCGTTCGACATATCCCAATAGCCATTTCCTGAAAATTGCGCCCAGGTACCAAAAGCCCAGTTTTGCGCTGTTGGTGGCTGTGGATTATCGACTCTTGCCGCACTGCACTGCCAAAAAACACTATTTGCCGCACTCCAACCCGCACCTTGCCCATCCTGACCACGGTTTAAATAACTTAAAGCTTGTCCATCCACATTTACAATATCAAACAAAACGCCAGATGCCCAGCTATCAATTGTACCGCTGAAACTGAACGGCAAATATGATTGGCATTGCACAAAAACGTTTGGTCCAGGTGCACAAAAACCTACCGCGAAATCATGGTAACCGTATTCTGAATATAACCTTTGAAAAAGTGTTTGTTGTCCTGTAGTATAAAAAGTATTCCGACGTTCGCCACCGATTTCAGAAATTGGAGCAAGCGACTTACAATCTTCGACAGTAATTCTTTTTGCTGTTTCTAAAACATTAACTGCAGAACCTGCAAAATGTTCAAAAACAACCTGACGAACCCATGCATCTTCCACATTTTCTAAAGAAATGGCGGTCCAGCGGTGGTATTCATCTTTAATATTTTCTTTGTGATAATCTGACTCAAGTTTTAAATTTTCAACACCAGATTGGGAGATTCTTCCATCCCATTGATATTTTGATACTGTTGCGCCCCCAAATTTAGCGTCTAAAGCAGTTGTGATTGGCGCATCAAACGTTACGGTATTGCCATTGACTGCTACAATTTTTCTATCAAAATGAATGTCCCTGGTTCCAGGTTTCCAACCCAAAGCACTTTCGCCACCACCAAACTCAACTGTTTTTAGTGTTTCAATCCATTCTTTTGTAGAAGGACGGTGGATGACGATGTTATCTTCGACTATGAAACCATTTGCATTAGAAACAGTAATTTTATTCGAATTAACAGGCACATAAGTATCGCTGATAGCAACTGTTGGCAATTCAACTTTATTGCTCTTACCCAGAATTCTGATTACTCCAATTCGATCCAAACCCGTAGCAAAGATTTTGGTTCCATTATCTCCCATTCCGCTGCCACGAAGCACAACACCAGATGCAGAAATCTTTAAAGTTCCTGCTACTTCATAAATGCCTTTTTCTAGCAGAACCGCACCACGTAAGCCATCTTTTCCAATAGGTAATTTTGAAACGTAGTTGATGGCAGATTGAATTCTTAAAGTAGCATCGCCTTTTGAAACTGGAACAATAACTTTAATTAAAGCGTTTGGAATAGCTTTTTCTCCAGCCATATAACCTGCATAAGAAAAATCAGGAATGCGATTTCCTTGTTCATCCGCTGTGTAAGCCAATTTACCATCCTTACCTTTAAATATAGGTTTGGGTGGCTCGACTGGCTTTGTTTTCTGAGCGAAAGAAAAGTTTGTAACCAAAAAAAGGAATGCCAAAATCGGCAGTACTTTAATTTTATATATGTGGTTAGTTTTTGGCATTGGTGTTTATTTTTTTTCGTTGTCGCATTTGCTTTACTCAGTTCCAGTATTCCATGGCTTAGAGATTCTTCGTTCATCAGAATGACAGAGAAAAGTTTGTCATGCTGAGGCATGAAGCATCTGCAACCTAATATTTACTATTTCTGCCTACTCTTATCCGTTGTTGGCAGTAAGTTGGCAACGTTTTATTTTTATCACTTAGAGATTCTTCGTCCCTCAGAATGACAGAGAAAAGTTTGTCATGCTGAGGCACGAAGCATCTGCAACCTATTATTTACTATTCCTGCCTACTCTTATCCATTGTTTGCAGTGGGTTGTTAACTTCATTTTCATCACTTAGAGGTTCTTCAATCTCAGAATGACAGAGAAAAGTTTGTCATGCTGAGGCACGAAGCATCTGCAACCTATTATTTACTATTTCTGCCTACTCTTATCCATTGTTTGCAGTGGGTTGTTAACGTTTTGTTTTAATCGCTTAGAGATTCTTCAATCTCAGAATGACCGAGAAAAGTTTGTCATGCTGAGGCACGAAGCATCTGCAACCCTATTATTTACTATTTCTGCCTACTCTTATCCGTTGTTTGCAGAGGGTTGTTAACGTTTTATTTTCATCACTTAGAGATTCTTCAATCTCAGAATGACAGATAAAAGTTTGTCATGCTGAGGCACGAAGCATCTGCAACCTATTATTTACTATTTCTGCCTACTCTTATCCGTTGTTTGCAGAGGGTTGTTAACGTTTTATTTTCATCACTTAGAGATTCTTCAATCTCAGAAGGACAGATAAAGTTTGTCATGCTGAGGCACGAAGCATCTGCAACCTATTATTTACTATTTCTGCCTACTCTTATCCGTTATTTGCAGTGGGTTGTTAACGTTTCATTTTCATCGCTTAGAGATTCTTCAATCTCAGAATGACAAGTTGTTGTAATTTTATCTCTCGAGAATTTCATCATTTAAAAATCTCCAATCAGGATTATCAATTTCAATCAGTTCATTCTTCTTTTGCCTTTTCCAGCCCTTAATTTCTTTTTCTCTTTCAATAGCATGCTCGATAAATTGATATCTTTCGTAAAAAATCAAGTAATAACAATTGTATTTAAATGTAAATGCAAATTTATTATCTTTATTTTCAGTATGTTGTTTAAGCCTAATTTCCAAATCATTTGTTACGCCCGTGTACAAAACAGTTTTGTTTTTATTTGTTAGGATGTAAACGAAATAATTATGGCTCATGCTTTATTAAAGTTTTGTTTTCGTCGCTTGCAGATTTTTCGTCCATCAGAATGACAAATTCTTACTGTCATGCTGAGGAACGAAGCATCTCTGACCTATTATTTAACATTCCTGCCCATTCATTTCCGTTGTAGGCAGTGTTGTGTTGTTAAAGTTTCGTTTTCATCGCTTGCAGATTCTTCGCTGTACTCAGAATGACAAAATCAACTTTCAACTCCCCTAAGGCCTCACTTTACTCACATCCACTAAACTATTCAAATAAACTTCGATATTAGCATAACCAGATTTCGAAATTTTTGAAGCATCTTTTGCATCTTTTGGATTCAATCCGTTTTTAATCTCCCACGCATCAGGAATACCATCGTTATCAGTATCTACATAAGGTTTTCCCTTATATTCTGGATAACCACCGACTTGTGCAATGTCTGAAATAATACCTTGTTTATAAGAATCAGCTGGTAAACGACGTTTCACATAACTTTGCTTCGCAGGCAACTTTCCATCTGCTACATGTTCTATTTTTCCTGTAGTAACTTGTTTAATAATACGTTGATCCACGGCATCGCGAACGGGTAAACTTGCACCTGCATTTGCTAAAACATAATCGTAAGCTTTTTTAGTGTCGATAATTGAAATCTTCGCCATTGGTAAAGGTTTATCAGTACGAATGGAATCTAGTAACTTTTGTTTATCACGCTTGCTTTCTGGTTGCACGCCTCCATCCCAATTATTACTGGTTACTTTTTCATTGCCTTCAATAATGTTTCCAGTTACATAAGCTCTGCCAAATTCATTTCTAAATTTAATGTCTCTGCCAGATTCTGGCTTTAAAATGCGATAAGAAATGGGCTCGCCAGCAGGGGTTATTGGTCCAGGTTTGTAATAGTTATTTATAAAACTATAAAATGATGCATTATCGCCACCATCGGCACTTCTATTCCACCAGTTAAAAATAACGTTATTGGCGAAACCAAAATCGCCATACATGCCTACTGAAGGATTACGACTAATATTGGATGCCCAAAGATTACGCATGAAAGTAGAGTTCAATCCACCGATTGTACTTCCGAAGGCATGGTTGTAAGTATCCAGCGCCTCAGAGAAAATGGAGTTTTGAATGGTTACATTTACTGTAGGTAATTTCTCTGGTTTAGAACCATCTTTTTTATCATAAACATGGCGATAAATCGACATATTTTCGTCTAACCCCCAGCTTGCAGAAACGTGGTCTATAATGATATTTCCTATAGGATTGCCGCCAATGGCATCATCTCTACGGGTTACATCAGTTTCTCCACGACGGAAACGCATATAACGAATCACAACATCGTGTGTATTAATCCAAACCGATTCTCCTGCTACACAGATACCATCGCCAGGTGCACTTTGACCTGCAATTGTAATATATGGAGCACGAATAATTAATGGCGATTTTAACCTAATAATTCCTGAAATATTGAAAACAATTGTTCTTGCGCCACCCTGTTCACACGCTTCACGCAAAGTTCCTTTGCCTGAATCTTCAAGACTATTTACCACATAAACCTTTCCGCCTCGGCCGCCAAAAGCATACGCTCCACCGCCCTCAGCACCAGGAAAGGCAACTAATTTTGATTGAGGTAAATCGCTTGGCTTTGCTGCCCATGGAATATATGGTTTACCTTGTTTGGCTTCCGCATCAACAATAGGCTTTACCTTTAAAAATTGTAATTCAGATTTCTCTTCAATACTTTTTAATAAAGAATCGGCCTTTTTCTCCATCGCTTCTGGAATAACAGGATATTGCGCGTAGGCAATATTTCCAATTCCACAAAGCGCAATTATGCTCAAAAAAGAATTCCAGTTCCGCATATTAATTAGGTTTTACTATAGAAACAGGAACCACACTATTTAAATACACCTCGATGTTTGAGTAACCACTTTTAGTAATTTTCGTAGCATCAGATGCATCCTTCGGATTCAATCCATTTTTAAGTTCGTAAGCATCTGGCATACCGTCATCGTCTGAATCTTTGTAAGGTGTGCCTTTATATTCTGGATAACCACCAACCTGTGAAACCTCTGTAATAATGCCCAGTTTGTAAGAATCGCCAGGTAACCTACGATGCTCAAATTGAAATGCAGATGGTTTAGCATCAGGATGAACCTCAATTTTCCCTGTAGCTACTTGTTTAATTACACGAGTATCAACAGGATCTCTTTTTGGTAAGGTTGCACCCACATTTGCCAAAACAAAATCTTTTGCCTGCAGAGTTGGGATAATCGAAATTTTAGGCATTGGGAAAGGTTTTTTAGCTTTCATGGCTGCAAAATATGGACTTGCCTGTTCGAATGACATTAGTCTGCCTTTTTTATCTTCTACCTGAACGCCGCCATCCCAGTTATTTGCTGTAACTTTTTGATTGCCATCAATAATATTTCCATCTACAAAGGCTCTGCCAAAAACCACGTAAGGCAATTTACTACGTCCAGATTCTGGCTTTAAAATTCGGTAACTAATTGGGTCTTTTAAATCGGTAACCGGACCTGGTTTATAGTAGTTATTTATAATATTGTATTGAGCAGTATAATCACCACCATCTGTAGAACGGTTATTCCAGTTGAAAACCACATTATTGGCGAAATTAAAGATTCCGTTCCAGCCAATTGAAGGATTACGGGCACCGTTATCTGCCCAAAGATTACGAACAAAAGCACAATTTTCGCCCCCTAAAGTACTTCCAAAAGCATGATTCCAATAATCTAAAGCTTCAGAAAAAATCGAATTTTGAATCGTAATATTAACCGTTCCTAATTTGTCTTCGATTTTACCTGTACTATCGTTGTACATGTGGCGATACATCGACATATTTTCGTCTAAACCCCAGCTCGCCGAAACGTGATCAATCATGATATTTCCTACTGGATTACCACCAATTGCATCATCGCGACGACCAACAAAAGTTTCTCCTCTTCTAAAACGCATGAAACGAACGATCACATCATGTGTATTTAACCAAACGGATTCGCCAGCAACACAAACACCATCACCAGGAGCAGTTTGACCCGCAATAGTAATATAAGGTGCACGAACAATTAATGGCGTTTTTAATCTGATGATACCTGCAACATTGAAAACTACAATTCTTGCTCCACCCTGCTCGCAAGCATCCCGTAACGAACCTGGACCACTATCGTTTAAGTTTTTTACAACGATAACCCTGCCACCACGACCACCGAAGCTATAAGCACCTCCACCCTCAGCTCCTGGAAAAGCTAACAATTCTGATTGAGGCAAATCATTTGGCCTGCCTGCCCATGGTATATAAGGTTTTCCTTGTTTAGCTTCTTGCTCCATGATGGGTTTAGCCTTTTCCCAGGCAATATCTGAATGCCGAGTTGCTGCCTTCATCATAGAATCTGATGTTTTTTGAACATCTAATGGTATTTTTGGATATTGTGCAAAAGCTGATCCAGCTGAGAGAATTAATGCTGATGAAAATAGTAGATTTAATAAGTTCTTTTTCATTTGTGTTTTGCTCGTTAAAGAAGCAAAAGAAATTAAGCAAATATTTCGGATAGTAAAAAATTTAGGCTCAATTCTATTGGTATCTTTTGGTTAAAGTTTGGTTAGAAAGTATATTATCTTTCAAATTTGCAATCAAAATAAGGCTATTTACTGTATAATTTTCGCTATCTTTTGTACAATATTATCAATTGAAAAAATTAAGCGTAACAATGTAAATTCATTATATCAACGACGTTACAAGATATATATAAAATTCATATATAAATGTAACATTCTTAAATAAAAAAAGGAAGCAATAAATTGCTTCCTTTAAACCAAATATACTTAATAATTCAGGTGTTGAGATTCACCTGTTTGAGAGCGGTTAAATCTTCTATTTCAATGGATCGAATGTTCCTGCTCCTTTTAAACTATTCCAACCAGTTGTTTGTTCCAAATATGGAGATGAACTCAAAATATTTTCATTTAATCCGAAGAAATAATATTCAGGATACCACTTAAATTTCCAGTCTGCAGGATTAGTTTTATCCAAATCATCTTTAACAGTTATTACAAAAACGTTATCATATAGATAATCTAGATAAGCAGCATAATTGGCGCTTCCGTTTGCCGTAGGATAAGTTGCCGGATCGCGATCTAAAATTGGCGCATTACCTGTTGCTGGTTTCAATAAAGGATCGGCAGTACCAACATATTTAACGCCCGCAACAGATTTTACTGTAATAAAATAGCCTGTTCTGCGAGTGCCATTTAAAGGTTTTATGCCTAAACGAGCAGCCGTTGGAGAATTTTCTTCGAATAACATCCAACGTCTTAAATCGAAAAAGCGTTTTCCTTCATAAGCAAATTCTATATTTCTTTCATTTAACACAGCTGCAAATAATTGATCTCTGCTTGCAGCACCAGCCAATCCGTAAGAACCATCAAGATTTTCTACACCTGCACGCTCGCGTATTGATTTAATGCCTTCCAAACCTTCAGCTAATTTGTTAGAACCAATTGCAGATTCTGCTAGGTTTAAAACAACTTCAGCAAAACGAAGTTCCATAAAATCCATACCGCTTTGACTAAAGTTTCCGTTAGCATTACTTGCATTCGGATCTGTAGCTTTCGAAATATAAATAGCACTCGCATTAGCACCTTTAAGCTCTGTTGTTAAGCTTGGCGTTGTTTCTGCTGCTGTTCTATACCATTTATAAGTCCATTGTTTAAAGGTTGTAGATTCTTTGTAAGGCCAGATTGCACCATTATAAACGAAAGTTTTGTAAAAACGTGGGTCTCTGTTTTTATAGAATTTTTTGGCATCATAAATATAAGTTGAAGCACCTGCCATTTTACCATCTTTCATAGGGAAAGCGTCTACAATTTCCTTTGTAGGAGATAAAGAACCACCACCGTTGATTTCCTTCGAGCGTGCAGCTTGTTCCCATCCGCTATTTTTAGTTGTATTACCACCAATTGCCAAGTTGTTAAAGCCGTAAACAATAACTGCTTCAGGGTTATTTACTTCTGTAAACCACATATTACCCCAAGCAGTTGCATTTGCAGTTCCGCCTGTTTTGAATAAGCCAAAACCATTTGCTTCTAACAAAGTTTTAGCGGCTAAATTCGCTTTGTATGCATCTTCCCAACGAGTTAAATCGTCGGTACGATTAAATAAAGGGCTCGCCCAAGTTAATAAAACACGCCCTTTTAATGCAGCAGCACCGCCGCTTGTAATTCTACCCCAATCTGCAGAAGCCCATTTACCTGGAAGTAATGTCATTGCTAAATCTAAATCTGCGGTGATTTGTTTTATGCAAGCAGATGAAGATGACCGAGGAATTTGCAAATCATTGCCATCAGCAAGAATAGGATCCTGAGGAGTTAAAGCCAAAGGAACACCTCCATACAAACGAACAAGATCAAAATATTGCCACGCTCTCCAGAAAAGCATTTGGCCTTTTAATTTATTACGAACATCTTCAGGCAAACCGTACTTATCTATTTCTGCAATGAAAATATTTATTTGTTTTAACCTGGTATAAGGGTTATTCACAATACTCGTTGTTAACCTTGCACCTAAATAGTTTAAAGCATGCGTGTTGGTATAACTTATAGATGTCCAGATTTTATTAAAATCCGTTTCTCCTGCAAATTCATCAGTAGTTTTTGCGAAAGTATCGTTATTTGTGGCAATATTCCAGGATAGCGATTGCGCATTATTTGCAGGCAAGAATAAGCCATAAACATAATCAACATATCCCTGAGCAAGAGCAGCATCTTTAAACACTTCCTCATTGTATCCCGCCAAATCTCTTTTCTCCTCAAGAAAAGCATCTTTACAGCTAGCCATTATGATAACTAATGCTGTAATTAAGTATAATATTTTATTTCTTTTCATCTTTTTATAGATTATTGAATTTACATTTTTTTATCCTTGCTTACAAGGTTACATTTAATCCGAATGAAATTGTTCTTAAATTTGGATAGGCATCCCATGCACCATCAGGACCTTTATAAGTATATGGGTTATATAGGTTTGCAGGGTTTAAAGCTGAAACGAAAACTCTTGCATTATTAATTCTTAATTTTTCTACTAAACTTTTCGATAAAGTATAGTTTATATTAAAACTTGGAATTCTTAACCTAAACGAACTTACCTTATAGAAATTAGATGTTGGCGTAAGGTTGATATCTGCAAAATTAGGGTTTGGCATTGTGCCGCTAGGATTAATAATAGGATCATAAATATTACCCCAGATATTTGGTAAACTGGTAAAGTTTCTGGCAATAGATACATTTAATGCTTTTCGCTCATCAATTTCCGACCATCCGCCGAATGAACCTGCAAGTACTGCATCAACACTAAAACCTTTATAACCTGCTTTTAATGTTATTCCGAAACCGTAGTGGTTACTTGCTTTTTTAGTTAATTGAACCTGGTCATTTTCGTCAATAATTCCATCAGGGCCAGCAAAAGTTCCGTTACTTTGTAATGGACCTCTAACATCTCTGTAATACAATGTACCTGGTTTTAATTGCGCTGCAGGCGTACCGAAAACCTGAGTAATTTTATACTGATTTACATAGTTTGTAACCTCATCGGCAGTTTTAAACATACCTAAATTGTCATATCCCCATTTTCCGTTATCAGAAGATGCTCCTGGTTTAGGGTTCCATGGTTTTAAGATATCATTATCGTTAAAGTTACCTACCAATACCTTGTCATCGCTCCAACCAAAACGAACGCCAACACCGTATCTGAATTCTTCGCCGATTTTATCATCCCAGTTTAAACCTAGTTCATAACCGTAATAGTTTGCCGAACCAAAATTTTCTGATGCACTGGTACCGCCAACGCTAAAAGGAATATTTGCTGTTCTTTCTAATAAAATATTTCTGGCTGCGTTGAAGTAAGCTTCAACATTAAATGATAAACGATTATTTAAAACTCTGCCATCGATACCTAAGTTGTTCTTATATTCGGTACTCCAGCTTGCATCTCTGTTTGGCGATGCTTCCATTTTTAAACCAGTTGAACTTGCTGTGTTGCCACCAAATACAGCACCTTTACCATCTTGTGTAGTATATCTTTGTCTCCATAACCAAGGTTTAGTCTGGTCATTACCGAGCACACCTGCGGCATATCTGATTTTTAAATAGTTAATAGCAGGAACTTTGAAAAAACTTTCTTCTGATACAACCCAACCAATTGAACCTGAATAAAATTGACCCCAGTAGTTTTCAGGAGCAAATTTTGTTGATGCATCCGTTCTGAATAAAAATTCAGCTAAATATTTATTAGCATAAGCATAGTTAGCTCTACCTACATAAGATAATGTACCTGCTTCGTTTGCTGATGTAGAACCATCAATTGCACCGAAAGCAGAACTGAACTGACCATTTGTTGCCGCTATCGGACTGGCTTTGAAAACAACCTGATTTTGATTGCTCGATTCAGAACGCTCTACTGTAAATAAACCGCTAACAGAATGTTTACCAAAATCTCTGGCATAATTTACCACAAAGTTAGTTTGCTCGCTTTTCGCATTTGTATTAGAATAATACAATCTATCTCCATTGGTTACCCTTAAAGAACTTAATACGGTTGCGCCTTCATAAATATGTTTATTCTCTCCTAAACGATTAAACTCGTAAAGTGTATAAAAAGTACCTACCTGGCTACCAACGGAGTTACTTGTGTTTCTTGCATAAGCTAATCTTGCTTTTAATCCTTTTATAAATGGAAGCTCATATTCGGCGTAACCATTAACTGTATATTGATTACTTTCTGTAGTTGCAAGGTTATTTAATCTGTCTATTTCACCAAAGTGATATTTAGATAAATCACTAGTTGTTCCTGGTAATTTTACAGGTAAACCATTAATATAATCAGGTACGTATCTTGGTGCTAACAGTAAATTTTTATAATCGTCTTCTACGCCTTCACCCGATACCTTATTAAAAGTTTTAACCAAATTACCATTGTTACCCGACACCTGTAAACCTACTTTGAAATTTGTAGCAACGGTTACATCAGTTCCTGCTCTAAAATTCCACCTGTTATAATTAAGGGTGGCTAAATTACCATCTTGCTTATTGTATGATACATTGGCAAAATAAGTTGCACGTTCTGCACCACCACTTACACTTAGCGTTTGTCTGAAATCGTAAGATGATTTCCACGCTTCTTCCAGACGATCGTAATCAATATTTTTAAAATGCTCTAACTCATCATTTGTAAAGAAGTTATCTACGCCTGCAGCTTTATTACCGCCGTTTGGTCCGTTCATTATATTAAAATATTGTCCGAATTCATAAGCACTCATCATTTTAGTACGATAAGCCTCATCATTTAAAGCATAGTTGGTACTTACACTAATTCTTGGCTTACCAATTTTACCACGCTTGGTTGTTACTAAAACAACTCCGTTACCACCTCTTGTACCATAAATGGCTGCAGATGCATCTTTTAGAAATGATAAACTTTCAATTTCGGAAGCATCAAGATTTCCAAATTGTGTTGCATCAGGTTTTCCTTGTCCGTCAACCTGTATCACACCGTCTATAACATATAAAGGGTCTGTTGAGCCACCATCTTTAGAGAAAATCGTATTCGGATTTCTAATTGTGATTTTAGCAGGCGAACCAGGGCGAGAAATACCACCACTAACACCCACACCTAACAATCTGCCAGCTAATGCTGCAGCAACGTTGGTTCCTGGTAAATCTTCAACTTCCGAAGCTTTAATATCAACAACAGCACCAGTTAAACTTGTCCTTTTCTGAGTTCCATAACCAACAACAACTACGTCGTCAAGGTTTTTATTATCTGAAACCAACTTTACGTTAATATTAGTTTGTGTGCCTACAGTAATTTGCTGTCTAACAAACCCAATGTAAGAAAACACCAGTACATCGGTATTAGACTTTACCTGAATCGTAAATACACCGTCTGCGTTAGTGCTAACATTACTAGGCAATCCTTTGACACTCACATTCACACCTGGTATTGAAGATCCGTCAGACTGATCGACTACTTTACCCGTAACCTTTCGATCCTGAGCAAAGAGAATTGTACTTGCTAATAACATTAGTAGCAAAGACAATGAAAATTTGCGTAAAAATTTTAAGTTCATATTTATTTATTTGGTTAGTTTTTAATCTTGGTTAGTTAGTTTTTGCTTTTCTTCGTTTCTCCCATTCTATCCCCTCTTTTTTTAAATCGTAGCCTGCGGCTGATAAGTAATTGTTTATTCTGCCTTTATATTTACCGAACCAGGCATGTTTCTTATCCGATGATTCCGCATCAATAGCTCTTTCTCTTGCCTCGGTAAGCCAAATCAAAATTTGTTTTTTTTGATCTGCTGTTAAGGTTAAAATTTCTTCCTGATAAGCCTTATAAGTAATTGGAAGGATATTGTATGTCATTCCGTTTTTAACGCCCTCAATCTGTTCGTTATTTAAACTTGATGATAACTTCGAAACATATTTTTTATGGAGTTTGGCCAATGCAGCATCTGTACTACGATTTTGTTTAGCGATTGCCGAGTCTCGTTCTACTTTATTATCAGCATTTTTTTCTTTGATCTCTTTTATTTTTGAATCGCGAACCGTGTAAATATCATTCAGACTGCTATATTGATCTCTTATTATATTTCTAACTTTTTCTGCTTTACTTGCATCGGCAATGTTAAGTGGAGTTACAATTTTATCTGCACGTTCGGTTATTACTTTTAAATATTTTGCCTTATCCTCGTCAGATACGGCATTATTCTGCGCAAAAGTTCCTGCAATATTCGAGAGTATTAGAAACAGAATTGTAATTGATAATTTCATTATATTATAGTTTAATTAATTTCTTTTTTTTATCAGTTTAACATCTCCGCAAAAATGAACCTTTAAGCCCAATTCATCCATGGCAGCAGCTTTAATTCTGCAAGCTTCGTGTGCGTTGGCTTCATAATTTGTGTACACTACATGAATGTGGTTGGCTTTATGTCTGGCCATCATCTGATCTCTGCTTATTCCTTTTAAAACCGCATGCATAATTGGCCATTCTGGAGTTGTACTATTCCAGCGTTTTTCTGTTTCATTCTTTGGCAAACTTACCACTTCGCCAATGCCTAAATCGCAATGTAATTCATTATCCATTACGTAAACCCGACTCCAAACAATAAAACCTGGTTTGCTAATTCCTTTAAGTGAGCCACCACCTAAACGAAAATACATTGGTGGCTGCCTATCGCTACTTGCTCCTTCATAACCTCCAATAAAATGAGCGGGTGGCGCTGCACCAGAAATTAAGAAAAGCCAAACAAAATCGTCAATTCCTTCTCCTTTATAATGTGCACCCCAGCGAATATCGTGTAAAGTATTTTCGCCCGTCATTCCTAGTTCTTTCCAAAGGCAATAGGTTAATAAAGCATCTAATCCAGCACATTCATCTACTTCATTAAAATGAGGAAGTGCATGGTTGGCATATAATTCTTTACCCGTTTTTGAAAATGCAGGTGGTCTATCCTCGTTATTTAATAACCCTTCTACCAAATCGCTGGCAACGGTTAAATCTTTAAGTCCTTGTTGATATTGTATGCCAATGGTATCGCAACTAAAATCATCTGCAATACGCAATGCAGCGATATACATTTTGCATTGCTCTAAAGTTTGCGCTTTGGTTAACTCGGTTTCTTCATTGGTTCCCCAATTAAACTGCATTCCTTTGTTCAGCAACCAGTTTAAAATAGCTTCTGCTTCTTTATTAGTAACCTGCAACATTTCGGCGTAAAGTGCCGATTGACTTAAGCGTTCTTTAAAGAATCCAGTTTTATGTAATAATTCATCAGGAATGATAGCATTGTACATACCCATACAACCTTCATCAAAAACGCCCATGATCACTTTACGCTCTTTTAACGCCCGTGCAAATGCCCTACCCTTTTTTTCATCCGTTAAAGGAATCTTACTCAAGGCAAAATCTTTAACATGGCTTTGATCGTAACTTATTTTTTCTGTTGATAACCATTCCTGAAGACCTTCTGTGAAGAAGTCATCGGTAAAGTTTTCGCTCCATAAACTGCTGTACGAAATACCTGCCTTAGTCAAGCAGCCATTTAAATTTAACATACCAACTAAACCTGGCCATTGTCCGCTCCAGTTGGCCACAGTTAAAATCGGACCTTGATGTGTAGTTAAACCTGCAAGTACATGATGAGAGTATTGCCAAACACTTTCGGCAACAATTAATGGTTGCTTTGGGTCGATATTACGAAAGATATCCATACCCATTCTTTGAGAATCTATGAAGCCGTGTTTTTTCGTCGAATTATAGGGATGAGCACGTTTAACTTTCCAGCCAAATTTCTCAATTGCTGCTGTTAATTTCGTTTCCATTTCGAGTTGAGCAGCCCAGCAATTTTGATTTGCAGAAAGCCTTAAATCTCCACTCGAAACCAATAGAATTTCGCTTGTTTTACCCTGTATCATAATTCATTACTGAACAAATTATTTATATAAAAATAATTTGTCGGTTTATATTTTGGTTATAGCCCATAGAGCCATATACAAAACTCAACAAACAATATAGTTAATTACTAATAGTTTTTAGCAAATTAATATAGGATATTATCATAAATAAACTTAGCTTTAGCCCTGCAACGCTTATGATTTACCAAACATAATGCGGAAACATAACCAAATATTTATAGATTAACCATGAAACCTCATTTTCATAAAGTTCCGGTAACGCTGCAAAGCTCTTTCAGTATTCGACATGATATTAAGCCCGATTTCGGTAACATTTGGCACTATCATCCAGAATTAGAATTGCACTACGTGATCAAGGGAGAAGGCGTTCGTTTTATAGGCGATAACATCAGCAACTTTGCTCCTGATGAAATGATTCTTTTGGGCGAAAACCTACCCCATACCTGGCGATGTAAAGATGAGTATTTCCAGAATAATTCTGATCTGCATACGGAAGCCATGGTTGTTCATTTTTTGCCCGATTGCCTTGGGAAATATTTAATCAATTTACCAGAAGCTTATCTAATTCCTAAACTATTCGAAAAAGCTAAAAGTGGTATGATTATTCATGGAAAGGCAAAGGAAAAATTAATTGATTTAATGAGGCTTGCGGTTGACGCAACAAACCTGGAAAGAATAATTATTTTACTTTCTATTTTGAAAACACTTGCCGAAACCGACGAATTCGAGACCGTTGTAACCAGTAAAAACACCTTTTATCAATCTAACGAATCGGAAACCCTTCGGATAAATAAAATATGCACTTACACTTTAACCAATTACAAGAAAGATATTACCCTTGAGGAAGTTGCATCGTTAAGTAACCTGAGTGTAACCTCATTTTGCCGATATTTTAAACTCATGACAAAGAAAACCTATTACGATTTTTTAATTGAAATACGGGTTAGCCATGCATGCAGGTTTTTGATTGAAAACAAGTTACCAACTGAAATGATTTGTTTTGATTGTGGTTTTAATAATGTATCGAATTTTTACAGGCACTTTAAAAAAGTTACAGGAATGACACCACTGGATTACAAAAGGAAATATTTGAATTAATAAGCAGCATAGATCTTTATCTTTTAATCTATATTATATATAGATTCTTTTAGAATTCACTTTACGCTTTAGCCAAAAGCATGTAACCCAAAACCTACTAAATTCTTGGCTCACAACTAGTATATATCCGGCTTAACGTTGGTAACCATTTGGGTCCTACATCCGAAATACATCCGAGGAGTAACCGAGTAAGTACCGTACAGAACAGCTATAGTGAAGAAATTTGAATGGCTAAATTCAGAAGAATGGTTGTTGTTTTATAAAGCCTGTGTTTCAGAAATCAACATTAACTAAAATAAAAATTGACGGGAAAATGGCTAATATGATGCGTCAAAAACGTGCAAATGTGTACAAAAACGACAAAAACGTCTTTTTACGATATCGGTTTCCAGCTTATGTTTTAATTTTAATAAAAAAACTATGGCACAGCAAGTTGGCACAATTAAACTTAAGGGGAAAGTCGGGGATTTATCCTTTTATGAACGCAATAACATTTATCAGGCAAGGGCTAAAGGTGGAGTAGATGCAAAGCGTATAAAAAACGACATCGCCTTTGAACGCACCAGGGAAAACAATTCGGAATTTGCCAAAGCTTCGCAAGCTGCGAAAAAGTTACGACAGTTATTTCGAATAATACTTTTGCAAGTACCAGATCCAAAGATGAATTTTAATTTAACAAGTCGCTTCTTAAGAATTGTTAAAGCAGATCAGATTAATAATCGTGGCAGCAGGAATGTTCTGGCAGAAAATTACAGGTTACTACAAAACTTTCAATTTAATTCAAACAATCATCTATACAATACTTTCCTGGAAGATATAGCTAGTTCCATAAACTTAGTCGATCAGTATGTTGAGATTAAAATTCCCGCCATCCATCCGAAAATTTCTATTGTTGCGCCTGGTGAGGTTACACATTTCAGGCTTATTACTTCGGCTGCTTCAATCGGCACTGAAAACGAATGCGCTTCCCTGCTCGATTCAGAAATTCTGAATATAAATGATGCAACGGAATCACAGACTTTTAAGATAAACCTCGTATTAAAAGCACACGAGCCTATAATTATTCTTTTTGGAATTACTTTCTTTACTACCTCTCTAAATTGCGTTGTTCCCTTACAGAATGGGGATTTAAATACTCTTGGAGTGATTAAAATATATTAAAACTCCTTCGCATTATTGATGATACCTCGCAGATTAGAATGCAAGGTATCATTGTCATTATATATCTAAATATAAACCTGAATATTTAAATCGCTTCTTAAAGCCGTGTAATCATCAAATAATTTTTCAACTTCTTTGATCACATTTGGTGTAAAAGTGCCCACCTTTCTTCTTGTAAAAGTAGATATATCCAATCCTCGCTTTTGCAAAAAGTATTTTGATACAATTGGGTAAACATTATGCATTACATCCATATTATCGATTAAAAATTGTTGCACAACATTCACTTCATTTACAAGCGAGGGATCGTTATAATGATCACATAACCAGACGATTAATTCAGGAAAGTAATTACCTTGAATGCAAGATAAACCCGAAGCGCCAGCCTTTAAAGATTCTACTGCGTGAACGATGTAAGCATCATATAAACCAAATTTATGTCCTTCGGTAAGCTTTAGTTTTTCCTTAATCTGCATTAAATCCAAACAAGTATCCTTATGATAAATTACTCTTCCAGTCGAAACGAAATCGCTTAATTGCTGAGGCTTCAAAATTCTTTTATAGGGCACCGGACACTCGTAAAACCCAATTGGAATATTTTCTGTTTGCTTTAATAAATCAAACACCCGCTCATTAAATATATCATCAGATTCTGCTTCATCAGCAAGCAAACTTGTAATCGCAATTACGGCCTCCACGCCTGTATCATTAACTTTTTTAACAAAATCGGCCTGTTTAGAAATTGGCCCGCCAAAAGTCCCTGTAGCTACAACCGGCACTGCACCATCTACAACTTTTATAACATGATTAATGGCCTGGATTCTTTCACTATCTGTTAATTCGAACATTTCACTCGATAAACAATTAGCAAATAAGCCTGACGATCCCGCTTGCAAATAAATCTCTGTGAGCTGGGTAAGCGCTGGATAATCGATGTTTCCATTGTCCAAAAAAGGCGTAAGCATGACCGGGATGAACCCTTTTTGTGAGTTTTCCATATTTAAAAAGATATGTAATAAGGTTATTTAATAATTGCCTGAATAGTTCTTATCGAACTTAATTGGCTGATTTTAATTTTCTATTTTTAATTTTCGTAATAAAAATGCCTGTTAAAAAAATGGTTAATGTGCCTACCACGATAATCATATTTTTATGCAAAGGATTTCTGAAAGCTTCGTATGCCGGAGGAAGCATAGCGGAAAAAGTCATCCAAATTATAACTGCTATCCCAATCATAGTTGCGATAATGGCTTCGTGGTTTTTAGTTTGCTTACTTACAATTCCGAGTAAAAACAAACCAAGCATCCCCGCTGCAAATATTCCTGATAGCTCCCACCATACATCCAAAATACTTTTAACACCAATCATTGCAATTCCTGCAATCATACCCAGTAAACCAAACCCTACAGTTGCAATGTGCAGGAGTGATAAATTTTGTTTTTCAGAAATATCTGGCTTAATGTACCGCCTATAAATATCAACCGAAAATACTGTTGCAGAAGCATTCATTCCTGAACTTATGGTGCTCATTGCCGCAGATAAAATAGCCGACACAATTAGCCCAACTAAACCAACAGGAATTTTTGTTACCATAAAATGAGGCATAATCTTATCGCCATAGTCTGCAGGCTTTAAGGTACTTTCTAACTTTAAAATTTCGGCAGCGGTAGAATGAATGGGTAATCGCTCAATCGCAACCTGGTGTTTAATAGACTGAACCAAATCGGGGTTAACCTCATAGTAGGCATACAAGCAAGATCCTATAACAAAAAACAACAGCGATGCTGGAATATAAAGCCATACACAGAGCCAAATTGATTTGGAAGCTGCTTTAGTTGATGATGCAGTATGGTAACGCTGAATGTAATTTTGATCCATTCCAAAATTATTCAGGTTAATAAAAAACCCATATAAAAGCACAACCCAAAAGGATGAACTAACGAAATCGGGTGAAAAGGTACCTAAACTAAATTTGTGATCTGCTTTTCCAATTTCTATTACTTTTGAAACACCTCCTGGCATATTTGTGATGATTAAATAGAGGATTAACAATGCTCCAAATGTCTTAATCACAGCCTGTACAACTTCTGTCCATATTACCGCCTCAATGCCACCTAAAACAGTATAAAATATGATGCAAATGCCCATTACGATCATAATCATTTGCATAGAGTAACCAGTTAGAGCTTGTAAGCTCAAGGCTATTCCGAAAAAGATAGATCCCATTCGGGCCAGTTGAGTAAGTAAAAAGCAAACTACAGCGTACACTCTTGCCCAGGCGCCGAAACGTTTTTCTAAATGAGTGTAGGCCGATATTTCTCCAGTATTACGATAAAATGGAACAAAGTATTTTGAGGCAATCCATGCTGCTAAAGGCATCGATATACTAAAAACAAATGCATTCCAGTTTCCTCCAAAAGCTTTACCAGGCACACCTAGAAATGTATTACTGCTTAGAAAAGTTGCATAAATTGATAAACCTATTGCCCATCCAGGAATGAGGCCCGAAGCTTTTGTAAATTGCTCGGAATTTTTATTTTTTCGCGAAAAATAAATCCCTACTAATATCATTCCAACAAGATATATGAAGATTATAGCAAGATCGAATACAGGTAGACCCTTCATTATCGGTTGGCTCGTTTATTAATTTGGTTAAAACAAATATGCATTTCTAAATATCAGTATTAATATAAGATTTTGGCTATATATTGTACCATATTATCCTATTGAACATCAAGTGCGTCAAAGGTTAAATCTTTAGCATCGGTTGCTATAATTCTTAATTTGTAAGCACCTGCATTGATCATGCTACCAGTAGTTGTGTTATAGTAATTCCACTTACCTTCTTTAGCTGGAACAAAATCGGCATTTTCGGTTCTCATTAATGTTCCATCGGCAGCTAAAAATTCCAATTTAGCTTTTAAGTTTTTTTGCAATGGATTGTGGTATTTAATAGTAAGCGAATAAGTATCAGCAACACCAACGGCAATCGAAAACTCTAAAATGCCGCCAGTTTGGGCTTTAAAACTAACTCTTTGTTTCCCCATCAAATCTTCTCTAACAATACTTTGTCCTTTTAAAACGGCATCTGTCGCTTTGTAGCTGGTTAACTTTTTTAAATCGTAGGCTGGCTCTAAATTACTTGGCGGAACAAGAGCAACGGTTGAAACTTCATTGCCCAAAGTGATCGGTGCTCCTTTTGAAAATCTCTTTCTGTAAACCTTAAAACTTTGGCCAGCATTATTTTCAATACTGGTTTTGGTATCTTCAAAAGATTTAAGCTGTTCTGGCAAACTTTTTATACTGTCATTTACCGCAGCAAAAACATCAGCTTCATCGTTTAAATTAAAGTTTATATTCTGGTGCTTTTCAGCAGTTTGAATCCATTCTGCACCGTATAAATTTGGCGGCAAGGAAGTGAACTCAAAATTACCATCCAAAAATTGTTTGTCGCCAATATCCATCCACGAATTTGATTTAAATTCGGTACTTGAGGCAGCATCGGCAATCGAATTAGATTGCACACCAACTTTAATTGTTTTATCCAAACTGGCTATGGCAATTGCAGAAATAATGGCCTGACCAACTTTTACCTGCGGAAACGAAATAGATAATCGACCAGCTTTGCTGTAAATCTTTACAGTTTTTTTAAGAATGGTATTTGTACCAACCTCTTTCCAGATATCCAAATCTTTGATTACGGTTTTATTGTTAATGGCAACATCGAATAAACGCATTTTTTCCGCATTCATGCCACCTCCAATACCCAACCAGGGTTCGATAAAACATAGTTCAACTAAATATTCACCATCTTTTGGAACCTGAAAATTAAAGTTTAACTGCTCTCTTCCGTAGCGAAATGATTGAAACAGTTTCCAATCGGATGCGCCACTAATCGGCGAAAATGTTCTTCTTTGACTAGCAAAAAAAGCGGGAATACCAGAGAAAGCCGAAGTCCATGAAGATGAACCGTAGTTTTTATTATTACTGTTTAATTGTTGATCTTTTAACCAGACCGCTCCATACTTATCGGTATAATCAGGTCCGCCACAATTTAATCTGTACAGGTAATTATAATCTTTTGCGGGTTTATTTACGGCCCCATCATTAGTTAATTTATCAAAATTCGGAGATTCGGGTAAGTTATTTAATACGATGTAATCTTTAGCAACAGCTTTTCCATCTACATAGCCAACTGCATAAAGCACATTATATTTAACATTGGGTTTATTCCACTGAAAATGAGTTCCGATTTTGCCCTTGGTTTTTTTTCCAAAAGATTGTCCGTCCACATCATTAAATAACTCTACTTCATCACAATTTGAATAAACCACAATGCTATCCTTTACGCCAGGAGTTGACCATCGATTAGGCCAAGTATGCGATACAACGTAAACCATTGGTTCCGTTTCTTTTGGAGCATAGTTGCTTCTAAACATATAAAAAACATCGGTTGGTTCTTCCCAGGGGGTAAACATACCTTTATAATTTACTGGCCCGATTCTATCTAAATCGCGTAATCCTTCCCCTCCCTGAACCCTTCCAGGATTATCATGGGAGCTATATAACCAAAAGAAATGACCTGCAGTCTTGTCTTTAACAGATTCTGCCAAACGAACTTTAGTTTCCATCAAAGTGGTCATATTGTTTTCGGTATAACCTTTACCTGCAGAATCTAAATTATGTAAGTCAATGGTTCTCCAGGCGCCATATTCACCAACTAAAACCTGTCTTTGTAAATCTTCGCCGTAGGTTAACGGATTGCCGCCATAAGTACCAGTCCAGTTTTGAGGCACATCCCAATCGGTACCTTTTCCACCATTACATGTGGTTACTTTGCGTTGTGATGAGGCAGTAGGATCTAATTTTCTAATTAGCTCAGTACATTCCTTTGCGAAATCCTCTGGCAAAGTACTTTCGTTTTCTAAACCCCAAAGCACAACCGCCGGACTATTTCTACGCTCTTTTACCCAATCAGTTAACAGCGTTTTAAAGTTCTTTCTGAACGCAGGGGTATCATACCAAATATGAGCCGCCATTTGTGTCCAGCAAAGTATTCCAAGTTTATCCCAATAATCAGAATATAAAAGATTGTGAGGCTGATGCGCATCTCTAAAAGCATTAAAACCAGCTGATTTGATTTGCATTACGCGAGAATGAATTTGTTCACTACTAAAAGCATGGCTTTGCCCGATTAAATGTTCGTATTCTGCAATTCCATTGATAAAGACAGGTTTTCCATTTAGAAAGAATTGTTTTTGGTTGGCTTTATCGCCAATTGGCCAGCTAATCCAACGAATACCATAGGATGTTTTAACTTCATCGACAAGCTTTCCATTTTCTATAATGGATGTTTTTACCGTATAGAGGTAAGGATTTTCTAACGACCAAAGTTTAGGATTGATCAGCTCAGCTGTTTTTTGGCTTACATCGATCTGTTTTCCCGACTGAACATTTATTGTCTTTTTAAGCGCCTTTTCAATATTCCCTTCAGCATCGAACAATTGAGTATAAATTGTAATCGATTTTGCTTTGGCCGAATAATTTTTAACGGTAGTAGTAAAGTTTAATACTGCCGACTGTTCTGAGATTTTATCATCGTTCCAAATGTGAATGCCAAAAGGTTGAATTCTTGCTTCGTTGGTAACAATTAAATGTACTGGCCTGAAAATACCCATTGGCTGAGAACCTTCAGAAAAACCTCGTTCGGTTGAACACCCTCCATCTACCCAGGGCAAATCCTGAATATTAGCTGGATGGTCTGCTCTGACTGCTAAAATATTCTGTTCGTTATTTAGCTTAATTACTGACGTAACATCAAAGGTAAAAGTGGTTCTTCCACCAGCGTGATAGCCAATTTTTTTACCATTGAGCCAAACAGTTGCATAAGAACCAACACCTTCAAAATATAGAAAAAACCTCTTCCCCGCTTTAACTTCGTTGCTTTTAAATGTTTTACGATACCAGGCATAACCATGTTTATTTCCATGAAGTTTCCTTTGATAACCTTCGTATTGATCCCAATTGTGCGGAACGTTTACTTTTTTCCAACTGGCAGGCTTATAGCTAACCAACTCGAAACCATTAAAAGCATTTATATTTTTCTCATCAACAATGCTTACCCAATCGGCATTTAATGAAATATCTTTTCTGATTGTGTTTTGTGCTGAAACTACTTTAAAGTTTACGAGCAATAAAATGATGAAAATTAACTTCAAAAACCTACTCATAATACCTTCAAATCTCCATTAAGTTTATAGCTTTCTCCAGCTTTAGTTACAATTTCTTTTTCTTTACCCTGATATTTGATTTTGCAAACACCACCGACTTTCGATTTTATTTCGAACATTGTTAATTTGGATTGATCCCAATTTATATTTAACTCAAAACCGCCTCTTGCTTTTAGCCCTTTAATTTCACCAAAAGGGATTTCGGCAGGTAAAGCAGGCAAAATATCTAAATAGCCTTGCTGACTTTGAACAATCATTTCGGCTATTCCTGCGGCGCCACCAAAGTTTCCATCAATTTGAAATGGTGGGTGGGCATCAAATAAATTTACATAAGAACCTGCGCCACCATTTGCTGGTTTCAACAACATTTTAATCAATTTCATTCCATGGTCGCCATCCTTAAACCTCGCCCAAAAGTTAATTTTCCAAGCCAGGCTCCAACCAGTAGCATCATCACCACGATACAATAAAGATTGTTTAGCGGCATTCATCATTGTTTTATCGGCATCCCAGTTAATATCATTCCCTGGATAAACACCCCATAAATGAGAAACATGGCGATGTTTATTCGTTGTATCATCTTTGTCTTCTAGCCATTCTTGTAACTGTCCGTGTTTCCCTATTTGATTTGGCGCAATCTGCACTACTTTTTCCTCCAGCGATTTTCTAAAGGCTTCATCTATTCCCAGAATTTTTGATGCCTCAATGCAATTTCTAAATAACGTTCTGATAATCTGATGATCCATTGTTGGCCCTGCAACTAAACCTCCGTTTTCTGGAGAATTTGATGGCGTACTGATTAGCCAACCCGTTTTCGGGTCTTTAATCAAGAAACCTTCAAAGAACAGAGCCGCTTCTTTCATCAAGGGGTAGCCTTCAGTTTGTAGAAACTTTTTATCATTGTTAAATAAATAATGCTCCCACAAATGCTGACTTAACCATCCACCGCCCGAAACCCAAATACCATGATTGGAAGCATTAATTGGAGCTGTACCATTCCATAAATCTGTATTATGGTGTAAAACCCAACCTTTTGCGTTATAATATTCCTTTGCGGTTTCTTTTCCTGAAACAGATAAGCCTTTTATCTTTTTAAATAGCGGTTCATTAAGAGCCGATAAATTCAAGATTTCAGTTGGCCAGTAGTTCATCTCAAAATTAATATTTGTGGTATACTTACTTCCCCAGGGCGGACTGAGCAGATCATTCCAAATTCCTTGCAAATTTGCTGGTTGTGTTCCTGGTCTTGAACTCGAAATCAATAAATACCTTCCATATTGCATATAAAGTGCCGTAAAGGCAGCATCTTTTGATGTGCCGAACTTTTCTAATCGCTGATCGGTAGGTAAATTCTCATTTTCAGATTGACCAAAGTTTACACTAAATGTGTTGTAATAAGTTTGATATTCTTTAATGTGGCGGGCTTTAAGATCTTCGTAAGGCGTTCCTAATAGACCAAGAACAGCACCAGAATTTTTTAGTTTTGGATTTCCAGAAACATCGTTTGCATTTACAAAATTAGTTGCGGCTGTTAAAAAGAGTGTTGCCTCATCTGCACCAGTAATAACAATTTTATTGTTGATTATTTTTATTGTACCTTTTTTTACTTCAGCAGTCAGTGTGGCCTCGCCTTTTAAAGCACCATCCTTTACCTGCACATTTAGCACAATCGAATTTTTATCTAAACTTTTAATCTCAGTTTTCTGATGAACACTCGACAAAACTGCTTCAAAAGCTATGGAGCCCGTTTTATCTGCCGATAAATGAATAACTACAGCTTGATTTGGCTGACTTGCAAAATATGTTCTCTGATATTTAACACCATCCAACGTATAAGTTGTTTTTGAAATTGCGGTATTTAAATCGAGGGAACGTTTATAATTAGTAACTGCTGATTTTCCCTTTTTGAAATACAAATTCAAATCGCCAAACGGTTGATAGCTGGCCTGATATTGAGCAACCTCTGGTGGGTTTTCATCCTGAATTTTATACTTCCACAATTTTACAAGCGAAACGCCTTGTTCAACATTCGATCCTTCAGGATAAATTCCAATTTTCTTCTTTGTATCCTTATAACCTGTCAGGCCACCTTTATCAAAGTAATTTAAAACCTGAATGGCAATTACATTTTTACCTTTTTTTATCAGCTTTGCTGGAATTGTATATTTTCGAGGCTCGAGGTTATCTGTATTGCCAACCAATTTCCCATTGATGAAAGTAAAATCCTGATCGCGAATTCGGTTTAAATCTAAAACCAGATTTTTACCCAGCCAATTTTCAGGGACATCAAAAGTGGTTCTAAACCAAACTGCACCATCTAAATTTGCTAAACCAACAGCTTCCCAACCTTCATAAGATGGAACCTGAATTGTTTTCCAAAGTTTATCATCAAAATTTTCTAATGCTGGCTTTCCAACAAGGCCCTTGCCTGATTGCATTTCCTTAACCCATTTAGTTCGGTCTCCATTTTCACTTTGAAGCCCCATAAATTGCTTTTGAGCTAAATCTTCAGCTTCTTTTTGTTTTCCCTCGAAAAGTAGCGTTCTGATTTGAGCTAAATATGCTGATGCGCCTTTGCGGTTGTAATTTCTTGGTTTGCCTGTCCAAAGGGTTTCCTCGTTAAACTGAATATGGTCTGTTTCTACACCGCCATAAATCATGGCGCCTATTCGTCCGTTTCCAATTGGTAAAGCATCTGTCCATTTTTCAGCAGGTTTGTTATACCACAACTGATTGTTTTGCGCAAAAATGAGATTACTATTTATAAAAATGATAATAAACAATAAAAGAACGGTACACTTATTTAAATTTCTCATCTATTGGTTAGTATGTAGTTTATAGTCTCTCAAACGCCTTTGAAAGCAGTTTTTAAATGTCCTTCGACAGGCTCAGGATGACAGTTATACTTATCAGATTACCTGAACTATCGATTATTTATCGCCTGAGATCACGTCAATATTTTCAGTTACATCATTTTCCTTAATAACGCCATTCTTAGCATTTTTAAAGCTATTGTTCCCTAAAATTACGTTTTTAGTTTTCTCGCCACTAAGCTTTAAGTAAGTTGTGGTTCCTTTAACAGGAAATGCGTTATACAAAAACACATCACTTGTATTTTTTAAATCGATAACAGGAGATTTAACCAATGGCGTATAACTTTTTAAATTATCAATCGTCAGGTAATTTACGTTTGAAGCAGAAACTGATGGACCAATTTCTGTATTGACCTGAACATTATGAAATTCTATTTTATTAGAAATACCGATACTAAAACCTGTTTTTGCATCCATGTTGATATCGCTAAACGTAATATTTTCGATCGGCATTTCTTCCAAGCCATTTAAATAGGCAGCCTGATTCACCTGACCAGTGATGTTACTAAAATGAATATTTCTGAATTTTGGTGTACGCTCTGAAACAGGCTCTACATTCGTTTTAGCGTACTGCATATCCAAAACAATTGCCTGTTGGCCAATATTCTTCATAATGATATTACTTACTCTAATCTCTTCTACTATTCCGCCCCGCCCTCTAGCCGTTTTAATACGAATGCCTCGATCTGTTCCATCAAAAACGCAATTCGAAATAACAATCTTACGTACATCGCCCGACATTTCACTGCCGATTACAACACCACCGTGGCCAGATAACATAGTACAATTTGTAATGGTGTAATTCTCTGCAGGCACAGCCATTTTTCTGCCTGGCGCATCTTTACCCGATTTTATAGTAATACAATCGTCTCCAACGCTTATGTGGCAATCAGAAATGTGAACATTTTTACAAGATTCTGGATTAATCCCATCGGTATTTGGCGAATGCGGATTGTTTATAGTTACTGCATGAATTTTAACATTCTCACAAAACTCGGGGTTTACCGTCCAGAAAGGAGAGTTTTTAATTGTTATCCCATCGATTAAAACATTTTTACAAAACATAGTTTGTATAAACGGTGGGCGAAGAAATCCGCGTTTCATTTGTTTTGGATCATCTGGCAAAATAATATCCTTATTCAACCCATCAAACATAGTTTGCCATTTAGAACGAGCTTGCCCCTCTTTATAGCCTTCTACAAAATCCCACCATTTTTTTCCGTGTCCATCAATTAAACCCCTGCCAATTATCGAAATATTCTCGGCTTTATAAGCATAGAAAAGAGGCGAAAACGAAGTCACATCTACACCTTCATATCTGCTTTTAACCATTGGCAAATAATCATCGAAATTATCACTAAAATGAAGTTCGGCACCTGCATCGATTAGAATTGTGATGTTACTTTTAAGATGAATTGAACCCGTTAAGTATTTCCCAGCGGGAAAGTAAACCGTACCGCCACCTGCTTTTGACGCAGCATCTATAGCATTTTTAATGGCCAATGTAGCCAGCTTGCTACTATCGTTTTTTGCGCCATACTTTAAAACATTATAATAATTTTGTGCTTTTACGTTTAACCCAAAGATTAACATACAGGCAAACAAAAAAGATACTTTCAAGCGATTATTTAATTTCATTTTATTGTTTTAAAATTAGTTCATTTGAACTTTAACAGGTTTTAAATCTTTGCCCTTGTAAATTTCTTTACCATTAACATAGATATAAAAACCTTTTCCTTTATTGTATTTATTTCCTGTTTTATCCCAAACAAGTTTAACCGTTTTATTATGATAGGATAAATTATCAAGTGTAAACCAATCCCATTTTCCTTTCGGGATAAGCGGAAAAACTTCTAAAACATCATCAATTCGAGGTTTAATACCAATTAAATCGCTGATCACTAAATCGCAAAAAGTAGAATGATTGTAAAAGCTGCTTCTTGGATTATCGCCTTTTAGCCATTCACCATTTTTTTCATCCTGGTATTCGCCTAAATAAGGTTTACCATTTTTGGTATGCGATTTTGCATAAGTATAAAGCTCATCATAAAATACTTCTGCAGTCATTTTACCATGATTTTTATAGTTGGTTAGCAGATTAGATAATCCCTTTAGGGTCTGGGAGCTGGCAAACGGCCAAAGTGCACCATCCCATTCGCAGCTATGTCCTGTGCCGCGGGTTCTAAAAGTTGGTGTTCTACGTTCGGCGGTAGTTAAACCCCAGGGTGCATTAAATCCAGCGGTATCTAACAATTGATCCCAGGCTTTTGCATAAACAGATTTATCATCTGGCAAATTGAAATCCCAAGGTGTAAAACCAATCGCTTCGCGAACATTCGCTAAGCCTTTTTTAGGAAATTTTGTTTCGAAAAATGCAGAAGACGAATTCCACAAGCTATCCTGAACCAATTTTTTAAGTTGAGCAGCTTTACCTTGATATTTTGTTTGAAGGTCTTTATCATTCAGCAATGAGGCTATAACACCTAATGCTTTCGCATTTCCGTACATATAGCTGTTAATTGTTGGTCGTCTGTTTTCATCTTTTCTCGAACCGCTAACTGATTCTTCCATTCCATCCTTTACATCGTGTTGCCAAAACAAACCACTTGCAAGCTGGCGTTCACGCTCCCATTTTTGGTAGTCTGCATCGAGTGCTGGAAGAATATTTTTCAAAAAGGTTGCATCAGGTTTTACCTTATAATTTTCTAAAACAGCATCATCTACCCAACTACTAAATTGATGAAATCGGGGTTTAGTTTGTCCAACATCTGCTTTGTAGAGCCAAAAATTAATATATTCTTTAAGATAATCGTTGTTTTTTAGCCACCTGCCTTCGTAAATATGGTGCCCCAAAGCGCAACTGATTGAATTGTATTTACCTGCATGTTTAACAGGTTCGATAAACTCGGTAAAAATAAAACCATCGGGTGTTTTAACCAGGTGCTTACGAAACGACCACCAACGGTAGTAGTAATTTTGTTCGATTATATTATCAGGGCATTCAAGTAAGGGAATATTTTCCTCCAACCAATTATAAGAATTTGCATTCGGAACAAAATTTTTGACCGCCTCTGTATCAATAGAATTAAAATATTCTACATAATTCTTCAACTTCGCTTTTAGCGGAACAACTTTTTCTTGTGAAAAACCTGAAAATGCGATGAACAAACCTATCGCTGTAATGGAAATCTTTTTATTTATCATTATTCAAATAACCAATCTATATCCTTACCCCTACCATCTAAACCTGCATTAAAAATCCTTAATTCTTGTTTATCATCAATAAAACCCAATATTAAACAAGCGCCTTTTCCTAAATTTAAAGTATGTGTACCTGCTGCAAAAGAATAAGCATGTACATTTAAAGGCGAAAAGCCATCGACAACTATTGCATTCGAAATCTTTATTTCAGATTGTCCGTAATTATTTGCGCTTGCATCAGTTTCTAATTGAGGTGGAGGCAAAGTATTACCATCTTTAATATTAAAATAGCCAACCAATAATTTAACAGCTTTCTTTGTAGAAAACTTAATTTCAGTGCCTTTTTTAATCTGCTCGTTTTTAGAAAACCTTAAGGCGTTCAAACCAATCAATTGTTCTGTAATCTCTTTAATTTTAGTTGTTGTATCTGCAAAAACCTTCGCATTTTTATCTAAAACATAACTTTCTACTTCAGGCGAGATTATTTTTACCTCGGCATTTAGGTAAGGAATTACTTTGGCAACCTTTCCAGGCTCAATCACTTTCAGCGAATCGATACTCTTTTTAAAATGATTAAATTCTTTAGTGTAAACTGGCAGCATTTCTTTCCAGGTGATGAAAGTTTTATCTACACCACGCATTGGAATTTTGCGTTGTTTAGTTTGCATGCTGTTTGCATACAAGTATTCATTTTCTGTCAGTTTTACTAAATTAGTGTAATATTCGAGACTTTTTTGAAGTAACGGCAAAGCCTTTTCTAAATCGGCAACATCGTTCGAATATTTATACCTTAAAATCCATAAAGCAGCTTTAACTTTTTCGGCATACGAATTCGCCATTGCATCATAGCAATACATATCATTTCTTAACCGCCTGAATTCTGCAGTATCCTTTGTAACTAAAGGCGTAGCCAAATTTATAGATGCAATTGCTTTTTTCCCATGCGCAACAACTTCCTGGGCAATTTGCAATGGTGTTTCGCCAGTATGCGACTGCTTTTTCCAATCCTTTTCTGCATAATCGATAATCATTTCGCCCTCTGGAGCTTCAGATTCGTACAATAAAGTAAATAAACCATAACGATAGGGATTTATTAGCTGTGTCATCAACATTCCTAAAGTTAATGTTTGCCTATTCCCATCGGTAATTCCATATCTGCGCAAAAGCTTTGGCGAAATCTCTCCAGATTCTTCGTAGGCGTTAAGTATGGCCTTACCAGCATTTAAATCGATACCATATTTATTTGCCAGTTCATTACCCCAGTAATTAATTTCACCGTTTCGATCGCGACCACTATTCCAAGCATAGCGAGCCCATTCCTTATACCAAATCCAATCCCGATCAATCTGCAATTCCCTGGTTTTTGTTTTATCGGCAGTATAAGGCCAATCCCAATAGCTTGCCTGCGGGTATAAGTGCAAGCCTTTTGCACCATAAATTTTATTCATAGCCTGAACAGATTTTTGAATAAAATCTGCAGAACCATACCTAAAAGGCTCCAGATTTGCCAAAATATGAACATTCGAAATATTCATGCTTCCGATTGTAGCCAGTTTCTTATTTAATTCTGCCCATGCGCCACGAGGTTCGTAAGTAGTTAATGCTTCACCATTAAACTTATTTTCAGTATATAAATTTTTATAAAGTGGTAATGCAGCTTTCATTACGGCGGGTGCATCAGTATCATGCGCCCGTAATACAATTGGTGGTTCTTCTGTAATTCCAGCAGCCTTTAAACCATCTTTTACACCTGGAATGATTGTTTTAGTAAACCAATCAATATCATCCTGCCCAACACCTTCCATAGCCTCGCCTAAAGCAACCATCAACCCAACATTTGGATATTTTTCTACAAAAGCTGCTATAGATTTTCTTGTATAATCAGAAATTATAGGAATTATCGGGCGATTTCTATCCTGGGTTTTTAATCCATGTTTATCAGCAAATGGTTTTGGAATAATAATGTTGTAAAACATTTGAATTACCCAAATTCCGCGTTTATCGGCCTCTTTCGCTAAAAAACGATACATTTCTTCGTTCTTTTTAAAAGTTGCTTCATCAACTTCTAGCGCATAAGGGTAATCCTTTAATTTTACCAGGGATGAAAAAGGATGTCCATTCCATAGATACAAAGAGTTGTAACGATTATCAACCATCATATCCAAGTACTTAATCCAAAGCGCTTTATCGTACAACCACGGAAAAGTTTCGGGTGTATATGGATATTCGTAAACATCGTGCCCAGGTAAATAATCTGTTTTTTGCAAACCAATACAAGTACCACGCATTACCATTTCAGGCCGATCGGTTAAAGCGATTTGCGTAGGGATTTTACCGCTTTTCTTGATCTGTTCAGCCAATTCTAAACAACCATATAATGCACCAGATGCATCGAAACCGATAATGTATAGGTTACCATCTTTGCCATAAGATAAAGAAAAACCCTCTTTACCAATATCTTTAGTTTGTTTCTTTAAAACTTCTGGCAACTGATTTTGAATAATTTTATCGCCAAGTTCTGTAACAATTATTAAACTCTTTGTTGATGGAATTTTTTGCTGAACGGATATTGTTTTTAAAGTTGCTTGTGCCCCAAACTGATTTATAGCTTTCAAAAGTTTTTCTACTCCAAAACTAACACGAACATTGTGCTCCGACGAAACAATTACGGTTGTATTTTTTTCAGCATTAATTACATCAGCTTCTGAAAATAAAGGAAATAAAAATATACAGGAAATAAAAATCAGGAAAGTTCTCATTCAAAAATTGCTCTAACGCACAAACTCCTTTTAAAAGGAATTTGACGCACATTTGGTTAAAATATTATTTAAATATAAAAATATTATTCAAATATAAGTAATATAGCCAATCGGTTATGTAAAATTTATGCAAGGTAAAGTTCGATTTAAGACTGTGAAATTGGTTATGATAACATTAGATAATATTTAGGTAATAAGCTAAAATATTTAATCAACAAAATCTGTTTAATTTGTATGTTGATAGAGATAAGAATATAAAAATATAGTTTTGATATCTTCTTGTTACATCATTAACCACCAATTTAACCAAATTATCTATAATTTAAACCCATACAAAAATATATGTTTTCATTACAAAATAAACGAGCGGTAGTTACAGGTGGCGGAAGCGGAATTGGCAAAGCCATTGCTACAATTTTGGCAAAACAAGGTGCAGAAGTTCACATTATCGAACTTGGTTTAGAGCAAGCAGAATCTACTTTACAAGAAATTAAAGCAGATGGAAATAGCGCATTTAGCTATGCCTGCGACGTTGCAGACCACGCCGCGGTTGCTTCGGTATTTAATCAGATTGGAAAAATCAACATTTTGGTGAATAATGCGGGAATTGCACATATTGGCAAAGCCGATACAACTGATGAGACCGACTTTGACCGTGTAATGCGTGTAAACGTAAAGGGTGTTTATAATTGCCTAAATGCTGCTATTCCGCAAATAAAATTATCGGGCGGTGGCGTTATCATTAATATGGCATCTATTGCTGCATTAATTGGTTTACCCGATCGATTTGCATACAGCACTGCAAAGGGGGCAGTAAAAGCAATGACTATGAGTGTTGCCAAAGATTACATTAACGAAAACATCCGTTGTAATTCGATTTCTCCCGCCCGTGTGCACACCCCTTTTGTTGATGGTTTCTTGCAGAAAAACTATCCCGACAACATCGATGAAATGTTCGAAAAGCTTTCAAAAACCCAACCGATTGGCAGAATGGCAAAGCCCGAAGAAGTGGGCGCTTTAGCATTATATTTATGTAGCGATGAAGCATCTTTTATAACTGGATGCGATTATCCTATTGACGGCGGATTTACAACCTTAAACAATTAAAATTTAAAACGAAATAAATTTACAATGAAATTAATACGATTTGGAGAGCCAGGTTCAGAAAAACCAGGATTAATTATAGAGGATAAATATTATGATGTTTCATCGCTTGTTAGCGATTATAATGAAGCTTTTTTTGGTAACGATGGTTTAGAAAAACTTAGTGAAGCCGTAAAAACAGCAAATCTACCAGAAATCGATAAAAATGTTCGTCTTGGAGCTGCACTTGCCCGTCCGTCGAAAATTATTTGTGTTGGGTTAAATTACAAAGACCATGCAGCTGAAACCAATGCTGCGATTCCAACTGAACCAATCTTATTTTTCAAAGCTACATCAGCAATTGTAGGTCCGAATGATGATTTAATTATCCCAAAAAATAGCAAAAAAACGGACTGGGAAGTTGAATTGGCAATCGTAATTGGTAAAAAAGCAAGTTATGTTTCTGAGGAAAAAGCATTAGAGCATATCGCTGGTTATGTTTTACATAATGATTACAGCGAACGCGAGTTTCAAATAGAAAGAAACGGACAATGGGTGAAGGGAAAAAGCTGTGATACGTTTGCCCCTATCGGTCCATTTATTGCAACTCCAGATGAAATCAGCGATGTCCATAATTTACGTTTGTGGCTAACTGTAAATGGCAAAACGTTACAAGATGGCAATACCTCAAACCTGATTTTCAATGTACCTTTTATGGTTTCATACATCAGTCAATTTATGACACTTTTGCCTGGCGATGTTATTACAACGGGTACCCCTGCAGGCGTTGGATTAGGACAAAAGCCTGAACCCTGGTATTTAAAACCTGGTGATGTAGTAGAACTTGGTATTGATGGCTTAGGAAGTAGCAAACAAACTGCTAAAGCTTACACCGAAAATGTATAATGGAAAGACATTGCCTTACACTCGATTTAATTGATGATGAAAAGCTTATAGCAGCTTACAAGCAATACCATAAATCGGTTTGGCCAGAAATTAAAGAAAGTATAAAACAAGCAGGTGTTGACGAGTTGGAAATTTACTTATTCGGGAACCGCCTGTTTATGATTATGGATGTAAACGATTCGTTTTCTTTCGAAGCAAAAGCAAAAGCTGATTTGGAAAATGAGAAAGTTCAGGAGTGGGAAACCTTAATGTGGAATTATCAAAAAGCAATGCCTGGAGCAAAACCAGGAGAAAAATGGATGTTAATGGAAAACCTTTTTAAACTTTAAACTTAATTATTATGATTGATACGCATGTACATTTTTGGAACTTCGACCCGATCAGAGATGAATGGATAACGGAAGATATGAATGCCATTCGTAAAGATTTTACACCCAAAAATTTAATCAGAACTTATAACGAGTTACATATAACTGGCTGCGTTGCGGTTCAGGCAAATCAATCAGAAGAAGAAAATAATTTCTTGTTATCACTTGCCGAGCAAAGCGAAATTATTAAGGGTATTGTTGGCTGGGTAGATTTGCGGCATAAAAATTTAGACGAAAGACTTAAATACTGGAGCTCTTTCAAAAAGATTAAAGGTTGGCGCCATGTGCTTCAGGCAGAAAATGCAGGTTTTATTTTAGATAAGAACTTCATCAATGGCATTAAATTATTAAAGAAATACGGTTATACCTACGATCTGTTATGTTACCACGATCAATTGCCCCACATTATTAAACTAGTTGATAGTGTTTCGAATCAGCCTTTTGTTTTAGATCATTGTGGTAAACCCGATGTTAAAAAACAAGATTTAAAAACCTGGTCGGCAAATATTAAAACACTAGCACAAAACCCTAATGTTTATTGTAAACTTTCGGCTTTATTGGTTGAGGCCGACTGGCATAACTGGAAAGAAATTGAGATTTTTAATTGCTTCGATGTAATTTTCGAGCATTTCGGAACAGATCGGGTAATGTATGGTAGCGATTGGCCTGTTGTTTTATTGAGCAGGCCTTATGCTGATTGGTTTAACCTTGTAAATAAATATGCTTCAAAATTCAGCATTCAGGAAAAGGACAACCTCTTCCTGAATACTGGTTCTAAATTCTATAGTTTAGAAAATTTCAATTTACTTTAAGAATTTATAAGTGGTTGAAGTTTTGTAAACCTGACCAGGTTTAAGTTCTGTAGATGCAAAGTTTGGATGATTTGGCGCATCAGGAAAGTGTTGAGTTTCTAAACAAATTGCAGAACGGTGCGGGTATGATTTGCCACCTTTTCCATCTTTATCTGCACCTGTTAAAAAGTTTCCACTGTAAAATTGTAAGCCTGGTTCAGTAGTGTAAACTTCCATAGAAATACCCGTAACGAGGCTTTTTACAACTGCAATTGCTTTTTTATCATCATGTGCATTTAAAGCAAAATTATGGTCGTAACCTTTACCAAATTTTAACTGTTCATCAGCATCTTCGATGTTTTTGCCAATTGCCTTAGCCTTATTAAAATCAAATGCCGTTCCAGCAACATCAGTTAATTTTCCTGTCGGGATAAGAGTCGAATCAACTGGCGTGTAAGCTTTTGCATCAATATATAATTCTAAATCAAGAATGGTTTTATTGCCTTCGCCATTTAAATTAAAGTATGCATGATTGGTTAAATTAACTACAGTAGCCTTATCGGTAGTTGCCTCATAATCGATTTTTAAAGCATTATCCTCCGTTAAAGTATAAATAACTTTAACATCAAGTTTGCCAGGATACCCAGCTTCACCATCCTTAGAACTGTAAGTTAATTCTAGTTTTTGTTCGTCAATTTGTTTTGCATCCCAAACTTTCGAGAAAAATCCTTCAGTTCCGCCATGTAAGGTATTTTGTCCGTCGTTTAATTGCAAACTATACTGCTCGCCATTTAAAGTAAACTTTCCTTTGGCAATTCGGTTTCCATAACGACCAATTAATGCACCAAAAAATGGCTCACCTTTTTTGCGATAAGAACCAATACTATCGTACCCTAAAACAACATCGGTTGGTTTATTGTCCTTATCAGGAACGATAAGCGAAACAATTCTTCCACCATAATTTGTAATCGAAACTGAAGCCCCTGCTTTATTTTCTAAAGTAAAAAGTGTAACCGATTTTCCATCAATTGTTGAAGTATATCTTGTAGAATCGCTTACCACCGAAGATTTCTGTTCGGTAGGCGAATTACAAGAAAAAAGTAATGCACTTAAACATAATGTGGCTATTGATAAGCCTTGGAGAATATTTTTTTTCATGAAGATTTAATTTGGTTAATGCTAAAGTAGAAAAATAATTAGCGTTATTGTAACGATAATTATTTTTATTTACTTTATACTTGGGCTCAACTTTCAAAAAGTTTAAAAAACACCTAATTTCGGATTTATTGAAAAAACAGTAATCCAATTTTAAAAATGCTTTTCTAATGATGCCAAAATACATAAACCAACAACCTGTTTTAGTTGCTATAGATTGCATAATTTTTGGTTACGATGGCGAGCATCTTAAACTTTTGGTTATTAAAAGAGCAATTGAACCTGTTAAAGATCAATGGAGTTTAATGGGTGGTTTTATTGGTACCCAAGAAGATTTGGATGGTGCAGCGAAACGCATTTTGTTACAATTAACTGGTTTACATGATGTTTACCTGGAGCAATTACATGCTTACGGACAACCAGATCGAGATCCGATAGAAAGAACTATATCTGTTGTTTACTTTGCTTTGATTGATATTAATAAGTACAACAAGCAAATAAACGATCAATATCACCCTGAATGGTTTAAAGTTAACGAAGTGCCTGAGTTAATTTTCGACCACAATATTATGGTAAAAGCAGCAATGGATAAAATAAGGTATCAGGCAGCTTTACATCCGATTTTATTTGAATTGCTCCCAAAAAAGTTTACCATTCCGCAGCTTCAAAATTTATACGAACAGGTTTACGATTCGCCAATAGACAACCGCAACTTTATTAGAAAAATTTCGGCAAGTGGTTTACTAATTAAGCAAACAGAAAAAGATAAATCGAGTTCGAGAAGAGGCGCTTTCTATTTTAAATTAGATAAGCAGAAACATAAGGCGCAGTTTCAATCATTCTTAAGCTTTATTTCAAAATCTAAATAGTTAATATGTTTTTCGAAACTCTATTGCCGAAACGCCCTTAGAACGTTTAAAGCTACTTGCAAAAGAATTTGATTGCTCGAAGCCGAGTATTTCTGCAATCATAGATACAGAATAATCTGTGTGAATAAGTAATTCTTCTGCCTCTCTTATAAGCCTTGCAAATAATAAATCGGGTAAGTTTTTAGTAAAGGCTTTTTTCAAAAAAGCATTAAGTCTTCTCGAGCTCATGCCCATTCCTGCAGCATAAAATTCTGTAGAACGCTCGGTTTTAAAATACTGTTCTAAAATTGCTCTAAAACGTAAAACCTGTTGCAATTCATCTACGGATAAATCCATCAACTCGGCATTTAAAACCGCAGAGAAACCCAAAAGTAATGATAGATATTGAGCGAGATAAGAAACATCTCTCTTAGCTAAAATTTCTCTTTTAAGTTGCTCCAACAAGCTAAAAGCCTTTTTAGCCTGCATACTATTCAAATCTTTAAAAGATAAAGTCATGAATAGGTTTCGGGATTGGGCATCCGTATGTTGCAGTAAAAACTCAGAATACAAAAGGGTGCTAAAGCTTAACCAGTATGCAGAGGTTATTTCTCCTTCTAAACGAATTATCCCTTCCTCTGGAATAAAAAAGACACGTCCTGGAGCCAAAACATAATCGCCCGAATTCATACACAGTAAACCCGATGCTTCTTTAATGATCAATACCCGAATTGGGTATTCAGCGTGAATTGCTTTATCTCTTTTAAATCTTCCCTTGATATCTTCAAGTTGTATCATTTTACATCAAAGTATCTTGTTCTTAATAAGACAACATAACATCTATTTGCTGTTACATCACAAATTAAGCATTTTTGTTTAACAATCGCAATATATAATAATTTAAGAGCGAGAACCATCATCATACATTAAATAAACGTGTTTTTTAATTAATTGTAGTTAAAAAAAAACTCGTCAAACAGTTGAAATTAAAATAAGGCATTCTATTTTGACAATCAAATTAATAAACAAAAAACCATAAATAAATAATTATTAATACTACAGAATTAAAACTATTTGTATAAAATTTCAAAACTTTAAGCCTGTTATACTGTTGTTACATCAACATGAAAAATAATATCTATATTGCATTCTTTTGTTTGTTTTTTTTAGCTTGTAAAAAAGACATTCCTGCACCAGATGTTATTAAGCTGGAGGTTTACAGTACAAAAATTAAATACACTAACCATAACGAGCCTGATATACTTTACTGGTATCTAAGATCGGCAACTAAAGGTGGATATTTCTACATAACCTCTACCAGAGATATTAAAGATTTCACGCCTTACAAGTTCACTTATTCTACCCAACTTCCAAATGATTTAAGAAATAAATCAGTAATCAAGACCATTGTTGTTTGGATAAACCAATTAAACGGCGATATGTTTTCGGATATTACTGGAAAAAATCCGACTGATAACATACAAGAATAATAGCTTCGGTTAATTATTTTTTTTATACTTTCGCAACCCGATTTAAAAACACCCGATAATTTTATTTCAACCGCGATGAGTAAGTTTTTGTATGGAATTGACTTTGGAACAACCAATTCTGCCCTATCTATATTTGATGAAGAAAAAAGTGAAATCATTTCTACGATTTCTATTCCATCCTTAATTTATTTTAAACATGCATTGACATCGGCAGATGATGAAAATTATGTAGTCGGCGAAAAAGCTATTGAAGAATATTTGAATGATGGCATGAAAGGTCGTTTTATAAAATCCATCAAACAAATTTTATCGCGAACTACATTTACTGAAACCCGTATTCAAAACCGCAGATACAATGCCTCGGATTTGGTTACTTTAATTTTAAAAGATCTTAAAGAAACCGCCGATAAAATTACGGGCTTTAATTGCACGAAGGCAATTATTGGTCGGCCAGTTTTCTTTGATGATGATAACACCCAAAAAGATACGCTGGCTCAAACCAGATTAAAAAAAGCTGCAGAAAATGCTGGTTTTACAGATGTTCGGTTTCAATTTGAGCCAATTGGGGCCGCTTTTGCTTATGAGAAAACCATTACAAAAAAGGAAAAAGTGCTTGTTGCCGATTTAGGTGGAGGAACAACAGATTTTACTTATCTGGTATTAGACCCAGAAAAAGTTGGAAGCAAAGACCGAAAAAATGATATGATTGCTTCGGGCGGTATTTATATTGGCGGCGATAGTTTAGACTCGGCCTTTATGTGGGAAAAAGGAACACCATATTTTGGGAAAAACACTCAATATGAAGCAACCAGAGGCCAAATTTTAAATGTTCCAAAATCGCTTTTCGCTAATATCTGCTCATGGGATAAAATGAATTTTTTCAATGGTCAAAGAATTCAAAAAGATATAGAAGATTACTACTATTTTTCTGGTAACGACAGGAAATTCAAAAACCTGATTACCCTTATCGATCATAACCTTGGCTATTCAGTATTTCAATCTATCGAGAAAACCAAAATTGAGTTATCGGACAAACAATTTTCTGATTTTGTTTATAATAACATGGGAATTGAAATTGATGAAGCGGTATCATTAACTCAATATAACGAAGTAATTGAAAAAGATGTTCAAAGAATTAGCGAATACCTGGATAAATTCTTAACAACCTATAATATAAATCCGACGGATATAGATTGTCTTTTCCTTACTGGAGGAACTTCTATGGTTTCTGCGATTCAACATTTATTTAAAACCAAATTCCCACATATTCCGATGAATTCGGGAGATAACTTTAAAAGTGTAGCCAAAGGATTGGCTTATAGCGGTTATTTATTTGAAGAATAAATGATAAAACAAAAAAGTCGGGGAGTAAAAACCTCCCCGACTTTTCAGTTATGATCATATCTTGATTAAACATTTACAGCCTGCATACCAGATGCATCATATCGAGTTCCTGCAGTTTTGCCAATCGGAATAATCGATTCCAACTTGATTTTTTCTTCTGCAGTTAAAATCACATCAGCCGCGGCGGCATTTTCTTCAATGTATTTTATTCTTTTGGTACCTGGAATAGCGACGATTCCATTCGAGATTACCCAGGCTAAAGCCAATTGCGAAGGTGTAATTCCTTTACTTTCTGCGATAGTTTGAATCTGTTTTAACAATTCCAGATTCTTATAAAAGTTTTCGCCTTGATAGCGTGGAATACTTCTTCGGAAATCATTTTCTTCGAAATCATCAGGACTTTTAATTTCTCCAGTAATAAAACCCCTTCCAAGTGGAGAATAGGCAACAAATCCAATCCCCAGTTCATTTAACACATCTAAAATTCCATTCTCTTCAGGCTCACGTTCGAAAAGCGAGTATTCAGTTTGAATTGCTGTAATTGGATGTATTTGATGTGCTTTTTTAATTGTATTTGCAGAAACTTCTGATAAGCCAATATATTTCACCTTACCCGATTGCACCAGTTCTGCCATTGCGCCAACTGTATCTTCAATCGGTGTATTCGGATCTAATCGATGTAAATAATAAAGATCGATGTAATCGGTTCCGAGGTTTTTCAATGAACGGTCGATTGCCTTATGTACATACTCAGGTTTACCGTTAAATGCCCAGGTTAGTTGTTCATTATCATCAACTTCGAAGCCAAATTTAGTTGCAATGGTATATTTGTCGCGATTTCCTTTTATAGCTTTTGAAATTAAGCGTTCGTTTAAAAGTGGTCCATATAAATCGGCAGTATCTAGAAAATTAACACCTAACTCCAAAGCCCTATGAATTGTGGCGATCGATTCTTTTTCATCGGCTTTGCCATAAATATTGCCCCCAGCAATGGTTGTCATACCCATACAACCTAAACCTTCCACTGGGACTTCCAATCCTTGACTTCCTAATTTTATCGTTTTCATTTTTGATTCTTTTAGTTTAACTGTTCTGAATTAAGACAAAGTTATGCGTACTACAGTTTCAAAAATTATACAAATCAAAGTATTCGTTAAACAAATCAACTAATCCAAATTAATTACCAGTTCTAAACTTCATTGGTGTTATGCCAGTATGTTTTTTAAAGAAGTTATTAAAATAGGATGCATACTCAAAACCTAAACTAAATGCGATTTCAGCAGCATTCCAATCGGTGTGAATCAGTAAAGATTTTGCCTCTGCAATAATGCCTTCGTTGATGTGCGCTGTTGTCGTTTTACCTGTAATCTCCTGAACTGCTGCATTTAAATGATTTACATGAACGGCTAATTTTTCAGCATAATCGCCTGCCTTTTTCAATTTTAAAGGACTTTGGGCAGAATCTACAGGAAACTGCCGCTCTAATAAACTAAGAAATAATTTGGCAATTCGAGAAGCGGCATTTGGTGGATCGAAATAGGCAACAGCAGGTTGCATCTTTATAGCCTCGTGAATAATTAAATTAACATGATTTCGAATTAACTCGTACTTATAGATGTATTCGCTATCGCTTTCGGATCTTATGCGACTAAAAATGTCGATTAGATACTTACCTGTTCCTCCTCTAAAAGATAAACAGGATGACCATCAGCTTTGTACAACGATGATTCCTGAAGGCTCTCCATGCGGCCGCCACTGTGTAGAAATTCATCTGTAAAAGCACAGAAATAACCCTCGTACTCATCCTCAGGAACATAGCCATCCCAGGAATAAGGCACTAAAGGATTTGTAAAAACCAAAGCAGGTTTATTAATTTCTATATCCCGATTGGCATAAAGCAAACGGCTCGTACCTTTCGTTATTAAAGAAATCTTATAAAAATCTCTACGATTGTAAGACGACAGCTGACATTTATTCTCGTTCAATTTAGAAACTCTAAACTGAGCAGAAACGGGCTGAACACCTTTAAACTGTTTAGTTTTTTTATCTGTTAACTCCTGTTGTTGCATTTACAAAATTAAACATTTCAAAGAGAAATATCTAAAACGTATTAGCCCTTTTTTCCGCCGCCAAATATTACGCAGAAAACGCTGAAACCACCTGCGATGAATACAACGCCAAGTATAAAATTAAGTGTATCGCCCATTCTGTAAGGTATATGTAATAAATGACATTAAAAAGACTTTAACAATATTTAGCATTCCGTTTTAGAGTAAAGCACTCTAGTGGTACCGCATTTGCAACAATTTATTTTTTAATTAATCATTTTATGTATATGCCGTTAAGATTAACGTACACAACGCCTCTTAATATTTTAGAAAACATTAAGATTGGAGACTTAATATCTGATATATATCAGATGATGGGAAAAGTAATTAAAATTGAAAAAATTACATTAAGAACTAACATTCAATTTATTTTTACGCTAGACAATTACGAGAGCATTTTAATCCTCAGATAGTTTAAATTTAAATAACAGAAATTTATACGAAATTATTAAATTGCGGTGTAACCAAATAACACTTAAATGAAAATTAAGGCACTTATCCTTCTTGCATCGGTATGTTTTGTTGCTTGTAATAGCACAGAAAGCAAAGTTGATGTTACTCCTTCAAAGTTAAACGGAACCTGGCAACTAAAATCGAGCACTGCAATTACAAATGGCGACACGGTAAATACTAGCCCTGCTAAAGGTGTCGAAACCATTAAAATTTTTAACGATACCCATTTTGCCTTTTTTAGTCACGATTTAAATCAAGGTAAAGACTCTTCTGCTGTTTATAGTTCGGGCAGCGGAACTTA
Organism: Pedobacter ginsengiterrae; assembly: GCF_039537385.1. Classification (NCBI taxonomy): domain Bacteria; kingdom Pseudomonadati; phylum Bacteroidota; class Sphingobacteriia; order Sphingobacteriales; family Sphingobacteriaceae; genus Pedobacter; species Pedobacter ginsengiterrae. Next base: position 488,705 of record NZ_BAABAK010000001.1, read on the forward strand.
CACGCTTATTGGCGACAATTACGAAGAACACTTAGCATTTTGTACAGCTCGTGCCTGGGAAAACCACAATTTTAAATTTAAGCTATCGCTAGATAATGATACCTTACAGCAAAAAGGAATTGAAAAAATAGATAGCTTAAAAATCAATAGAGAAATTATTGAAACTTACGTTCGCAAGCGAAAATAACTTTACTGTACAGGTATTTTTAAGGTAAAATTAGTTTGTTGATCTGTTGACGAAACCTCTATTTTACCGTTATGAGCTCGAGCAATTTCTGAAGCAATAAATAAGCCTAACCCTAAGCCTTTTTGATTTGGTTCTACATCGCCACGCGAAAAAGGTTGAAATAATCTTTCCATTGCTGCATCAGAAATTTGCTTTCCTTTATTGGTTATTGATAAATGAAATTCTCCGTTTTGGGTTAAGGCGTTTACTACAACTGGCTCTCCTTTATCGCCATAACTCAATGCGTTCCCTAAAATATTCGAAAATAACTGAGCTATTCTTTTTGCATCGCAATCTATTGATTCGGTTATCTCAAACCGAACATCTATTTTCCGATCTGGCCAATTCGATTCCAATTCGGAAACAATTTGTTGGAGTGAACCATCCAACGATTCTTCCTTATTTTTATAGAGTTTAATACCTTCGCCCAATCTACCACTGGCAAAATCGAGCATATTTTCTATCAAACCATTTATTCTTAAAGATGATTTTTGAATAATATCACTCAACTTATAAATTCGTTGGTCTTCTGTTAATCTTTTTAAAAGTTGTGCACTATTTAATATCGCATTAAGCGGATTACGTAGATCGTGACCCAAAACAGCGATGAAATATTCCCTAAATTCGGCAATATGACGTTCTTCAATTAATTTTTTTTCTGAAAGCTCTACCCTATCGATTGCATCAAGATGAAAGGCAATTAACTCTGCAAATAAATTAAACATGCCGATTATTTCGGGTGTATCAATCTTAGCTGGCCTAGGATCAATTGCACAAAGTGTTCCGAAAAACTCTCCCGATTTTAATATTATTGGAATTGAAATATAGCTTTGAAACCCATACATTAAAGGCGTATGATGATTTGCAAAATTCTTATCTTCTGCTACGTGATTGATAATTACTGGCTTATGATTTTGACGAATTTCATTGCAAATTGTAGTCTGCAATTTAAGCTCTCCACCAGGCTTAAGACCAAAATTTATTTTATCAACAAGGCTACATGCCACCCACTTATCATCGGTTACCCGAGCAACGGCAGCAAAGCCCATACCTGTAGTATTGCAAACGACATTAAGAATATTTGCCACAGAAGGAATTCGATTAATTGCTTCAATATCGGCCAGGATGTTAGATTCTAAAGGCAATGATTTAGTTTTTAGTGTTTAATTCGAAATAAATAAAAAATCGCAATATTTTTATTTATATGCCGTAAAGATATTGTTATAATCTTAACTATTTATTATTTAAATATTGAGTTAATAATAAATAAATTACAAGCTTATTGTGAATATTGTACAATTTGGATGAATTGTTTTCAGGGAGAATTCAAAACCATGGTTTAACAGAATTTCACGAACCAAGGTTAAACCAATACCTTGTCCATCTTTTTTGGTACTGTAAAACGGGCTAAATAATTGTTCAGCATTTTCTTCGGAAATGCCTTTTCCGCTATCAGTTATGGTTAATTTATGTTTAACAATGTCCAACTCCAAATGAATAATACCATTAATATCGATGGCTTCGATTGCGTTTTTAACAATATTAATTAGTGCCTGTTCAATTTGTCCAGCATCTGCCAATATAAAATATGGCTCATCGGGCAAGTTTAATTCGAAATTTATATTTTTTTCCTTTGCTGGAAACTGCATCAATTCAGAAACCGAAACTACCAGAAAAACTAAATCCATCTGTTTACGATTTGCTTCTGGTAACTTAACTAGATCAGCAAAATTGCGCATAAAAACGTTAAGGTTTTGATTTCGATCGACTGCAACTTTCATGGCACTCTTTAACGCAACATCCTTATCGGGTAACCAAAAATTTTGGTTAGAAAGCGCTGTATTAATAATCGAATTTACAGGCCCAATCGTATTGTTTACTTCGTGGGCCATCATTCTAATCACTTTGCTATACACGTTTTTTTCTGCCTGAAAAATCTCGGCGGTTACCTCTTCCATCATTATAAAAATACGCTCGAAACCTCTATCTATAAATCTAGATTTTTGGATCTTATATGTTTGTAAACCATCAATCCGAAGTGTTTTGGAACTTCCAGTTTTCATATCCAACAACTGGTTCATCAAGTGCTCAGGATTAGAGCTTAAAATTTCAGTGGCCTTAGGATTAATTTGTTTTATTTGCTTATCGTAATCCAGAATAATTATTCCTGTTGGGGAAGTTTGAACTAATTTTTCGAGAAAAAAATGCTGCTCTTGTTGTTTGGTTCGCTCGGTTCTTAATTCATCAATCATCCGATTATAAACATCAACTAATTCATCTACCTCTTTTTTACCTGTTGCTAAAAATTTAACGTTAAAATCTTTATCCTTTATAGCCGAAATACCTTGCCTTAAATAGTTAAGTGGACTGATTAGTTGATTATAAAGATTTATTGAAATTAGTATTGAAATAATAATAAATACTTCGGCAACCATGAAAATGACCTTATTCTTCTCAAAAATAAAATAACTCATCACGAGGCAAATCAGATGAAGTAATACCAGAAACAGAATATATTTAGTCTTCAGCTTCATTAAAAGGAATTTGATATTTTTCTAAACGACGGTAAAGTGCATTTCGGGTAATCCCTAAAGAGGCCGCAGCTTTGGTAATTCTATTTTTATGGAAATTCATTGCCTGCTTAACCATTTCCGATTCCATTTGATCTAATGTCATCGTACCAACTCCTGGCAGTTTAACTTTATTATTTTTTACCGCTGGCAAGTTTAACTGAGATTGAAAATCGTCTATCTCTAATTCATCATTATGGCTAATTAAAACAGTTCGTTCTACTAAATTTTTTAACTGGCGGATATTTCCTGGTAAAGGTAACTTTTGCAACCAACGCATGGCTGATGCGGAAACCGATAAATCTGGTCTGCTGTAAATTTCTTTCATATTATTGATAAAGAAATTAACCAGCAAAGGAATATCAGATGGGCGTTCTCTTAGCGATGGCAAGTGAATGGTAATCAGGTTTATCCTGTAAAGTAAATCTTCTCTGAATAAACCAGATGCAACCATTTCGTTAAGATTTTTATTGGTTGCACAAACAACTCTCGTATCTACCGTTTTAGTTCGGCTGCTACCTAAAACTTCATAAGTTCGATCTTGTAAAACACGCAACAATTTTACCTGGCTAGATGCCTCCAGATCTCCAATTTCATCTAAAAAGATAGTGCCTTTATTTGCCATTTCAAAACGACCAGTTCTATCAAATCGAGCATCGGTAAATGCACCACGAACATGCCCAAACATTTCGCTTTCAAATAACGACGATGAAATTCCACCGAGATTTACCTTAACAAAAGGTTTTGAGATACGGGAACTATTTTCGTGTATGGCTTCTGCAATTAATTCTTTTCCTGTACCGCTTTCGCCAGTTATTAAAACCGAAGCATTTGTAGAAGCAACACGGCCAATGGTTTCCAGAATGGTTAATAAACCAGAATCTTCACCAATAATTTGTTTGAAACTGTATTTTTTATCGAGTTCTTTCCTCCCTCTGGAAGAAACTTTTTTTGCAGTAAGTTGCAGCAAAGTTTCTACCGATTGAATTAAATAATTATTATCCCAGGGTTTATTGATAAAATCGTTTGCACCTAATTTCATACCCTGAACAGCAAGTTCTATACTTGCCCAGCCTGTTATTAAAACAACAGGAATAGCGGCGTCAAAAGCTTTAATTTTTTTCAGCAAAGTCATACCCTCTTTGCCCGAGGTATCAATCGAAAAGTTTAAGTCTAAAATAACAAGTTCAGGCTTTTGGGTTTTAACAACCTCAAAAGCCTGAACAGCATTATCTGCTGTAATAATTTCATTCCCAACACTTTTTAACAGCAGGGAAAGTGAAGTTCTTACCGCAATATCATCGTCAACAATTAATATCATATTCAAAGTTAAGATAAGTATTATTCTTCGTGCAATGCAATTGCAGGATGTATGCCCGCAGCTTGTTTACCGGGGTACAAAGAACACGCAAAAACCAAAATATAGATAAACATTGCCGATAAAAGCATTGCAATAATGTAAACGCCTGCTTCTATGTTATATACATTTAATAATGGAAACTGGATGGCAAAAAAACATCCAACAACGATGGCCATGGTAGCCAAAATCATAGATTCTGTAACAAGTTGAGCAGAAACTGCATTACCACTTGCCCCAATTGCCCTTCTTAAACCAATTTCGCCCTTTCGTTTATTTATGTTGTACCACAAAACGCCAAATAGACCCAGTGCCACGTTAATAATCAGGAAACTTGCAATAATGACAAAAATAACCATCGGAATAATAGTTTCTTCATTCCTCGAATCCCTCATTTCATCAACGTGTTGAATTTCTATTGCACTACGCATATTAACGGCCATAAACTTATATAATTTGCTTTCAAAAGTTGCATTGGCAGTTTCTCTTACTTTTATTAAAACCGTACTGGTATATTTTAAATAACCTGTATCTAGCTGGGCAAATACACCATTATTACCAGGAATGAAATCTCCATTTGCTTTAATATCTTTTACAACGCCAATAATTTTAAGTTTTTCTTTATCATCAAAATCGCCTATAATTTTCCCTGTTGCTTTTTCGTTGCCAAACATTTCTTTACTAAATGTTTCGTTGATAATAATACTTTTGTTTTTACCGATGTTATCTTCTGGCAAAAACCATCTCCCATCTATTAACGAAATGTTCCATACCTTTTGATAATCGGCCCCTACCTTATAATCGCTTATATTGTTATATTCTTTTCCCTTATGTACTAAACCTCTGCTCATAAAACTATCAGAATATGGATAATTTGGACTGGTAAAGGAAGCTTCCTCAATCTCAGGCATTGCTCTAAGCGATTTGATAAGATTTTCGTATATGATACTTAAAGAATCTCGATTTTTAGTGAGTTGCCCATTACTATATGTAATTGCCCAAACTTTTTGATAACTGAACCCTAAAGGCTTAGTATAATTTTTATAGTAGTAAGTTAAGTATGAAAAAACTGCAAATATTACAAGGAAAGAAACTAAGATTTCGGATAGGAAAAGGAAATTCTGTTTCCTTTTATTCCATATTAATTTGAATAAGTGTTTAAACATGATAATATCGTTTAATAATGATTAATTATGCTTTAAGTGCTTTAACTACATTTAGTTTTGACATTCGCCATGCTGGATATACGCCTGAAATTAAACCAAAAAGTAAGCAGGCAATTAAACTGTAAAACAACACGCTGAAATTCATTGTTAAGCGCATATTTGAAACCAAATTTGCTCCGTTTATCAAGTAAATAACAACCATCGAAAGTACTAAGCCAATAATTCCTCCAAGAAAAGTAAGAATCATATTTTCTACAACGAATTGATAAACTAAAGTTTTTGAGGATGCCCCAAATGCTTTACGAACTCCAATTTCTGATGAACGCTCCATAATTCTGGTAATATTTATATTAACAAGATTGATAGTTGGCAGCAACAGGAATAAGAGAATTAAAACGCCCAACATAGATACAACTTTTGTGACACCTGTATTGGTCGAATTGCCACCAATTCTTCTGGTTAAACTGGTAAAATGTGGGTCGGCATTGCAGTAAACTTTATCGAAGTCTGCTGGTATTGGTACCTTTTTCATCATTTTATCAAACTCATTTTTCATTTTAGGAACATCTTGCTTAGTTTTCGCCAATAGAACGGCGTTATATATCCCCATTAAGCCATTATCATTATCTTGCTGTTTTGAGATTGTATAAGGCAAAAACATATCGCCACTAAAATTTCGGAGCGTTTTCGATACATTTTCTACAACTCCAATAACTCTGTAATTAATATTATCGGCAGAAATGTACTTACCAACAACCGATTTTTCGTCTCCAAAATAATCTTCTTTTGTTTCTTTTGAAATTACAGCAACCAACTCCGCGTTATCAATTTCCTTTTGAGAAAATGCTTTCCCTTCGATAAATTTATAGTCGAGTACATTCCAATAATCGGCATTGGTATATTTATATTCTATAACCAGTTTTTTATTGTTCACGTAGGCGTTTGAAGCCTTTGGCGAAGATGAAATCCCCATTTTTTCTACATTTTTTAAGGTTGATACGTATTGCTTTAAAAAATGAAGGGAAACATTACCCATATTTACCCAACCCTCTTTGGAGTTTCTGATCTCAATTCTATCTACATATAAAGAACGATCTCTCTTTAAATCAGGATAATCGGGGCTTAAAACTTTATCCATAAAAGCAGTTGCAACCATTAAAATGGTGAGTGTAAAACTGATTCCGAATAAGCTGATGAAGGTGAAAAATTTTCTCCTTCTTAATACAGCTATGGCGATTTTGAAGTAATTTTTTAGCATAGTTGTATATTATTGAACTTGAGAACCATCGAAAAGACGAACTAATCTGTGCGTTTTATGCGCCATACTTTCATCGTGAGTTACCATTACAATTGTAGTTCCTTCGTTTTGATTGAGGCTGATCAGTATATCCATAATTTCATTTCCCATTGCGCTATCCAGATTCCCTGTTGGCTCATCGGCCAAAATAATTTGCGGATTACCCACAATTGCTCTTGCTATAGCTACACGCTGACGCTGACCACCAGAAAGTTGAGTTGGAAAATGTTTTAAACGATTACTTAAACCCACTTTTTCTAAGGCTGCTGTTGCAAGCGCCTTACGTTCTCTTGCTGATAAGTTACGATATAGCAAAGGCAACTCTACATTGTCCAGAACTTGTAAATCGTTTATCAGGTGATAACTTTGGAAGATAAATCCTAATTTTTCATTACGAAACTGGGCAAGTTTTTTATCTGAAAAACGACTGATATCCTGACTATCGATATTGATATTTCCTTTAGATAGTTCATCTAACAAGCCCATAATGTTTAGCAATGTGCTTTTTCCGCAACCAGATGGCCCCATAATGGATAGAAACTCGCCTTTAGCAATATCCAAACTAATGCCGTTAACAGCCAGTGTTTCTACTGTATCGGTTCGGTAAACTTTTTCAATGTTTTGTAAGCGTATCATAATTTGTAATTTAATATAAAGTGGATTATGAGTGATGTAATATGGTTAATTTGTGTTTATTTTTTGTTCGTTATCCAAATTAAGAGAGCCAGAGCAGCTGAAAAGAATCTTAACAATTAAACTAATTTAGCCTTAGTGGAGCAGCCACAGGCTCAGTTCTCTTAATCAGGTTTTATATTTTCAATAGGTAATTTTTACATTTTTTTCAAAATCGTATAACGATAAATAGCGAAGCTGGTAATAAGCACCCCAAAAATCGCGAAGCGATGAAACATAATCGCGTTTGGCTCTATCATTTTCTTGAAAAGCAATACTTAAATCGGTAATACTTAAATTGCCCAAAACGTAGCGTTCGCTTGCTATTTTATACTTTTCAGCTGCGATTTTTTCTGCTTCATCGGTTAACTGGATTTGTTCTTTCATCATATTAAAAAGTGTTACCTGCGTTACAATTTGCTGTTTAAAAGTTTGCATATCCTGTTCTACTGCATAAGTAATAAATTGCTCATTTGCCTGAGCCGTTTTTGTTCTCGATTTCGATCTGCCCCAATCCATAACTGGAATAGAAAGTTGAAGTTGAACCGATTGTTGGTTTTTTGGATTTCTGTAAACATCGAAAGCTGTATTTGCAGCATTAGAAAAACCAAGATTTGCACTTAACGTTGCTTTTAAGCCATTTTCGCCTTTAGCCTTTGCAACATCTCTCCTTGCTTCTGCCAGTCGTCTTACAAAAGCAATTGCATCAGATCGATTTTCGAAAGCCTCGGTCAGCACTTTTTCGGTTGCCACACTCATTTGGGCAACCACAGCTGGCATATCTAACTTAATACGGTCGTTGCCTTCAATACCTGTGTAACTTCTTAAATTTAGCGTGGCAATTTCTACATCGCGTTTTGATGTACCAACAGCTTTTTGCGAGTTTAAAACCTCTAATTGAAGCTGAAGAATTTCATTTTTAGATATTTTACCTAATTCGAATTTGGTATCGGCAATGGTTAAAATCCTTTTAGTATTTGAATAGTTTAGTTCTGCAATATTTAGGTTTACCTGAGCCAGTAACAAATCGAAAAAATACTCGGTAACCGTTATCGATATTTTTTCCTGAGTTTCGATGAAAGCCTGCTTGCTTTCGTTAAACTTTAATGGTTCTATTTTCTTATCCCACTTTAAACTATTAAACTGGAGCAATGGCTGTGTATAGCCGAGCCCGTAAGGAATACCATTGTACAGTACGTTATTTCGGTCGAAATCATCAAAACGTTGTAACTGCGTTGTACCATAAATTGTTCCGCCAGTTGCCGCTATACTCTGACTAAAATTTAGCGTTAACGACGAATTATCGTAATGAACTGGCTGAAAAAGTATACTTCCATTGGGTTGCTGAACTTGAGTATAAGTTTTAGTATAGCCAGGCAAAATTCCTTCTAACGCTAATTGCGGTTGATAATTAGATTTAAAAGTTCGCCATTTCCAATATTCGGTTTCTTTTACTGTTACAGCTTGTTTCGCTGCAATGGAGTTTGCTTTAGCCATTTCTACAACTTGAGGCAGATTAAGTTTGAGTGTATCTGTTTTTGCGATTGCCAATGCACCAAAACTGATCCTACATAATAAAACGATAATTAAAAATTTCTTTATCATCATCTTAATTACTAATGGTTACCGTTTTAGATTTTTTGTAATCACCCATATCAGAGGTAATCACTTCATCGCCTGCTTTTAAACCGCTTAAAATTTCTACATAATCGAAATTGCTTAAACCAGTTTTTACCGTTCTACGTTCGGCTATGCCATTTTTTAAAACGAAGATTTCTTGCAGGTTAGAACCATTAAATGCAGGTCCGTTTGCAATTCTTAAAACATTGTTTCGGGTTGCGGTAACGAGAAAAACATCAACCTTTTGGTTAGGCCTTAACTCTTTGCTATCCTTTTGATTAAGCTGAATATCAAAAGATACAATTGCATTACTTACCGCTGGAGATATGTTTACAATTGAGCCTCTAAGCTGCGTGTTGCCAATACGAATAATGGCGATCATATTATTATGAATTTTATCGAGTAGATTATCAGACATGCTACCTGCTACCTTAAAACCGCTTAAATCAGCAATTCTTACTAAAGCATCGCCTTCGTGTACCGCAGAACCAATATTTTTATTTACCCAAGTAATTACACCAGGTCTTGTTGCAATTAAATCAGCCAAATCGAGTTTACGCTTTAAAGCATCTAAATCATTTCGTTGAATGGCTAAAGCAATTTCAGCTTCCCTAATTTCAATTTTCATGGTTTGCTGCTTGCTTTTAATTTCATTTTCGAGCTGAAGTTTTTCCAGCTCTGCAACTTTTAATTCCAACTCTGCATGTTCTACATCTTCCTTCGTTCCTCCGCCTGCTTTTAGTAATCGTTTAGCCGATGAAACGGCATCTTTTAAATTACTGATACGAAGTTGCTTAATGCTATTATTAGATTTTATATCAAAGAAGCTTTTCTCTAAATCGAGTTTCAGTTTACGGATTTCATTTTCTTTTGATTCCATTTGAAACTGAAGTTTTCCATAATCGGTTTGGCTTACCGATTTATCGAGTTCTAAAATAGATTGGCCTTTATTTACTTTGTTTCCAGCATCCATTAAAACTTTTTTTATCGAAGCATTAATCGGACTGGTTAATACTTCTTCAAATTCGGGCAAAACTTCGCCAGTTGCATTTATTGTATTTTCGATAATACCTGTATCTACCTTAGCCGTTGTAATATCTGAATTTGTTAAAGTTGGTTTGAAATAAAACCTGATAAACCAAATACTAGCAAAAACTATTACGATAATTATAAAAATGATGAGGTAATTTTTCTTCTTTCTTTTTGCAGAAACTTCTTCTTCGATGGGTTTGTCCATTAAAATATTTTACATCAGCCTTTACAAGCAAAATGCCAATATTAAATACTTATAAATCAGCAATTTAACTTAATTCAAAAAATAAAAAATGCCCGATATCGAACGTTTTGTTTGTTATCGGGCAGAATTTAATATTATCTAAGTTGAGAGAGATTTTAATCTGTTTTAAATCTAGATTTTTACCTATATTTATTTCATTAGAATAGTATTGTAAAATATTATACTCACTACATGATCAAATTAGATTGTGTAAAAAGGCTTAACAGAATTGTTTTGCCTGTAAATGTGTATTGATAATTTTTTACAAGAAACAATGATTCAAAATATAAAAATAGCCGTTTTAGGTGGCGGCGGCAGAACTGGAAAATACCTTGTTAACGAATTAATAGCAAAAGGATATAGTGTTAAACTCTTACTCCGAAATCCTGAAAACTTCCAAATAAAAAGCCCTTTAATTGAAATAATTCATGGAAATGCAATTGACTTTGTAGCAGTAAACAGTCTTTTAAAAAACTGTCAGGCTGTAATAAGTACGATTGGTCAGCGTCCTGGCGAACCATTAGTTGCTGAACAGGCAACTAAAAATGTTCTGGAAGCGATGTCACGAAATGGCATTAACCGATATATTTTATTAGCAGGCATTAATATCGATACTCCTTTCGATAAAAAAGGACCAGAAACAATTAACGCCACCAATTGGATGAAATCAAACTTCCCAATCATTCAAGAGGATAGACAAAAATCATATTCACTTTTAGTTAATAGCTCAATTAACTGGACTTTATTGCGTGTACCATTTATTGATTTTACTCAGGCTAAAAGTAAAATGGGTATAAGCTTATACGATTGTTTGGGGAATAAAATAGATGCTGGCAGTATCGCAACTTTTCTTAGATTACAACTCGAAGATTGTACTTATTACAATAAATCTCCATTTATTTACAACGCTTAATAGAATAAAGTATGTGTCGATTGAATGGCTATATTTTATGCATTTTAACTACTTAACTTATTATTTTATTAGAACTAAGTTTACCTTTACACAATGAAAAGACTGAACAGCGATACATCAAATGAAGAATTGCAAGATGTTAAAAAAGGAGATTTAGTAACTGATACCTTTAGCAAAACTGGTTTGGTAGAAAGTATTGAGGTTACGGATGATTCTTTGTATAGAACTTACCAATTCCACCTCGTAACAGGGCGAGTAATTACGGTTAAGAAATAAAAAAGAGGGGCTTAAAGGCCCCTCTAAAAATTGCACTGAAATGTACCATTAGTGGTAATGATAAACCTCTAGCAATCAAAATAATGTAATTACCATAGTTTAGTTTGCACCTGGTTTTCAGTTAATACCACAATTGCAGGCACCTTATGTATTACATCGGTTTTAAACAAAAACAATTATTATTCCAGTTTTAGTTTAAGGCCCTATTATTCGTAATTAGAATAATTTTATAATTTATCGATTTTATTTATCGCAGCAGTCATATTTCCTGAGCCTGTTTTCGCAATAATATGTTTCCTATGACTTTTAACAGTTTCTATACAGAGATATAATTTTTCGGCAATTTCCTTACTTGTATATCCTTTTCTGGCCAGTTCTAAAACTTCCATTTCTCGTTTCGATAATGTGTGGTGAGAATCGGAAAACTCTGTTTCATGACAAAGCACATATATTCCAGATGGAGAAAGCTTATGAATTGCTAAATTTATGCTACTCGTAAATCGGTATTGGGTAATATCAGTACAATTTATATACTCTAATGCTGGTTTTCCATCATCAGTAAAACTTAAAAAATTACTTTGCCGTAAAATGGTAACATAGCTATTATCTGCGGCTCTAATCCTTAAATTATAGCTAAATCGAAGCTTACCACGTTGTTCGTTTGGTGTGTTATAGTAATAATTAAAAATTTCTATATGGATATTTCTTAACAACAACAAATCTGTAGGGTGAACAATACTTAAAGCAAAATTGATCCCTCTAAGAAGAAATACATCTTTATCGTATCCCAAAATTTTCTTAATGGATGTGCTCATGCTAATATATTGCATGTTCGACCAATTGAAAACTCCCTGGTAGCCAGTATGGGTTTGTTTCTCGAAATTTTCTACCTCGAGGTTAAAATAAGGTATATGAATATTTTCCTTGTTGGTTTTTTTTGAATAACCAGCAATTCGGTATAACTCGCCAGTTGAGAGTATATCCAGGAGATTCATGGTAATTGAATTATAGGGCGATTAAAATTAACAAAATAACTCAACATTTAACAGCCTTAAAATCACTCTTTTGAGGGATAAATTCCCTAAAAATAAGGTCAACCAACGTTTATAAACTTATATTTATAGAATGATAATTTCGATTGATAAAAATACACCTACATCAAATTTGTTAAACGTTAAAGTTGGTTCAATTATTACTGATAACATTTTATCTGGAACAGTGAAAGATATTCAGATAACTGATACGGATGAGTTTTGGTTATTTATTTTCTACTTGGAAGAAGGAAATCAAATTGAGATTAAAAAAATTAAAAACATTTGTTAAAAAGAAATTTAGAAAAAGCTGAAAAGTGTTATCTATCAAATTGCTACACACATATACCCGATCCAATTGATTATCTACTTTAACAGCAGAATAAAAAACCAAAACGTATCTTTAAAATATAGTGGTGAACTATTATTCATCATTCTTTTTTTGACCCTCCATCTTACCTTCAGTTAAGCCAAATCATTGTATGATTTGGCTTAATCACTTATAAAAGGTTCTGAAATATTTACCTAAATACTATTATAAAAACCTTTTTATTAAGGATATTTGCAGCAAATTGAAAAACTATGCAGAACTTTAAAAACATCATTTTTGATTACGGAAACGTTATTTTCGATATAGATTTTAGAATTGCTCAAGCCTCATTCGAAAAGTTAGGTGTAAACGATATCGAAAATTTCTTTGCACATAAAAGTCATAATCAGCTGTTTGATGATTTAGAAACTGCTGCAATTTCGCCAGCAGAGTTTAGAGCAGGTATTAGAAAAGCTGCAAATAAACCTGAACTTACTGATGAAGAAATTGATAACGCCTGGAATAGCTTATTAATTGGAACCATCCAGGAAAATCATGATTTACTACTAAAGGTTAAAGAAAAATACCGCACTTTCTTGCTCAGTAATAACAACGAAATTCATTACGATTGGATTATTAACTATTTGAAAACGACTTTCAAAATCAATAATTACGATGATTATTTCGAAAAGGCATACTTTTCGCAACACATGAAATTGCGTAAACCAAACATTAATATTTTTGAGCAGGTTTTAAAAGAAAACAATTTAAATCCAGCTGAAACCTTGTTTATAGATGATAGTCCGCAGCATATTGAAGGCGCTAAAAAAGTAGGTTTACATACATTGTTGATGACGGAAAAACCTGCAAATCTGGAATCATTTTTAAAATCAAACGGAATTTTATAAATTGTTTTATGGCTGAAAAAAAATTTAAATCGCTTAAAGAATTTTATCCTTATTATTTAACTGAACACGTTAATACCACTTCGCGAATATTGCACTTTATTGGTACAGGCTTAGTTGCCCTGGCTTTTATTACAGGTTTTTTATTTCACGATTGGCGATTTTTTTTGGCTATGCCGATTGTAGGTTATGGCTTTGCCTGGGTTGGCCATTATTTTTTCGAAAAAAATAAACCTGCTACTTTTAAATACCCTGGTTATAGTTTAGTTAGCGATTTTATTTTATTTTACGATTTACTTACGGGCAAACAAGGTTTTGTAGCGAAGAAAGATTAAGTTTTTTTTTAAACCCATTGGTTGAATTCGTAAGCAAATTGCAGACAAGGCTTTCGAATGGCTCAAACTGGCAACTAACTTTGTTTGTAAACCCGATTGACGGGGAAAGCGCCCGATTCTTCATCGGGCCTTGTACCAAAAAGCGGGGCTGAATAATCCGAAAAATTACTGAATGTTCGTTTTCAAATAATTACAATACCGCTTTTATTATTTAACCCCAGGTTGTTTAAGTGAGTAACCAGTTTTGGCTTTCTCGGCTTTAACCATTTCTTTAACCTCCTCTAAAAGTTTTTTGGCATCGTAAACAATGCCATCTTTTATGGTATATTTTACGCCTCCAGCACGAATTACTTCGTTATTGGCATTCAACTTTATGGCACCAGTACCGTATAAAACCTGTAAATTAGCGAGTGGATTCTCTGCTACAATTACGAAATCGGCAAGTTTACCAATTTCGACACTGCCTAAATCTTTATCTACACCTAATGCTTCGGCCCCATTTAGTGTTGCGGCCTTAATTACTTCTAAAGGATGAAAGCCAGATTCTCGTAAAAGTTCCATCTCTCTCACGTACGAAAATCCAAATAATTGATAAATAAAACCTGCATCGGTACCAACGGTTACTCTGCCTCCACGGTTCTTATATTCGTTTATAAATTTCATCCAAAGCTGATAATTTTCTTTCCAATCTACCTCTTGCTCAGTACCCCACGAATGCCAGTAAGAACCATGAGAATTCCAACTTGGGCTATAAAAATCCCACAATTTAGGCATGGTATAATCGGCATGCCACTCTGCCGTTCTAGCCCGCATTAAATCGCGGTTTGCCTCATAAATATCCATTGTTGGTGTTAGGGTAAAATTTAAAGCGATTAATTCATTCATCACCTTATTCCACCTTTCTGAATAAGGTGCCGCTGCTTGTTTCCATAATGTTCCAGCTTCGCCAAAGCGATCTTGCTCATTTTGATAATTATAATCATTAGAATAATGCTGAATGGTTCGATCGGTAAACATGGCTTCGGGTAAACCATACCAATGCTCTAAGGAAGTTAATCCAGCTTTTGCGCTGTTCATGGCATTCCATCTACCAACATCGGTTTGTGCATGGTGCGCCATGGCTCTTAAACCAAGTTTCTTATTTTCATCAATCGCGGCAGCAATAATATTTGGTGCAACACCGAAAAACTTGATACCATCTGAACCTTTTTTGGCGTTTTCTCTAACCCAATTTCTGGCTTGCTCTGGAGTAGATATTGGGGTTTTACTTCCCTGACCAAACACGGTATAAGCATAAATTCTTGGTGCAGTAATTTCGTTTTTAGCACTTTTAGCCTTTTGATCGAGTGTCCAATCGATACCATTCATGCTGCCTGGTTCGCGAATTGTAGTAATTCCATGTGCCATCCATAATTTAAAAACATAATCGGCATCGGTACCTTTATTTGCGCCACCAATATGCGCATGCATATCAATAAAACCAGGCATTAAAAACATACCTTCTGCGTTTAATTCCTTACCGCCACTTATCAGTTTTGGTCTTCTAGCTGCATTTATCGGCTGATTTGGAGTTCCTACAACCGATATTTGAGCAATCCGATTATTTTCGACAACGATATCAACTGGGCCTAAGGGTGGCGAACCTGTACTATTTATTAAAGTTACCCCTCTAATAATTAACTGGGTATATGGACCATCACCTTCTTTTCGAGGTTCGGCTTTTTTTACACCGTTTTGCTGTGCAAAAACCTGAATAACTAAACATAAGCAGGCGATTAACAGGTTTAAATTTTTCTTCATCGATTATTTAGTTTTGAAGCATTTAATGATTTAAAACCGCTAATTAAATAATTTACCAGGTTGAATTTTTAAGGCCGCTCTTTTATTAAGCAACTCTGTAACTTTATCTGTTTTATTTAAAGCTTGATATTGACTTATCAGATATTTGTAAACACTAAATTGATAAGGATTATTTTTTAGAACCTGTTCGTATGCTAATAACGCTTGTTCTTGATTACCTCCATTTTCGAAAACCTTAGCTTTAGTATAATCTAAATCTGCTTGTAAAAACGGGTCGGATTTAACCACTACAGAATTAAGCAATTTTGAGGCTTCTTCGTTATTTTTTTGAGCAGATAGTAAACGAATAAGTCTTAATTTATCAGCATCTCGCAATTGATTGGTTTTTGATTTCGCTAAGTTAGAATAATAGGTTACACTATCATTTTGCTTTGTATTACTGTAAAACTCGGCCAAACGGAGATTATAATCGGCTCGATCATTACCCGAAGCTGCTAAAATTCTTTGCGCTTGTTTTATGGTTTCAATTGCAGTTTTATAATCGCCGTGAATGGCTAAAGCATCGGCATACAAATTTCGGTATTCGTAATTTTGAGGTTTTTGCGCAACTAAGTTTTTTAAAACATTAATAGATTCGGCATTACCTATGCCAGCTTTTAAAGAGGCCGAAAATGCTTTTGCATCATCTTTTCGATCTCTCAGATAGGTAGAAACTGTAGCTCCGTTCTTTCCATAATCATCAGCGGCTTCAATAGCGTCAGGAATTAATGCATTTTTCTTATACATTTCTCTTAACAAAATATTTACCCGAGCCAGTTCCTGATAATCATCTTCCAGCTTGTAAGACTTTTTTAATTGTTCCGCCTGTTGCTTTACTGCTGTTTCATTTTCTATGATATTATTTAATTGCTTTGCGCCAATTAAATCGGCATAAGCAGCATAAGTTGGTGCATAATCAGGGCTAATTTCTTCTGCTTTTTTTAGCCAAATTTCTGCAGCTTCAAAGTTCTTTTTACCAGTGTTAATTTTTGAATAGGCTAAAATGGCAGGCAAATACTTGCTATCATAAGTTAAAGCAGTATCTAAATATTTGGCAGCCAAATCTGCATTTGTTCTAGATCTGTTGCTTAAATTTAGGTATATGTTAGCCCAGTTACTGGCCATGGCGCTCTTATCGCCAGCCAGGTAAGCCTTTTCTTTTTTAACCAGTTGTTCTAAAAATTTATACATTTCTGGATCTTTAGATTTTAAATCGGCTGTTGTATTCATCGATTTAAAATCAAGTGGATGCACTTTTACAGGCTCAAAAAAAGCAGGGTAAGTTTGTGCAAAATATTCGCTTTCATTATTTTGAGAATAATAATCGAGCGTTCTCCCTTCTTTCATTGCGTTATAATAAAGCTTTCTAATTTTGCGACTTTCTTCATCTGTTAGCACTCTTCCATGAAAAAGATGAACATATTCGTGCAGGATTACATTTCGTTCTAAATAAGCGCCACGTTCTACATATTCAATGGCCGCAGCACCACTACCTACACCTCTTATATCCATCCATTGCCTGTTATCGAAGGTGGTGTTTGTTCTAAAACTTGGTGCATTCATAACAGTCGCCAAATCCTGGTGTAAAGGTGGGATTCTAAAAACATTGTCTCCTTTTGATAAAAAAGGGAAATAAACCACTGATGTAAACAATTGATTCCAAACCATTGCTTTGGCAATTTCACCAGGATAGTAAGACACATCGGGAAACACTCTTGTAAAATTAACCATATCGGTAATTTTGGTAGTGTTTAATTTGTTGGTTATAGAATCGTACATGGATAGATAGGGAATTCGCTTAGATTTTATTACTGCTGATAATCCGTTGTGAGCAGGACCATAATGTTTTTTTTGAGTTAGAATTTGTTTAAAAATCTTTTCAGCAGAATCTAATCTAAGTTTTCTGTTCATATCGAAAGCAGCATAATATAGTGAGCCGCGATGCAGTTTAGGAATTACAGAATTTGGATATTTTTTTTCGATTGTGCGTGTATAATCTATCGCCTCTTGAATCTTATTTGCCTTAAATAATTCATCAGCTTTTTCTAAAGCTTTTCTAACTTCATCATCGTTTTTTTCGGCATAATCTGCATATGTTAAATTGGTGTGCCCATTACCCCAATGCCAATGCGTTGGGAAATGCAATGGATTAACCGCCAAAGCAATTTCCCATTGTGCCGCCATTGCATTTAACTGTGTAGCATCTACCCTTCTCCAAATGGCATATCCATAACTAAATCTAGCATCAGCATTGAAAGGATTAATTTCTAAAGATTTTTTTAAAGGCGCTTCGGCCAATTGGGGTTTTTGATCCCAGAAATATACATCTGCTTCTAACTGAAAAGCCTGTGCATTTTTCGGATCATTTTTTTGAACTTCTTTAGCCAATGCTAAAGTTTTAACGTAATCTTTTTGAAGCAGTTTAATTTTACCAAGCATCAATTTTAATTCATTTGATGGATTGGTTTTCAGCGCCTGCTCGCATATTTGAGCTGCCTGTGGCAACCTCCACGCTTGCATTTGGAGATAAGCGTTATACAATATTACTTTCGGATTTTTAGGTTGTAACTTATTTAGTTCGCTAACAATTTTTTCTGCTGATTTAAAATTATTATTCAATAGTAGGTAATCTACTTCCAGCATTTTACGTTCGAAAGAGCCTTGCTTTAACTTATTCATTTCTAGCAAAGCCTTATCCCACATACCTAAATCAAACATTTTTTCTATAACAGGTACTTTATTTGGCTTGGCCACATCAATTAACAATTGTTTTCTAGCCTGTTCTAATTTTGTAAAAGCTAGGGCAGTATTGTCGGGATCAGTGGTTTGAGCCGAAACTTGAATAGCGCCAATTAATGCTAAAAATCCGAAAGAAAATATTTTTTTTCTCATTTGTTATTTACTTTTTATGGCTACAGAATTTATTTCTTTAACAACCTCATCGTAAAGTTTATCTGCATCAACTTTTGTTTGAATTAATGATGGCTTATGAATGTAAATCATATGACCAGCTTCGTAGTAGGTAAAGTTTACATTTTTACGTTGCTCTGGCCTCAAGCCCATTGTATTGAAAGTATATTCTGACGCAAAATAGGGTGTTGCCAAATCGTAATAACCGCAAAGTACCCAAACTTTTAAATGAGGATTGTTAGACATCGCTGTTCTTAAATCTTCAGCAACGTTTAAATATCGGTTTTGAACATTATTGTAATTCCATGGATTTACTCTCCCTCCCAAAATCTCGTAGGGCAAATCGTTTTTATATTTCAGTTCTGCCCTTACATAGTGATTTATGGCTGCGCTGTATGGGCCTGAAATTGTTCCTGTATTACTTGGGTCGAATTCGGGCGTTACACCCACATCATTATAATCTCTTCCAGTAAAGCGACTGTCCAATCTACCAACGGTTAAACCTTCCGTTCTGCGCAATTCTTTATCAAATTTATGAATATCGATACGAAGATTGGTTTGACGAATATATTCTTTAGTTAAGCCAGTATATCGACTTAGTTTATTTACTATATTTTCATAATCTTGGCCCGTCAATTCAGAGCCTTTCATTAAGGCAATATTGTATTCCTCTATAGCAAAATCTTCTACTTCTTTTAAAAATGACTTCAAATCTTTTTGCTGTAAATCGGCAGGTAATTTTTTATGATACCAAGCTGTTGCAGCATAAGTTGGCAGAAAAAGTGGGAATGGATAATCGTTACCCACATCAAATCTGGCGGTTTGCATATTTAAAATAGAGCTGATTAAAATTACACCGTTAAGGTAAAACTTATGTCTGCTTTGCAGATAGTCTGACAATCCAGCTGCTCGTGTGGTACCATAACTTTCGCCAGCCAAAAATTTAGGAGAGCTCCATCTTTCATATTTCGAGCTAAAAAGCTGAATAGCATCGCCCATGCTTTGAAGATCTTCTACATAACCGTGAAATTGTTTATCGCTTTCCCCGGTAACCGCTCTGCTATAGCCTGTAGTTACTGGATCAAGAAAAACCAAATCAGTTTTATCTAGCCACGAATATTCGTTATTAACGTAACTATATGGCGGAGGCAAAACATCGCCTTTATCAGTCATAACTACACGTTTTGGACCTAAAAGCCCCATGTGCAACCATACCGATGAAGAACCTGGGCCACCATTAAAAGTATAGGTAATTGGTCTTTTGCTTTTATCGCTCACTCCATCTTTAGTGTATGCAGTAAAAAATATATTGGCTTTAGGTTTTCCATCTTCGTTTTTTAATTGAAGATAACCTGTAGTAGCGGTATAATTTATTACTTGCCCTTTAATGGTTACACTATGTTTCGTAATTACAGGCGGTGGAATATTTGGAGAATTGGATACAATATAACCTGTTGGATCTACTGGTAAAGCTACAGCAGCTGTTTTAGAATCCGTTGGTGGTATTACCGCCGCCTGACCTTGTTGCTGGCGATTACCACCAGGCTGGGCAACAACGTTTAGTGCCAGAAATGTTAGTACTACAGCGATAGCAACACATTTTTTATTTCTTATATATGTCATATCAATAACTATTTAATTTCTTTTAGGGTTTTAGCATAAAATGAATCGGCATCTATTTTCATTTGTTTTAAAGATGGCATGTGAATGTATATCATATGACCAGCTTCATAGTAGGTAAAATCGATGTTTTTTTGTTGCTCTGGTCTTAACCCCATGTGGTTAATTACATATTTCGAAGCAAAATAAGGGGTGGCAAAATCATAATAGCCGCCTAAAACCCAAACTTTAAGTGTTGGACTAACCGACATGGCTTTTCTTAAAGATTCAGCTACGTTTAAATACTTATTCTGAACATTACTATAATTCCACCTTCCAATTCCGCCGCCTAATGTATAATAGGTTAAATCGTTTGTATAATTTAATTCCTTACCTAAATAGTTTAATAATCCATGTGTGTAAGGACCCGAAATTGTTCCTGTATTACTTGGATCGTATTCCGTAGAAGAACCTGTATCATTGTAATCAGTGCCTGTAAATCTCGAATCTAAACGACCAACGGTTTTTCCATCACTACGCAGGAGTTCTTTATTATATTGAGCCAGATTTATTCTCAAATTAGTTTGTTTGATAAACGTTTCTGATAAGCCAGTATATTTTGCTAGTTTACTAACTACCGCATCATATTGTGCTTTGGGTAGTTTATCGCCTTTCATTAAAGCCGTTGCATATTCTGTAATCGCAAATTGCTCTACCTCTTGTGTAAGCGTTTTAAGATCTTTTGATTGATACTCAGGACTTAACTTTTTATAATACCAGGATGTTGATGCATAACTTGGTAAATACAAAGGGTAAGGCAAATCATTACCTACCACAAATTGAATGGTTTGAAAGTTTAAAACTGCAGAAATCAATACAATACCATTTACATACATCTTATAGGCACTTTGCAGATATTCTGATAAGCCTGATGCTCTTGTTGTGCCATAACTTTCTCCAGCTAAAAACTTAGGAGAACCCCACCTTTTGTTTTTTGAAGTGTAAAACTTTATAAACTCGCCTACCGATTGAATGTCTTCTGTATAACCTTGGAATTCTGCTTTATCTACCCCAGGTGCTGCTCTCGAAAAACCAGTTCCAACAGGATCAATAAAAACTAAATCGGTTTGATCTAACCACGAAAATTCATTTTCGGTGTAAGAATATGGAGCGGTTAAGGCATCACCTTTTTCTGACATTACAATACGCTTTGGCCCAATTACCCCCATGTGTAACCAAATTGAAGCCGAACCAGGACCTCCATTGAAAGTATAAGTAATTGGTCTTTTATCTAAGTCGGTTACATTATCTTTTGTGTACGCCACAAAAAAGATGTTTGCCCTTAACTTACCATCTTCCGATTTCATAGGCATGTAACCTGTAGTTGCGGTATAACTTACAGATTTGCCATTAATAGTAACAGAGCCTTTGGTTTTTACTACACCATCGGCTGTCTTTATAATTTCCTGAGCAGCTGGAAGTGCTGCATCAGGATCTTTTTTCTGAGCAAATGTAAACTGCATACTCAGAGACAGGAGAAAAACGATTATTAATTTCATTTTATATATGTTTATTAATACTAAAACTATTAAGGACGTGTGTCCCAAAATACTCTTCCAAGCATATCAGCTCTGGCTGGAACATTAGGATTGCTATTACGCTCCAGTTGAGGGTAAACCAACGTTCTTGGAATTTTATCGTAAACAGCAACAGATATTGGTAATGCAGTAATATTAGGATAACCCGTTCTTCTCCAATCGCTCCAAGGCTCCATTACTACTCCAAAATTAGCGATGTATTTTTCGGTGATAATTTGCTCTAATTTCTGAGCATTTGTGCCTGCTAAAGTTCCGTTAACCGTAAGATAGGTTGTAATATTTGCTGCAGCTACTCCAGCATCTTCCATAGAAGCTCTTATGCCAGCCTGATAAAATGCTTGCGCATCTCCAGGACTACTTAAATTTAAAGCCGCTTCAGCACGAATAAAATTATATTCGGCAAAAGTTAATAATCGTGAAGGTCCATCACCGCTCCAAGTAATAGAATTATCTGTAACAGTACCATCACTATTTACTACAACTGTATTAAGCGTTGCAGCACCTTTTAAGAACGTATTTAGCCTTGAGTAGGCCACAGTTGCAGCCTCAGTAGCATTACCGCCTTTATATGTTGCTGGCGATGAGTTGTAAGGAAAGGGGATAAAATAAGAAGGCCTTCTAGGATCTGCCTTACCATTCATCATATCTACAATGGTTTTATTAGGAAAAAATGCATTTCTAAATTGCCCACCTTCGATACTTACATTCGGAGTTCTACGACCAGCTTCTGTAGAAAACTTCATGATAAAGTTATCCGTATTTGAGGTCATAAACTGTGCACCACTACTTATTAAAGCATTAATTTTCGAACTTGCAAAAGCAGCATCTTTAGCTGTATAATGTAGGTAAATTCTTAATTTAAGCGTATTGCCAAATCTAATCCATTGTTGCTTTACAGTATTCCAGTTATCTCCTGGATAAATTGTTGTATTTTTTGTTGGGCTTAATACCGATGTTGTACTATTAACATCAGCAATACCCTCATCAATTAAGCGAATTAAATCGGTGTAAATATCTTCTGCTTTATCAAATTTCGGGGTTAAATTATCTAAAAACTTACCAGATTCTGAATACGGAATATCACCCCAGGCATCAACCGTAATTTGAAAGGTATAAGCCTTTAACAACTTGGCAACGCCTGCATAATGTGGGCTACCGCCTTCTTTTGCTAATGGTATTAATTTTTCAATATCAGCCAAAATGCCTGAATAAATATTTGTCCATTGGTTATTAACATCAGAGTTGTTGATATTATACCTTTCGTACAGTTTAAAGGTTTCTGATAAATTTGTTGTGTTCCCTGTAAATTGTTGCATGATTAATCCGCTGTAGCGGTATAAATCGCTGGAACCGATGTATCCGATTCCGACCGTAACAGATGGCAATAACTGATCGATTGGCGCAACGGTAATATTATTCGGACTTTCGTTTACATCATAAAACTTCTTACATGATTGAAACGTAGAGACCAACATTACAATCCCTGCGCAAGCTATAATTTTATTGATTTTCATAATTATATGTCTTGAATTTCTTAATCTTGTTAATTAAAAAGTGGCTCTTAAAGTTGCGCCGTATATTTTAGATACTGGTGTTATACCAAACTCTAAACCTCTGGCATTTGAAATCCCTAATAAATTCTGCTCTGGATCTAAATCAGGAAAATTCGGAGCGTAAGTCCATAAATTTCTTCCATAGATAGAAAACTGTAGTTTGCTTATGAATTTACTTTTAGCCAATAATGCTTTTGGAAAATCGTAGGTAAAGGTTGCTTCCCTTAATTTCAAGAAAGTTGCATCTAATACATATCCTTCCCACGCAACATATTTACCAGCCAATCCCCAGTAATCTTGTGCGGTAACATAGGTATTATTCGGAGTACCATCCGCTAGTACACCTGGAAACAAATACGGCTTAGACACAGTTCCATCGGCATTAAATCTGTCAAATTCTGCTGTTTCGGCAGCTACACCATTTATTCTCAAATCACCAATTGTGCGTGATAATAAATCGCCTTTGTATTTAAAGTCGAGTAAGAAAGAGAAACTAAATGCTTTGTATTTAAATGAATTTGTTAAGCCTGCTGTAAATTTAGGGTTCGGATTACCAACTACACCAACATCACTTGTTGCTTGCGGTAAACCATTTGCTTTAATAATCATATCGCCTTGTGCATTACGCAGGTAACGATTAGAGTAAATTAAGCCATATTCCTGACCCGCAACCGCCTGAATATTCGGCGAGGTAAAACCACCTAAAGAAATTAATTCTACGCCAGGTGCCAGTTCTTTAACTATAGATTTAAACTTAGTGAAGTTTAATGATGCTTCCCAAGTAAAATTCTCAGTTTTAACTGGTACACCGCTTAGCAAAAACTCTAAACCTTTGGTCGATAATTTACCTGCATTAGCAACTTTACTGGTAAAACCAGATGAACGTGCAACGGGAACATCAAAAATTAAATTTCTCGAATCGCGTTGATAAACAGAAAAATCTAAAGTTAAGCGATTGTTAAACATAGCCAGGTCTGTGCCCAACTCAAACTCTCTGGTAAACTCTGGTAATAATAATGGATTACCAGCACCGTTCGAATAGGTAAAACCAGCCAATCCATTAAATGGAAAATTTACAGCGGTTGAGCTAAATCCATCGGCAGAACCAGCTATTCCATAATAGGTTCCTGTTTCATACGGCGAACCACCTTTTCCAACTTCTCCCCCATTTACTCTAATTTTTAACGAGTTTAATGTTTTGCTTTTTAAGCTTGGCCAAGCCTCTGTTGGCACAAAACTTACTGCAACAGCAGGATAGAAAATTGATCTGTTTTCGGGAGTTAAGGTAGAAGAATAATCGTTACGTGCTTTAACGTTTACATTTAACCACGACTTATATTGAACCGATAAATCGCCAAAGTAACCCATTAAACGATTTTTGCTATACGAATCGGTAGAATTAAATGTGGTAAAGTTACTCAGGTTCATAAAACCAGGAATCGTTATAGATCGGCCAGTTGTCGATAAGTTATTGGTATAGTTTGAGATAATCTCGTTACCAAGAGTCATCGATAAATTAAAATCGCCATAAGTTTTATTACCAGTTAAAGTAAAATAGCTATTTAAGTTACGTCGCATGTTGCGAGATTGAATTAAACCACCAGCACCACCCGAGCTTGTATTAGCGTTACTTCTTACACCTTTATCATCAAAACCTGTATTAATAATGCTAAATACGTCTGCTCCAACTTTCAAATCGGCTTGTAGCCAGGTTGTAAAATCATATTTCAAGTTTAGGTTACCGTAAAAGCGATTTAACTCTTCCGTACGTTTAATATGATCGATTGACCAATAAGGATGTTCTTCGGAAGTTGAATGCCAAATTTGATTTCCTGCAGCATCTGTAACTGGCAATCCTTGAATATCGTAAGAACGTGGTGTATAGATAGCTCTCCATAGTGGATTAGCACCTTGATTACCTGCCTGAGTACGATCTGAGATATTACTTACATAAGAAAACGATGTGCTGATTTTAAACTTATCGGTAATGTTTGTCCCTGCATTTACAGTTAAGTTATTTCGGTATAATTTATTTCCTGGCACTAATGCATTTGTTGTACTGTTACCATACGAAACACGATAATTAAATTTATCAGAAGCACCAGAAAAATTAAGACTATTATCAACACCTAATGAATTTTGCAGAATATCTCTAACATTATCTGGATAAGCCTGTAAAGCCACTTGTTGCCCAATTATATTGGTAACCTGCTGTCCAGCAATTCGTGGTCCCCACGAAGTTGAACGAGCTGTCCATGCGAAAGGATTCGCTGCTGTTCCGTAGATTCCATTTGTACCTTGTGCATAATCATTTTGGAATTCAGGAAAAATATTAATTGAACCAATATTAGCACTTGAAGTAAAAGAAACTTGTGTTTTGGTACCCAATTTACCTTTTTTGGTGGTAATTAATATTACACCCGAAGCTGCTCTAGAACCATACAACACTGTTGCAGCTGCACCTTTTAAAACGCTCATCGATTCGACATCTTCAGGGTTAATATCAGAGCCACGATTTGATGTTGATGACCCAGCATTAACGGAGTTTCCGCCGCCACCATTATCGATAGGCACACCATCTATTACATACAATGGCTGATTACTTCTCGTGATAGATGAAAAACCTCGAATTGTAATATTAGAACTATTAAAAGCGCCACCCGAACCCGATACCTGAACACCAGCTACTTTTCCAGCCAGAGCATTAGAAACATCGGGTGTTGGTGCTTGAGTTAACTTTTCGGCTGTTACCGTGCTTACTCCATATCCAATAGTTTTTTTATCTCTCTGAATACCAAATGAAGTAATAACAACATCATCTAACGATTTCGCTTCATCCTCCATAGCAATTTGAAAGCTTATTTTATCTCCAACATTAATTTTCTGTGTAACGTAGCCAACCGAGCTGAAAACTAATATTGCATTTTTTGGAACTGTAAGCGAAAATTGACCTTTGGGATCAGAAGTTATTCCAATCGAAGTACCTTCTACCTTGATGGAAATACCAGGTATTGGTAACTTATCATTCTTTCCGGTTACCGTTCCGCTAATTTTTTTATCCTGTGCGTAAGAAACAGCATAAACAGAAATTAGCAAGAAAAAGAGAAGTAAGACTTTTTTCATAATTTGTTTAGTTTGATTTAGTTGAATTGATAAACAATGAAGCTTTTAAGACCTCAACTCATCGAGTAAACAAATTTATATTCGAGAAAAAAGATAACTTGACCGTTATTGTCCCTTCGTTATCAAAAATTATCCATTATCATTTAAAACATTAACAATACTGCTACAATTCAGTATTATATGGATAAACAAAAACTTAATATCAGAGCCTAATTATCCAACATTTGGCAGGCTGTAAGAGGCATGTTTAAATCTGTATAACCTCAAATAATCTTTCGGAGACATAGAAGTGATTTTCTTAAAAACTCGATTAAAAGTGATTACACTATTAAAGCCAGTTGAATAAGCTATATCGTACAAATGTTCAAAATCAGAATTTATTATTTTTTTACAGGCCTCGTTAATCCGAACCTCGTTTAAAAAAGTGTAATAAGTTTTTTGAGTGTGTTTTTTATAAAACTTGCAAAACGAATGCAAAGTTATACAAGCAATCGAGGCTACTTTTTCAAGACTAATATCTTCTGCATAATGCTCTAAAGTGTATTGATGAACCTCATTTAATCTAAAGTTTTCTGTTTCAGGAATGCTGTGTTTAACAAAACCAGTCGATAGTGATTTAAACTCGCTTATATTTTTTTCGCAATATTGAAATATCTTTATAAGATTAATTAACCGATCCAATCCATCAATATTTTTAATATTGAGGATATATTCTGAAATTAAAAAACTCTGCTTTGTAGGAACCTGCAGGCCTTTGTAGCTGCTTTCTATTATCCTTTTAACACCATCCAGCTCTGGTAGGTTTAACAAGTGCGTTAATTTTTTAAGGTCGAAAAACAAATGCACGGCATGAGCTTCTTCCTCTTTTTCGCTATAGGTTGAATTGAAAATATGTGGTTGATTCGGCCCAATAAAATAAATATCTCCAGCCTTAAACAATTGATTGTAATTCCCTACAATAACATTGCCTTCTCCTTTTAGGATAAGTGTTATCTGATATTCTTTATGGTAATGTAAATAGTTGTAAAATTTAGGTAATAAATCTTCCTGAACAATTACAGAATTGTTTGAAGTTGATTGTAGCACAAAGTTTATGGCTTTCATGGCAATAGATTTTGTTAAATAAAAACACAATTACGCTCGAAATTTTTTCACTGATGCCTAAAGACTTCAGTTATTACTAAAGGTGGTTTTTCATAAAAAAAGCTTGACTTTTTTATCTTTAAATTTTTTTCGTAAAACTTTGGGAATAGACTTTACTGGGGAAAATCTTGGATTTGTTAGGATAGTTACAATCATAATGCTTAGTTTTTTGGTTTACTTAAGCAAATAAGAAGCATACAAAATTAAATCAGAGGTTATTGATTTTTATTTTAAACATCAATTACAATAAAAATAATTTGTTTAATGGATTAAAATTATTGGTTAATTAATTCTAATTCGAAACTATTTTTATGCAATTAAATTTCGACTTATCTGCCTGGCAATTATTAGTTATTCCGGTACTAATGTTGTTTCCAATTTATTAAATTTAATTCAGCTATATCATTTATAACAAGAATTTTATAAACTAGTTATTATCACCTAACAAACTCACCAAAACGAAAAAAGGAATTGCCAAATGGCAATTCCTTTCAAAACGTTGAGATAAGAAACAGTTAGTAATTTATAACAGAGTTTCTCTACAAAAAACTAGCCTTTTAATTAAAGCTTTCTTCTTTTCAATTCTCTTTCAATCAAACCAAGTTCCCTACCTGTTTGGCCAGCAACTGAAGTATTTTCTTGTGCTCTTCTAAATAAATACGGCATTACAGCTTTAATAGGCCCATACGGCACGTATTTTGCAACATTGTAATTGGCATCGGCAAGGTTAAAGCTTAAATTATCGCTCATACCCAGCAATTGCGCAAAATATACATGCTGATGGTTATGTGCTACTTTTTTCTCATCTAAAAGATAAGTTAACAAGCGACTGCTTTCTTCGTTATGGGTACCACAAACAATGGCAATTTCTTCAATATGATCTACGCAGTAACGCAACGATTCGTTATAATCTTTATCTGTTGATTCTTTATCTTTTTGAATTGGAGATGGATAACCCATTTCATCGGCACGTTTACGTTCTTTTTCCATATATGCACCACGAACCATTTTTACACCTAAAATAAAGCCTGCAGCTTTGGCAATTAAATGGTCGGCTTTCATATCGGCTAGTTTATCGTGGCGATATATCTGATAAGTATTATAAACAATAATGCGTTCCTGATTAAATTTACGCATCATATCTAAAGCCAATTCATCAATTGTATTCTGAATCCAGGTTTCTTCAGCATCAATCATAATTGGCACCGCTTTCTCAAAAGCAGTTCTGCAAATCATTTCGCAACGTAATTTTACTTTATCAAACTCCGCTTGTTCATCGGCCGTTAAAGTTTGTTTGGCATCTATTTTCTCTAACAACGCAAAGCGACCAATACCTGTAATTTTGAAAACCGTAATTGGAATATTTTTATCGCCATCGGCACGAAGAATGGTACTAATAATTTCCTGACAAGTTTCATCGAACACGACTTCCTCTTCTTCACCCTCCACCGAATAATCTAAAATGGTTCCTACACCACCTTTTGCAAGTTGTGCAATGGCCGTATCGCATTCGGCAATGGTTTCGCCACCACAAAATTGTTGGAAAATTGTTGCTTTAATAGCTCCTTGAATCGGCAAGCCAATATTCAAAAAGAAATTGGTAATTGGCGGGCCAACCTTCGTTAAGAAATTGCTACCAATCATTTTAAAAAGCCAATAAGCTTTTTTCAGTTCGGTATTTGTTTTCTGGCGGAAAGCTACTTCCGTGTTGTCGAAATTAGGTTGTT
Organism: Pedobacter ginsengiterrae; assembly: GCF_039537385.1. Taxonomy (NCBI): domain Bacteria; kingdom Pseudomonadati; phylum Bacteroidota; class Sphingobacteriia; order Sphingobacteriales; family Sphingobacteriaceae; genus Pedobacter; species Pedobacter ginsengiterrae. The sequence continues at coordinate 518,151 of NZ_BAABAK010000001.1, forward strand.
TGTTGGGGGATAAATCCATTTGTTAGCTAAGTAATAAGTCAGAATGGTGCAAAATTATAAATTCCATCCATTGTTAAAACTAAAAAGCTGTAAATAATCGTATTTTTGCAGCAAAATGATACAATTCAAATTAGAAGGCGAATTTATTCCATTAATCCAATTGCTAAAAGCGACTGGGTTGGTTGGAACAGGCGGAGATGCCCAGGCTGCCGTTATGGACGGTTTAGTAAAATGTAATGGCGAAGTCGAGTTTCGCAAGCGATACAAAGTTAGAATTGGTGATATCATTACTTTTGAACAAGATAAAATCGAAGTAATTTAATGGAAACCTTAACTAGCGCAGGCCATTCGCTTTATTTCGAAAGCAATTTAGATGCCTTAAAAACACTTATAGAAAGCAATAAATACAGCAAAGTTTTTATTCTTGCTGATGAACATACAAGCGAAATATGCTTGCCTGTTTTTCAAGCCCTAATGGATGATTTTTCAGATTTCGATTTAATTGAAACTTCGGCGGGTGAAGAAAATAAAAACATCGATTTCTGTATCGGCATTTGGAAAACCCTTTTGGATTTTGAGGCCGACCGCAAAAGCTTGATGATAAATTTAGGTGGTGGCGTAATTACCGATATGGGTGGTTTTATTGCTTCAACGTATAAACGTGGTATCGATTTTATTAATGTTCCCACAACCCTACTTTCGCAGGTTGATGCCTCGGTTGGTGGTAAAACAGGTATCGATATTGATAACGTAAAAAACATGGTTGGTACTTTTACTTTACCGCAAATGGTTTTTATCGAAACTGAATTTTTAAAAACTTTGCCACAACGTGAGCTTTTATCGGGCTTTGCCGAAATGATTAAGCATGGTTTAATTTACGATAAAGCTTACTATGAAAAGTTAAAAACGACTGATTATTTAACACCATCGGCAGAAGATATTTACCGTTCGGTAGAAATTAAAAACGAAGTGGTAACCATCGACCCGCATGAAAAGAATCTGCGTAAAATTTTAAATTTCGGCCATACCATTGGTCATGCTGTAGAAAGTTATTCTTTAGCAAACGATGAAAATCCATTAACGCATGGCGAAGCAATAGCCATTGGTTTTGTTTGTGAAGCAGCTTTATCGATTAAAAATAGTGGTTTAACAAAAGAAGAACTGAAAGACATTAGCGATTATATTATTTCGTTATACCCAAAATACGAGATTAAAAAAGAAAGTTTTGATACGATTTTGGAGTTAATGAAAAGCGACAAAAAGAATGAAGATGGCAACATTTTGTTCTCGTTATTAGAAACAACTGGCAAATGCACGTTTAACTGCCGTGTTAGCACAGCTGATATTTTAAGCAGTTTAGATTATTATAATAGTTTATAAAATGAAATACACTGGAAGTGATATTTCTGTAGGCGCATTATTTGGCTTTGTAATCGTTTTAACTTTGGTTGAAATGTATTTCAGCTATGCCCACGACAGAAAATTATACACCAAACGCGATACCTGGACCAATATTTACTTAATGGTTTCGGCAATCGTAATTAACCTTGGCATGAAAACAGCAACATTCTTTCTCTTAGAATATTGCTACCAATTTAGATTATTCCAAATTTCTAATATTTGGATTTATTGGACGGTTTTAATTCTTGCTCAAGATTTCCTTTATTGGTTTTTGCATACGGTTGGTCATTACGTGCGCTTCTTTTGGGCCATGCATGTAACGCATCACTCATCTGAGCATTTTAACCTAACTACAGGTTTCCGTTCAACCGTTTTCGAACCACTGTACCGCGTATTCTTCTATTTACCATTAGCATTTATGGGCTTTACAGCAATGGATATCCTTTTTGCTTATCTGGTGACACAGATTTACGGTAATTTGGTTCATACGCAGTATAAAATTAATTTTCCAAAATGGTACGAATATATATTTGTTACGCCATCGCACCATCGTGTTCACCACGCCAGCAATGTTCGTTATCTGGATAAAAACATGGGCATGGTTTTAATTCTTTGGGATAGAATGTTTGGCACTTTTCAGGCAGAATTAGAAGAAGATAAAATTAAGTATGGATTAACTACTCAACCAACTGATACGGGAGCTGTTAACATTATTTTCCACGAATTTATTGCTTTAACTGCCGATGTTAAAAAGGCACCAACTTTTATGGATAAGATTAAATACATTATTAATCCTCCAGGCTGGAGTCATGATGGCAGCACAAAAATTGCTAAAATTATGCAGCAAGAGCTACATGAAGCGGAGGCCTTAGAAAAACAAGGCAATGCTTATAATAAAATTAAAGAAATAAATGACCAACAAGCATTAAGTTCAACAGGATAATATTAACGGTCTGTATTTTACAGACCGTTTTTTGTTTAAGTATATTTTAAAAAAATGCATGTTTTATTCCGATTAAAATCAAAGCATTATGATGTTGCAATTTTCAGAAATAAAGCTTAAATTTAATATACAAGTAGAATAGAACAGCTAGAGTAAAAGGTACGTGAAAATTTGAGCTGTCGTTGTAATTCCTCCATAAAGCCTTATAAATATCTTTAGAATAAGGTTAAGCATCCATTTAAGAATTTGTTTATAACATTCAATAAATTATTGGGCTATGGAAACTAATGAAATTAACCAAAATCTAGAAAACGCTGAACCAGAAATGAAACGAAACGATGAAAGAAAACACATTTACAAGTTTATTCTTTCTCCTTTTTCATTCGAATCTTCCAATCATTTTAACAAAATCCATAAAAGAAGATTTCATTCTTTTGGATGCATTCATGAGTTGGGAAAACTTCCTGGAGCGATGTTTTAATTAAAATACGTTTTATGTTAAATGCTTAAGTTCTTCTATTCGATTAGAAGAGTTGGGTTTACTTCGATTAATTTTTAAAGCTATTCCCAAAACATCTATCGAAAACAATATTATTTTTTGCTTGTTTCTATTATACATCAATTTACAAATATCATGGAAACAAATAAAGAAAAAGGTAAAGTTGTAGAGAACGATTTGCTAAATAAAACTGCAGAAGATATCAAAGATGATCGAAAATTGGATGAAAATAAATCATCGAAGATTACAACTAATTTATTTAATAAAGATAAAGACCGCAAAAATAATCCCTTAGGACCAGGCCATGAACCAGGTACAACACCAGGTTCAGGAATATAATTTTCGAGCGTAATATTCGAGCAAAAATTATTAAATTTAAGCCATAGCATTTGCTGTGGCTTTTTAAATTAACCCCAAAATGGAAAGAAGAAATTTCATTAAAAATTCAGCTTTGGCACTTGCCATGCTTTCGTTATATAAAACAGATGTTTTTGCTCAAAATGAATTATTGAGAGCTTATAATTTCAAACCCTTACGCAATAACGTAGGCATATTCACCGAGCAAGGCGGCACAATCGGCTGGCTAAATTCGTCGAATGGTTTTGCTGTTGTAGATGCACAATTTCCTACATCTGCACCTCACGTTATTGAAGAGTTGAAAAAACTTGGCGAAAAACCTTTCAAATATTTAATTAATACACACCATCACGGTGACCACACCGCAGGCAACATTGCTTTTAAAGGGCTGGCTGAAAAAGTAGTTGCACATCAAAATTCATTGGTTAATCAGAAAAAAACTGCTGAAAAAGCTAATAATTTAGATAAGCAATTACTACCAGATACAACTTTTGGTACAGGCTGGAAAGCTCCAGTTGGTGATGAAAAAATCAGCGCCTATTATTATGGTTCTGGCCATACTAATGGCGATGCAGTTTATCATTTTGAAAATGCAAACATTGTTCATGTAGGTGATTTAGTTTTCAATCGTAGATTCCCATATATTGATAAAGAAAATGGCGCACATATTGGTAATTGGATTACGGCTCTCGATAAAATTCAAAATCAATTTGATAAGGACACGCTGTTTATCTGGGGACATAGCTTAGATCCTGAAAAAGTAACAGGAAATAAAGCAGATGTAAAAGCTTTTCAAAATTATTTACAGAATTTACTGAAATTGGTTTCAGGTGAGATTACTGCAGGTAAATCAAAAGAAGATATTTTAAAAATTACTACAATCCCAAATGCGCCAGAATGGCAAGGCGATGGAATTCAAAGAAGTTTAGGTGCAGCTTACGATGAGCTTAAAGGGGTTTAAGTACAATGGAAGGCTAATAACAAAAGTATCTTACATATTTCTACTTAAATTTCAGTTAACCAGCTAAATATCTATGCTTAGGTGTAGATATTTTCCAAATATTTTTTCAATTTATAAACGTTCTATATTTGAAATAATTCTAGGCAACAATAGCAAAATCAATATAACTAAACCCTTATCTGCTATATTTGTGTTACACAAAATCCACAATCAGATATGGATGATTTTATTGCAGCCCGTTCGCAAATGGCCTTATCATTAGGCTTCCACATTATTTTTTCCTGTATTGGTATGGTTATGCCTTTTTTTATGGCTGTATCGCATTACAAATGGCTCAAAACAAATGACGAGGTTTATAAAAATCTAACCAAAGCCTGGAGTAAGGGTGTAGCTATTTTTTTCGCTACAGGTGCCGTTTCTGGCACAATGTTATCGTTTGAACTTGGTTTACTGTGGCCTAAATTTATGGAACATGCTGGGCCTATATTTGGAATGCCATTTTCTTTAGAAGGAACGGCATTTTTTATCGAAGCAATTGCTTTAGGTTTCTTTCTTTATGGGTGGAACAAACTAAATAAATGGTTTCACTGGTTTACAGGAATGGTTGTTGGCGTAAGCGGGCTGGCCTCAGGGATATTGGTTGTGGCTGCAAACGCCTGGATGAACAGTCCAGCAGGATTCGATTTTGTAAACGGTAAATACCTTAACATCGATCCAATACAAGCTATGTTTAACAAAGCATGGTTTTCGCAAGCATTACATATGTGTTTAGCTGCATTTACAGCTACTGGGTTCGCTGTCGCGGGTGTTCATGCTTTAATGATTTTGAGAAATCAAAACAAAGAATTCCACCTAAAAGCATTTAAAATTGCGGCAATATTTGCTTGTATTGGCGCTTTACTTCAACCATTAAGTGGCGATATTTCGGCAAAAGACGTTGCTAAAAGGCAACCAGCAAAGCTTGCAGCAATGGAAGCGCTTTACAAAACCGAAAAACCTGCACCACTGTTAATTGGCGGAATTGTAAACGAAAAAAATAAAACAGTTAAAGGAGCTATTAAAATTCCTGGGGCGTTAAGTTTTCTTGCACATGGCGATTTTAATGCCGAAGTAAAGGGATTAGATCAAATCCCTGAAAACGAGCATCCGCCAGTTGCAATAACCCATTATGCATTTCAAATTATGGTTGGCATTGGAACTTTGTTACTGCTGATTTCGCTAATATACTTCTTCAATTTAATTAAGAAAAAATCACTTTTAGAGAAACCCTGGCTACTTAAACTATTTGTTTTTGCTATTCCGTTGGGTTATGTGGCTTTAGAGGCAGGTTGGGTAGTTACCGAAGTTGGCCGACAACCATGGATAATTTACGGAATTATGCGAACCAAAGACGCTGTAACACCAATGCCTGGAATTGCATATTCCTTTTATATATTTTCGGCAATTTATGTTTCGCTAAGTATTGTTGTTACGTTTTTGCTTTACAGGCAAATAAAAATGGTACCCGTGTTATACAGTAAACCTAAATCAAATAGTTAAATATCCACAGGAGAATGTAAACAGCCTTATCAGCAAAAAATCGCTGAGCGTTTTTTCTCATTCTTGGTAAAAAAATAAATATGGAATACGTTGTAATCACCTTCTTATGTTTAGGAATATTGCTTTACTTCCTTTTAGGTGGAGCAGATTTTGGTGCAGGGATAATCGAGCTTTTTACGTCTGCCAAAAACAGAAGCAAAACCCGAAAAACCATGTATCAGGCTATTGGTCCAGTTTGGGAAGCCAATCACATGTGGTTAATTATTGCAATTGTAATTTTATTTGTAGGCTTTCCTCGAATTTATACCACCATGTCGGTTTACCTTCATATTCCTTTGTTAATTATGCTTATTGGTATTATTGCCCGTGGTACGGCTTTCGTATTTCGTCATTATGATGCCGTAAAAGATGACATGCAGTGGCTGTACAATCGAATATTCAGGTATTCAAGTTTCGTTACAGCGCTTTTCTTAGGCATTATTGCAGGCAGTTTAATTTCAGGCCATATCGATACACAAGCCAACGATTTTTTGTCGGCATACGTTTGGGGCTGGTTAAACTGGTTTTCCGTAGCTGTGGGCTTTTTTACAGTTTCACTATGTGGCTTTTTAGCGGCTATTTATCTTATTGGCGAAACCAATGAAGAACATGATAAACGTCGGTTTATCAAAAAGGCCGAGTTTATGAATATTGCAGCTGTTGTATTTGGAGCAATGGTTTTTATCGCCGCACAACGAGATAAAATTCCGCTTATCGATTGGGTATTTAAAAACACGATTGGCCTTTCGGCTATTATTCTAGCAACTTTATCGCTGGTTTTACTTTGGTATTTATTAATAAAAGGTAAAACAAAAATTTTACGCGTACTGGCTGGTTTCCAGGTTACCATGATTTTATTAGCCATTAGTTATGCGCACTTTCCAAACTTTATCCGATTAAAAAACGGCAATACTATTTCCCTTTTCGAAACCGTTGGACCTGAGAAAACCATTTACAGCTTAGGTTTAGCTTTGCTATTAGGTAGTGTCTTAATTCTTCCCTTTCTTGGATATTTGTTTTACAAGTTTCAGAAAAAAGAAGAGTAAGGGCTTTTCATCATTGCCACTTACGACGCAATCTATATGGAAATAGAAATTAAAAAAGTTATTTGAAAAGCAATGGCAGTAGTTCTTTGCTTACGAAAGTCCCGCTCTCGTTCCAATCTTTTTTAAACCTCAGTCATTATGAGGAACAAACAATCTGTTTCATCGCTTGCAGATACTTCGTTTAAAGTTGCTACAATCAAAAAAGTATTTCCACTTTATCGGGTTTATTTTGGGTAAGACAGATCTAGAAACTAAAAGCAAATGCATAAAAAAAGAGCACCTGTTTCCAAGTGCTCCTTTTAAAATCTATAAAACGCTTTATTTACATACCACCTTTTCTATTCGATTTTGTTTGAACTGGCCAGGTTGCTTGTTTCCCAGTACGTTCATTTACAGGTAAATCAGTCGATTTTTCTGTAGAAGTTTTTTCAGGATCTTCACTAGCCATATAAACCATAATTGCGGCTAAAATTACATTGCTTCTAATCTCGTCGAAAACTAATTTATCGTAGCTATCGCGGTTGGTGTGCCAAGTATAGGTTCCATAATCCCAACTGGTAGAACTTAAAGAATAACCCAAAGCACCAGCAGCTACAAAAGAAGCAAAATCAGAACCACCAGCGCCTGGTGTACCAGGGAAATTGGTTTTAATTTGATTTTTAATCGTATCAGGCACTTTAGCCAACCAACGTGTGATATAATCTTTCGATTTAGCAAAACCTTGTCCACCAATATTAACCACACGACCTGTACCATTATCCTGGTTAAATAAAGCTTGTAAGTTGCTTACAATTTCAGGATGATCTTCTACAAAAGCTCTTGAGCCATTTAAACCTTGTTCTTCACTTCCCCAATGGCCAACCAAAATTGTTCTTTTAGGGTTTGGATAGAATTTCTTTAAAATGCGCATGGCTTCCATCATCATAATTGTACCAGAGCCATTATCTGTTGCACCACTTGCACCATCCCACGAATCGAAGTGAGCCGATAACATTACATATTCGTTTGGTTTTTCTTTACCTTTTATTTCGGCAATGGTATTAAAAGTTGGTACGGCACCTAATTTTTTAGATTCAGATTCGATTTTTAACATCGGCTTATTACCATTTAAAGCCAAACGGTAAACTAAACCATAATCCTCAACCGATAAATCCAGTGTTGGAACTTTGGTTGTGTTTGCACCAAATATTTTATCAACACCAAAACCTTGCGACCAGTTATTAATTACCACTGCAACTGCACCAGCATTTTCTAAAGCTACAGGAAGTGTTTTTGCATTATAACCCGTTTTAGCTATACCTGCAGTATATGCTTTTAAAGCTTCAGCCTTTTCTTTTTTAAATTTTTCGAATAAATCTTTTGTTGCAAATTCTTCCCAGTTTTTTTCTGGTCGGCCAGAAAGCTGATTCAAAGAAATTAATACAACCTTACCTTTTACACTTGGTAACCATTTCTGAAAAGCAACAGAATCGGTAATTGTTGGAAGAATAATTGCTTCAGCGTTAATCGTTTTTCCATTTGTAGATGGACTCCATGCCAATTGTGTACCTTCTAATGTTCTTACTCTCGGGCTTACTAAATCGATATGAGTAACACCCCGCTCCCAGCCAGCCCATTCGCCCCATTTTTCGTTTTTCGCAGAGATTCCCCAGTCACTGTATTTTTTAACTGCCCAATCATTTGCTTGTTTCATTTGTGGCGAGCCAACTAAGCGTGGTCCAACAACATCTAATAGCTCGTGAGCCAGTTTTTCTAGCTGAGAGTTTTCATTTACTTCTTTTACAATATTATTTACCACTTTATCTTGTGCAAAAACAAAAGAGTAAGTAAATAAAAGCAAAGTTGGGAAGAGTAGTTTTTTATTCATAATAAGGGTTAGTTTTAATTGATGGAGCTAATTTAAAGATTAAGTAGTTTTAAAAAGGATATTAATAGAAATGTTGCAGTACCAGTTCAACCTTACATTTCTATAAAGACGAAAACTTTAAGATTTTTAAAAAAACTTTAAGCAAACAATATGTATGGATGACTACAATCTCTCGATTTTCATCTCGATAAAACTAAAGGTTAAATGGAATAAACCGAGGAGCGTTAAAAATAATTCACAAAAAAAAAGTCTTGATTTTCATCAAGACTTTATATTGAAATTGTATTTACTTAAAAAGAAAAATCGTCGTTTGCTTTTGTGCTGTGCTCACCATTTTCAGAATATTCGTAGCGTTTTTCAACAACATCCTGGTGAGTTTTAATATATTCAACAGTTTCTGTAAGGCCTTCTGCAAATTTTTCGAAATCTTCTTTGTATAAAAAGATTTTATGTTTTACGAACACACCGTCTTCTAATCTTTTCTTGCTCTCGGTAACTGTTAAGTAATAATCACCTGAACGAGTAGCCTTCACGTCGAAAAAATAAGTTCTCTTACCTGCTCTTACTTTCTTTGAAAAAACTTCTTCTCTCTCTTTATTGTCGAATTCTCCCATGGTTGGTATTGATGTTGGTTTTTGGTTTCGGTAAATATAAAGCAAATATTTAAAGTTCAAAATAGAATTTAACACAAATTAACTTGTTCGGCTTTCTTCTTCTAAAAGCTGATTATTGTAAAGCTCCGTATAACTACCATTTAAGCTAAGCAATTCATTATGTGTACCTTGTTCAATAATTCTTCCATCATCCAATACCAATATTTTATCTGCGTTTTTTATGGTCGATATTCGGTGAGCAATCAAAATACTGGTCTTCCCCTTCATAATCTTTCCAAGATTTTGAAGTATCTCTTCTTCTGTTTTGGTATCAACGGCCGAAAGGCAATCATCGAAGATCAAAATTTTCGGAGATTTAATTAAAGCTCTTGCAATGGATACGCGTTGTTTTTGTCCGCCAGAAAGTGTAATTCCACGTTCTCCGAGCATAGTTTCAAACTTTTCTTCGAAATCGATAATGTTATTATACACCGACGCATTTTTTGCAGCATCGTAAACTTCGTCATCCGTTACGGTATCTAAACCGAAAGCAATATTGTTCTTAATGGAGTCAGAAAAAAGAAAAACCTCTTGTGGCACAAAACCAATCTGACCTCTATAGTTTTTTAAGTTTAACGACTTCAAATCTTGTCCATCAATAGCAATTAAACCATTTTCTACGTCATACATTCGCATAATAAGATTCGCAAGCGTCGATTTTCCTGATCCTGTTTTACCAATTATGGCAACAAATTCGCCGCTATTAATTTCGAAACTTACATTTTTTAATGCTTGTATTCCCGTATCTGCATAATTAAAACTTACATCGTTAAAGCTTAAATTCCCTTTTAATACATGTTCTTCTTTATTGGTCGATTGAATATCCGATGGAATATCTAAAAATTCGTTAATTCTTTTTTGTGATGCAGCCGCTCTTTGAATGAGAGAAGTTACCCAACCTAACATGGTTACCGGAAAAGTAAGTTGATTAATATAAATGATAAATTCTGCAATATTTCCTGGTGTTATGCTCCCATTCATTACCTGTACACCACCAATGTATATGGTTAAAATAGTACTTAAACCGATAAGTAAAAGCATTGTTGGGTAAAACAAAGCAGAAACCTTTACTAAACTCATCGAATCTTTTTTATACTCGTTGCTCTGAATTTCGAACATATTACGTGTATAATCTTCCCTTACGTAAGATTTTATTATTCTGATTCCTGAAAAACGTTCTTGTACAAAACTTGAGAGCTGAGATAAACGTTCCTGAATTTTTCCGCTCTTTTTGAAAATTAAAGTATTTACGTAATAAATAATAATAACCAAAAACGGAAGCGGTAAAAGGCAATAAATAGCGAGTTTAGAATTTACATCAAACATCGACCATATAATTAATACAGATAAAACAAAAGTGTTTATTGTGTACATTATAGCAGGCCCAACGTACATTCGAACACGGTTTACATCTTCAGTAGCCCGATTCATTAAATCGCCAGTATTATTTCTGCGGTAAAATCCTAAACTCAGTTTTTGATAATGCTGATAAATATCATTCTTCATATCGAATTCAATATGCCTCGACATTAAAATTATGGTTTGCCGCATGAAAAATAGAAATAGTCCTCTTAGTAGGTATAAACCGATAATTAGCAAACCAAAAAACAGCAAGGTTTGGCTAAAAATATCATAGATAATTTGCTGACGGTTAAAACCATTAAACAAACTATAAACCTGTATATTTTCTGTAATTAAATCTACTGCATAACCAATAACCTGAGCAGGTACAACTCCAAAAATGTTAGATATTACAACGAAAATACTTCCAGGAATAATCCACCATTTATATTTTAGAAAGTATTTATTTAATCGACTCAGGTGTTTCATACTGTACAAACTTAGCCAAAGCGCAACAAATTTTGTTATAGTTTAGTTAAAATCGTGTAATAATGGTTTTTTATTTTAATTTTGCAGCAGGTTTACCTAACGTTCATTATGCCAGCAAATTTTTCATCAGATTCATCCATTTTAGAGCAATTAAGTGCTTACGGGCACAAAAAGTTGGTTTTCTGTAATGATCCCGACTCTGGTTTAAAAGCAATTATAGCCATTCATGATACCACTTTGGGTCCCGCTTTGGGCGGAACACGCATGTGGAGTTATGTTACTGAAGCTGAAGCTTTGGAAGATGCTCTACGTTTATCACGCGGCATGACTTATAAATCGGCAATTACAGGCTTAAATTTGGGTGGCGGAAAAGGTGTTATCATCGGCGACTCTAGAAAAGACAAAACAGAAAGTTTAATGCGTAGCTATGGTAGGTTTATTAAAAACCTAAATGGTGAGTTTATAACTGCTGAAGAAATGGGCACTAACACACGTGATATGGAATATATCCGTATGGAAACCAATCACGTTACAGGCGTACCAGAATCTATTGGTGGCGCTGGAAACCCTGCTCCTTTTACCGCTCAAGGTGTTTATTTAGGGATTAAAGCAAGTGTTAAAGAAGTTTTTGGCACGGATATGCTTGCAGGCAGAACAGTTGTAGTACAAGGAATTGGGAATGTGGGCGAACATTTGGTTGCTTTACTTAGAAAGGAAAATGCTGAAGTTTTAATCAGCGATATTAACCAGGAGCAATTAACCTATGTAGCTCGTAAATACAAGGCAAAACCAATAGAAGCAGATCGAATTTTTGGTATAGATGCGGATGTTTATGCCCCTTGCGCAATGGGTGCGACGGTTAACAATAAAACTATCGAGCGTATGAATTTTGCAATTATTGCAGGATCAGCTAATAATCAATTAAAAGATGAAGTTTTAGATAGCGAGTTACTACTGAAAAAAGGCATATTATTTGCGCCAGATTATCTTATAAACGCAGGCGGATTGATTTCTTGTTATTCTGAGTTAACGGGCTTTGGAAAAAAACGTACCGTTCAGCTTACTGAAAATATTTACGATGCTACCAGAAATGTAATTAAACTAAGTAAAGCTGAAAAAATACCGACTAACATTGCAGCAAATCGTATTGCTGAAAAACGCATTGCAGATATTAAAAAAATTAAATCAACATATTAAATATTTATTAATCGGTTTAACAAACCACACTCGTTCTTACATTCATGTTAAATAGAAGGCACTTAAGAATTAAAGCTTTGCAAAATATTTTTGCTTGGCAAATGGCAGACAAAAAAGACATTAAAGGTGATTTAAAAACTTTAATGCAGAGTATCGATAGTGTGTACGAAATGTACATCTGGATGCTTTCGTTAATGGTGGAAGTTACCGAGTTTACAGCCAACGATGCTGCAGAGCGTGCAAATAAGCACCTAAAAACTGCAGAGGATATGAATCCAAACATGAAATTGTTGCATAACAAGTTTAGTGTTTTAATGCAGCAAAACCCCGAATACATTTCGGCGGTTAAAAAATACAAGGTAGATTGGGGATTCGATCCAGAAATCCGCAAAACAGTTTACAACTCTTTAAAAGCATCTAAAGAATATGCTGAATATCTTGCAGATACAAACGAAAGTTTAGAATCATCAAAAGATATTATCAAATACATTTTCAGAAAAATTATCCTTAAAAACCAGGCTATTATTCAGGTTTTCGAAGAGAAGTTTATAAACTGGCAGGTTGATCATGAAGTGATGAAAGGCATGGTTGCAAAAACGCTTAAAAACTTTACCTCTGATGATCCATTTAAAAATAAGCTAACTGAAATTAGCGCAGATTGGATTGAAGACAGCAAGTTTGTTCAAGATTTATTCCTTCATACTTTACAAAATGATGTAAAATATCAGGAAATGATTGCCGAACGGACAAAAAACTGGGAATCGGAACGTATTGCCTTAATGGATACTATTTTAATGAAAATGGCGATCTGCGAATTGCTTAATTTCCCTTCAATCCCTGTAAAAGTTACTATTAATGAGTACCTGGAGTTATCAAAAGATTACAGTACACCGAAAAGTAATTCATTTATAAACGGTATTTTAGACAAAATTTTAGGCGATCTTAAGAAAACAAATACCATTAAAAAGCTTGGTCGCGGATTAATTGAAGAATAAAATGAAAAAAATATTCATCCTTGCTATTACTACTCTATCTTTTGCAGCTTGCCGTAATGCAAACAACAGCACTGCAGAAATTTCAACTGCTGCAGTAGAAAATTCAACTTCGGCAATAGCACCTGCAGATGCGGCTGTTATTACCTTTGAACGTGATATTTTCGATTTCGAAAAAATTGAAGAAGGCGCAAGTGTAGAACACGAATTTAAGTTTAAAAATACGGGTAAAAGTCCTTTAATTATTTCGAATGCAACGGCAACTTGTGGCTGTACAATCCCAGAAACACCTAAAGAGCCTATATTACCAGGTAAAGAAGGCGTAATTAAAGTAATTTTTAACAGCTTAGGTAAAGCTGGTATGCAAGATAAGGTGGTGACTATAACATCAAATGCAAACCCAAATATAAATACAGTGCACTTGGTTGGCGAAGTGTTAGCTAAAAAATAAAAAAATTAAACAACACAAATAAATTAAGAAATGACATCAACAGTAATTTTACAAGCAGCAGGTGGTGGTATGTTAGGTACAATTGTACCAATGGTACTAATCATGGTAGTTTTCTACTTTTTCATGATTCGCCCGCAAGTTAAAAAGGCAAAAGATCATAAAAAATTAGTAGCTGAATTAGGTAAAGGCGACAAGGTAATTACAACTGCAGGTATGCACGGTAAAATTATCGACATGAACGATACTACATTTGTAATTGAATCTGAATTTGGAGCTAAATTTCGTTTCGACAAATCAGCTGTTTCTTTAGATGCTACAAAGGCAGCAATTGCTCCAGCAAAAGCTTAAAAAAAACAAATAATATAAAGAGCAGTCCCGAAAACTTTCGGGACTGTTTTTGTTTTATTACATTTGGGATGTAGCGTTTTGCATTGGTTTTCCTTTTCAAAACCATTTTTATATTTATTATGCCCTTTATTAGATTAACAAAAATAGAGAGAAGACGTGTACTGAGCTTGTTAGCCTGCCTATTGTTGGCAATAGCAGCATGGCTTTTTATGGCGCTAAATAATAAATATGTTTATACGGCAAAAACAGTTCTTATTTATAAGAATTTTCCTCAAAATCGTGCTTTTCATCCTTTGCAATCTGACACTGTCGACTTACAAGTTGAAGGAACAGGCTGGCAATTACTTTTTGCCAGGTTAAGGATTAGCCCTCAATCTATTTCTGTAAATTTAAACCAATTGAGCAATAGAGATTTTATTGTTTTTTCAGACCAGCTTTATAACGTTAATAAACAACTCGAAAGTGCGCAAAAGGTAATTTCAGTTAAACCAGATACATTGTATTTCGATTTTACAAAAAGAACAGTAAAAAAAGTGCAGATAAGATTGGTTAAAAAGATAGAATTTGTAAAACAGTATGGAGTTTCCAGTGAAATAAAACTGAATCCAAAATATGTTACTGTTACTGGGCCACTTGAAGAACTTGATCGAATTAAAGAGTGGTTAACAGACACCTTAAAATTGAGCAAAGTACAGAATAGTGCTACAGCTCGAGTAACGATGCAGCATAGTACACACAAAAATGTGAGCATTTTCCCATCAAGCGTAGAAGTTAAGTTACCTGTTGATGAATTTACTGAAAAAACTGTTTCAGTGCCCCTCAAAATTAAGAACAATAAAAATTACAATAGTATAAAATTGTACCCTAAAAAAGTAAATGTTACTTTTTTAGTTGCTTTAAATTATTACAATCAGGTTGATGAAAATTTCATTACTGCAACGGTTGATGCAGAAGATTGGCTGAATTTACACCACAGTCAATTAACAGTTACACTTACCGAATTTCCAGATTACTGCAAACTAGTAAAAATTGTTCCTTCTAAAGTAGATTTCGTAGTAGAAAAATAATGTATAAAGTTGGTATAACAGGTGGTATTGGCAGCGGTAAAACTACCGTTTGTAAAGTTTTCGAAGTTTTAGGCATCCCAGTATTTTATGCAGATACTGTTGCTAAAGAAATCATGGTTAAGGATAACATACTTATCAGGGGAATAAAATCAACCTTTGGTGAGAAAAGCTACTTTGCAGATGGAAAATTGAACAATAAACATATCGCATCAATTGTATTTAATAACGAAACTGAATTAACAAAACTGAATGCTTTGGTTCATCCTGCAGTATTTAGAGCTTTTGATACCTGGGAAGAAAGCATTTCAAACGAGGTTCCCTACACCTTAAAAGAAGCTGCATTACTTTTTGAAAGTGGATCTTATAAAATGTGTGATACGACCATTTTAGTAACCGCCTCTATCGACCTAAAATTGAAAAGAGTAATGCAACGTGATGGTGTTACAGCTGAACAGGTAAAAGCCCGAATGGATAAGCAACTGAGCGATGAAGAGAAAGCTAAGATGGCAAATTATTTTATCACCAACGATGAAGAGTATTCAATTATCGAGCAAGTGTTAGTTTTACACAAAAAGTTTTTAGAAGTTGCTTCAAATAAGAAGTAATTCTCGAAATAATCGTCTAACTAATTATGCTTAATCGTCTAAAATCCTGCCTTATCTTTAAATCCTACAAATCTTGCCCATGATTTTAGAAAACTTTATTACCATAACTCCAACGGGATTATACTGTGTTTATGGCGATTTTTACCTCGATCCACAGCAGCCTGTTAAAGAAGCTGTGGTTTCTCATGCTCACGGCGACCACGCAATTGGTGGAAGCCAGAATGTATATTGCACGGCAGCCACTGAAACTTTCATGAAGCATCGCTATCGTAAATTTGCAGCTGTTGATTTTCATATAAAAGCTTACCACCAGTCATTTAAGATAAAAGATGTAACGATTACTTTCTATTCTGCTGGACATATTCTGGGTTCTGCACAAGTTTTAATGGAATACAATGGTATAAAATATCTTTATACTGGTGATTATAAAATTGAGCCAGACTCGACCTGCGAACCTTTTGAATTTGTTGAGGCTGATGTTTTAATTACAGAAAGTACCTTTGCTAATCCCGATACCAAGCACCCATCGCCGATTGAAGAAATAGAAAAACTAAATGAAACCAATGCAAATATTATGCTTGGTGCTTATGCGTTGGGTAAAAGTCAGCGGATTATTCAGTTGCTAAATGAGCATTGCCCTACTAAAAATATTATGGTTCACCATAGTATTATGCCCTTTGTGAAAATTTACGAAGATTATGGTATGAAATTGGGAGCGTATAAAATGTACGATAGAAAGGTGATGAAAAATAACCTGGAGCATCAAGTTTACATAGTGCCACCAATGGTTTTTCACAGCTATCACAAAGCGATAAATGTTGTCAGGGCTTTTGCTTCTGGCTGGAAAAACTTGCAGCAGCAAAACGGTATTTCCCTTTACATTTCCGATCATGCTGATTGGGCAGCAATTTTAGAAACCATAGAAAAGGTAAAACCTAAACAAGTTTGGACATTACACGGCGACGGAAGGCAACTTAAAGATTATTTTAAAGATAAACTAGAAGTTAAAATCCTGAATTAAGGAGTCGTACTTTCACCATAAATCGTTGTAAATAACAATATATCAATTCAGCAATCAAAAATTCACTCATTTAAGATGAAAGAGGGCGAAGATTTCTATTTTAATGAAGATGGTTTCATGGTTTTTACCGAAGCGTATCATTTAAAGCGTGGTTACTGCTGCAAAAATAAGTGCAAGCATTGTCCTTGGGGCTATGGAAAAAAGAAGGATAAAAAGTAATTCGATTTAGATTACGGCTTTTAAACAAAAAAAACTAGTGTCCTGCAAAGAAACCAATTAAAGCAACCCCAATCCCCAATAAAACGGCAACCATTTTACGCGTATTAATTTTATGGTCGGCGCTCGATTCGAATAAAATTGTAGTGGAAATATGCAAGAAAATACCAATTACAATACCCATTATTTTATTGAAATAGGCTTCTACCCCACCAATTGTTCCATTACTTAAGCCAAAGCTTACATAAAAGCCAAGTGGCGCCATAACAGCAAATAAAACCAGATACATCAAAATACTCTGCTTTTTAAAATGATTTTGCATTAAAATGCTAGCCAAGGCAAAAGCTGCTGGAATGTGATGTAAAGCAATGCCGAAAATTAACTCATTGTGTTGATCTTTAGCCAAAGGCATCCCTTCTAAAAAGGCATGTAAACATAAACTTATCATTATGCCAAATGGAAAAACATGACCATCGTGATGTTTGTGGATGTGACCGTGTTCCACGCCTTCAGAAAATTGCTCTAAAAATACCTGCAGTAAGAAACCAATCAGAATAAAAATACCAATTTCACTTTTATCTGGTCCGCTAAAGGCATCGGGTATTAAATGTAAAACAGTTATAGCGAAAAGATAAGCACCACTAAAAGATAAAATAAGTTTCAGCAGCTTAGATTTATCGCTTTTAACCAAAAAAATAGATGCTCCACCTAAAAAAGCACAAAGAAATAGCACACAAATTTTCCAGATTTCCATAGCTTAAAAATCAGGTTGTAGTTTTTTAAAAATTCTGGAACAGAAAAAACCGATTAACGTTCCAAGTAATGCACCAGTAATTACATCGACGGGGTAATGTACACCAACGTAAACTTGCGCAAAGCTGATAATAGCAGCCCAAAATATACCTATTGGCAAAATTGGTTTCCAACGACTATAAAACAGGCAAATTAAAAATACTGCGATTGCGAAATGATTTGTTGCGTGTGCCGATGGAAAACTTAAACCACTTCCGCACGGCACACGATGAATAATGTTGTTTGCAAGGCTAAAATCATTACACGGACGAACTCTCGAAACTAATGGCTTCACAACTCTGGAGGCAATTAAATCGCCCAAAGCAAAAGTAAAAAGCACCATTGCAATTATGTAATAACCTTGCTTTTTATATTGTTTTATGCAAAATATTATGATAAAAAGATAAAGTGGCGACCAGAAAAATCGGTTACGCATTAACGGCATCAGCCAATCGAAAAAGCCGTTCGAAAGTCCGCGATGGATTTTCAGAAACAATTCTACATCAAATTGCTGAATGCTTTCTATCATGCTTTTTTACAAATTAAAATTAACCTGTCAGATGTAGATTCGTCGAAATCATCTAAAGCATAACTTCCAAAAGTTTTTTCGATCACCATACCTGCTTTAGTTAGCATCCGTTCAAAATCCGTAAAACTGAAAGCCTGAACCCGTTCTTCGAAATTATAAATTTTGCCTTCATCTTCGAAATGTATTTTCTTAATGATTTTTCCTTCTACAACATTTTTGGTAATGTTGAAGTTAATACCATCAAGTGATTTTGTTTCGCAGGAGTTTAAATTTCTGACTATTTTTTCGGTGTTGAAGTAATCTAACACTAAGATCCCATTAGCTTTTAAACACTTTCTAAATGTTTTTAAAGCGTTAACGTGGTCTTTCTCGGTATCGAAATAGCCAAAACTAGTAAACAGATTTAATGCAATATCGAAATAGTTGATATAGAACAACCTACGCATATCGTGTACCAAAAAATGCAGTTTGTTATTTTCGAATTGCTTGGCGTATTTTATGCTCTGCTCGGATAAATCGATTCCAGTTACATCAAAACCTTTTTTGTTGAGGTATATAGAATGTCGGCCTTTTCCGCAAGCAATGTCGAGCATTTTTGCTTCTGGCTGTGGTTTTAGAAAATCTGTTAATTTGTCGATAAAAAACTCGGCTTCGGCATCGTTTCTTTGTTGATAAAGAATGTGATAATATGGCGAATTAAACCAATACTGAAACCATTTGCGTTGCATAGAAAGCCGTTTGTATAATAAAAAGATGCAAATATAAGATTTTAGCTTAGCATGAGAAGAGAGCGATATACTTTTATGCAACAATATTGCAATATTAAAGTGCAATTAGAAAGGCACCGTAAATAAATGCATTAAAATTGCTTGCTAAACCCGACCGAAGTGAGAAAGCCCGCAATCCCGATTTTTCATCGGGAGCGGACTTGAAACGTGGGCGGGACTGCAGAAACCGAAAGGCGTTGAAATTGCTTTTCTAAGCTATTTTATAACAAACGATTGATTAAATATTTCTACTAAATACATGGTATAAATAGATATAAGGACAATGTAAATTAAGTTCGCAAATTGCTTAGAATTGCCTTCTATCTTGTTTTTTTTCTTATTTTTGAAATCTATATAATATAAAATAAGTGACTTTAATAAAATCGATTTCAGGAATAAGAGGAACTATTGGCGGACAGGCAGGAAACGGCCTAACACCGATAGACATAGTAAAATTTACAGCTGCTTTTGGAAGCTGGGTAGTTCAAAAAACGGGTAATAAAAGAATTGTTTTAGGCCGAGATGCTCGTATTTCGGGCGAAATGGTTAATAATTTAGTTATTGGCACCTTGCAAGGTTTGGGTATTGAGGTTATTGATTTAGGATTATCGACTACCCCAACTGTAGAAGTAGCCGTACCAGATGAAAATGCTGGTGGTGGTATTATTTTAACTGCAAGCCATAACCCAAAACAATGGAATGCTTTAAAATTACTAAATGCTGATGGCGAATTTATTAGCGATTTAGATGGTAAAGAAGTTTTAGATTTAGCAGAAAGTGCTGCTTTCGAATTTGCCGAGGTAGATAAATTGGGTAAGGTTATTAAAAACGATACCTACCTGCAAAAGCATATTGATAAAGTTTTAGCATTGCCATTAGTTGATGTTGAAGCCATTAAAAATGCTGATTTTAAAGTTGTAATTGACTGTGTAAATTCGACTGGTGGCATTTTTATTCCAGCGCTTTTAAAAGCATTGGGGGTTACTAAAGTTACCGAATTATATTGCACACCAGATGGTCATTTCCCTCATAATCCAGAACCGCTTCCTGAGAATTTAACTGAAATCTCTAAAGAAGTTCAAAAACAAAATGCCGACTTAGGTATTGTTGTAGATCCAGATGTTGACCGTTTATGTTTCGTAAACGAAGATGGCAGCATGTTTGGCGAAGAGTATACTTTGGTTGCAGTTGCTGATTACGTATTGAAAAATACGCCAGGTAATACGGTTTCAAATCTTTCCTCTACCCGTGCTTTACGCGATGTTACTGAAAAAGCTGGTTCGGAATATAATGCTTCGGCAGTTGGCGAAGTAAATGTGGTAAATAAAATGAAAGAAACCAATGCAATTATTGGTGGCGAGGGCAATGGCGGTATTATTTATCCTGAATCGCATTATGGCAGAGATGCTTTAGTTGGAATTGCTTTGTTTTTAACACATTTAGCTAAGTTTGGCAAATCTATTTCGGTATTAAGAAGCAGTTATCCTCAATATTATATCTCGAAAAATAAGATAACGTTAACGCCAGAAATGGATATCGATAAATTATTGAAACAGGTTGAGGAAAAATACAAAAACCAACCCTACAGTACAATTGATGGTTTGAAAATCGAATTTGACAAAACCTGGGTGCATTTACGCCGTTCGAACACCGAGCCTATTATTCGTATTTACAGTGAGGCTGAAAATGAAACGATTGCAGAGAATCTGGCCAATAAAATCATCGCTGATATAAAAGAAATACTGCACCTTTAATTAAGGGAAGCAAAAAGATTTAATGAACGAAATCACCTTGATTGGTGTAATCAATATAATATGAAAAAGGTTTATTTAGATAATGCGGCTACCACGCCATTGGATAAGGAAGTAATTGCAGAAATGACTAACGTGATGGAGAATTATTTCGGAAACCCATCTGCTATTCATGCGCTTGGTCGTGAGGTACGAACGTTGGTAGAGAAAGCTCGTAAAACGGTTTCAGGTCTGCTAAATGCATCTCCATCTGAAGTATTTTTTACTTCTGGCGGTACTGAGGCAGATAATACAGCTATCCGTTGCGGTATTGCAGCTTATGGTATTAAGCATGCTATTACATCTAAAATCGAACATCACGCAGTTGAGCATACTTTAAATACAATGCTTAAGAACGGCGAAATTGATAAACTTAGCTTTGTTAATATTGATGAAAAAGGCAATGTTGATTACGCACATTTAGAAGAACTTTTGCAAAATAACGAACGTACTTTTGTATCCTTAATGCATGCAAATAACGAATTAGGAACGCTTACCGATATGATTAAGGTTGGCGATATTTGCGAAAAATATAATGCAATTTATCATGCAGATACTGTTCAAACAATGGGACATTATCGACATAATGTTCGCGAATTGAAAGCGCATTTTATTGTTTGTGCGGCACACAAACTGCATGGCCCTAAAGGTGTTGGTTTTTTATATGTTAACAGTAACGTTAAAATACCGCCAATGATTTACGGCGGTGCACAAGAACGTAATATGCGTGGAGGTACAGAAAATGTTTATGGCATTGTTGGCTTAGCAAAAGCCTTGGAAATTGCTTACGCCGAAATGGAAGAACACCAGACGTATATTCAAGGCTTAAAAGATTATTTAAAAGCACAATTAATTGCTGAAATTCCAGGTATTGCTTTTAACGGAGAAACGGATGCAGATAAAAGCCTTTATACAGTGTTAAATGTATCTTTTCCTGAAATGGATATGGCAGATATGTTATTATTTAATTTGGATATTAACGGAATTTGTGCTTCTGGCGGCAGTGCTTGTTCATCAGGCTCTAACATTGGTTCGCATGTGTTAAATGGCATTAATGCTGATCCAAATCGCCCATCAGTTCGTTTTTCTTTTAGTAAATATACAACTAAAGAAGAACTAGATTACGTTATCGATAAAGTTAAAATGGTGGTTAAACAAAATGCGTTAGCCTAAAAAATATCATTAACCAAATAGGAAGAGTCTCGATGAAAATCGGGACTTTTTTTTATTTAAATTCGACAAAGAAAACACATCATTATGAAAAAAATTATTTTCTCGTTATTTATAATCTTGTTCACAATTGGGTTGTCTGCTCAGGAAAAAGTAGATCAAAAACTACAGCAAAAATTAAACGATTTGGTGAAAGGTTTTAATGGTGATGTAGGCATTTATGTAAAAAATTTAAAAACTGGTAAAATAGCTTCAGTTAATGCCGATACTATTTTTCCGACCGCAAGTATGATTAAAGTACCGATAACTTGTGGTGTATTTAATAAAATTGAGAAGGGAGAATTAGATTATCATGCATCTTTAACGTATTGCGATAGTTTATTATATGCTGGCGAAGATATTTTAGGTTCTTTTAAAGACAGTGAAAAAATCGCTCTGAGCAAAGTGTTAATGCTTATGATTACAACAAGTGATAATACGGCAAGCTTATGGTCGCAACTTTTAGCAGGAACTGGTACAGCAATTAACGAAGTTATGGCTAACAATGGCCTAAAAGATACCCGAGTAAACTCCCGTACACCTGGAAGAAGAGAAAATCAAAAACAATTTGGCTGGGGACAAACCACTCCAAAAGAAATGGCTACTTTGTTAACTTTAATTCGAGATGGAAAAATGATTAGTCCAGCAGCTTCAGAAAGAATTTACAGAAACTTAATTCGTATTTATTGGGATACTGAAGCACTTTCTCAAATTCCGCCAACAGTACAAGTTGCTTCAAAATCGGGTGCTGTAGATGCGGCTCGCTCCGAAGTTTTATTAGTAAATGCGCCACATGGTGATTACGTTTTTTGTATTACCACAAAAAATCAAAAAGATATTTCTTGGAACTACACCAACGAAGGCTGGACTATGATTAGAAATCTAAGTAATCTTTTGTGGAATTATTATGAGCCAAATTTTGGATGGAAACAACCAGAAGGCATGCAAAAATATTTCAAGTAATTATTTTACAGCCATACCTGCTGCAAACAGCATTACAAACAGAAAATAGCAAACCATAATTACAATGGTAAATATCCCCCAGAATTTGAATAACGATTTCATATTCATCATTGCATCGTTCATACTTTCCTGATCGCCATATAATACGCCTTGTTTTCCTTTGTTCGAAAATCTAAAAAGCAGTAAGCTCGGGTAGAAATACATTAAAGCCAAAATTAAATAGAATATAGTAATTGCAATACCACCAGCCCCAGCCAATGGTCCTAATTGAGCCAACATAGAAGGATTAGCGCTAATTGCAGCACCGATCCCAAAAGAACCAATGATTAAAAATGCAGACAGGATAAATCCAACAATAGATAAGAATCTTGCCCATTTTGCTATTTCATAAATATAGCTTCTCATTTCTTCGGTAACAATTAATTTTACTTCGGCAGGCACTTGTTGTTCTAAATCTTCCATGATGATAATCTGTAATTTTCGCTAAACTAGATAAAATATCTATCTGCAACAAATTACAGCCTTTAAATAAAGGTTTAAAAGCTTATCTTTGCGGCCTGAAAAGGTGAATTCGTAAATCGTAAAATCAAGATAATATAAATGGCATTACAATGTGGTATTGTCGGATTACCAAATGTGGGTAAATCGACTCTTTTTAACTGTTTATCAAATGCAAAAGCACAAGCTGCAAACTTTCCTTTTTGTACTATTGAGCCAAACGTTGGCGTAATTACTGTACCTGATGAAAGATTGACTAAACTTGCCGAATTGGTTAAACCTAATAAAGTACAACCAAATACAATTGAGATTGTAGATATTGCTGGTTTGGTTAAAGGTGCGTCGAAAGGCGAAGGCTTGGGTAATCAATTCTTAGGAAATATTCGCGCTACAAATGCAATTATACATGTTTTACGCTGTTTTGATGATGGAAACGTAATTCATGTTGATGGATCTGTTGATCCAATTCGTGATAGAGAAATTATCGATACAGAATTACAGCTTAAAGATTTGGATACAGTTGATAAACGTATTCAAAAGGTAGAAAAAATGGCTAAAACTGGTGGCGATAAAGATGCTAAACGTACTTATGAAATTTTAACTTTTGTTAAAACTCATTTAGAAAGTGGAAAATCTATCCGTACAGCTTCTTTAGCTCAGGAAGATTTCGATTTTATCGAAGATTTAGGTTTGCTTACCCAAAAGCCAGTAATGTACGTTTGTAATGTTGATGAGGCTTCGGTTATTAATGGAAACAAATACGTTGACTTAGTTAAAGCGAATGTTGCAGATGAAAATGCCGAAGTATTGGTTATTTCTGCTAAAATTGAATCGGAAATTGCTGAATTAGAAAGTTATGAAGAACGTCAGGAGTTTTTAGCTGATTTAGGCTTAACCGAATCTGGTGTAAACAAATTGATTCGTGCAGCTTATAAATTATTAAACCTTTACACCTACTTTACTGCTGGTGTGCAAGAAGTTAGAGCCTGGACGATTACAAAAGGTTTTACAGCTCCACAAGCTGCTGGTGTAATCCATACCGATTTTGAAAAAGGTTTTATCCGTGCTGAGGTAATTAAATATGCAGATTTCGTAGCTTTAGGTTCGGAAAATGCTTGTAAAGATGCTGGAAAACTGGGTGTTGAAGGCAAAACCTACGTTGTTGAAGATGGCGATATTATGCACTTCAGATTTAACGTTTAAGATTTAAAAAAATTAGTGATCCAAAATATAAAAGCAACCCGAAAAGGTTGCTTTTTTTTTGATTCATTCTTACCACTTCATTATCACGAGGTAAGCAACAACGGTGGCATTTAAGATTGCAATTATATCAAGCCGTAAAGTTTGTGGAAAAAATATACGATATTAAATATCACCACGAAAATACAGAATACATTGATTTTTTTTAATTCGTTAATCCAATATAAACTCAAATTCTTCAGTTTTAATTAATAAAACCTGAAGATTATGCCTCTTTTCATTAAAGAATTAAAGCCTTTAAAACCGTGTATTATTCATATTAATTAAAAAAATTAAAATAATTTTGATTATATGTAGTTAACTACGTAGTTTTGTTTTAAATAAAATTTTTAACAAAATGGAAATACAAATCGATTCTATATCTAATGAAAGTTCTAAAGCAATTATTGATATTATTTTACCAATACAGCAAAAAGAGTTTAATGTTCAGATAACTCTTGAAGACCAGCCAGATCTTTTAGATATAGAAAATTTTTATCATTTAAAAGGTGGTGGTTTTTGGGGTGCTAAAATTAATGGCGAGCTTGTTGGCACAATTGCTTTAATTAAGTTTGATAACGATTCTGCCGCAATTAGAAAGATGTTTGTAAAAAAAGAATTCAGAGGAAAAGAACTGGGAATTGCTCAGAAATTACTCGAAAAGCTTATAGATTACAGCAATAAAAGCAATATAAAAAATCTTTATTTAGGCACGGTAACCGTTTTACAAGCTGCACTTAGATTTTACGAAAAAAATGGGTTTATCCATATTGCAAAAGAAAATTTACCTTCCAAATTTCCTTTTATGAATGCTGATAATGTATTTTGCGAATTAACTTTAAAAAAATGAATGTAATTGACGAGTCGGGCATACTTGCCCTATCAACAAGACTACAAAGGCTTAGCGAACAACTTAGAAAAGATGGTGCACAGCTTTATAAAACGTTTGACATTGATTTTGAGCCGAAATGGTTTCCTATAATTTATACTTTACACCATAAAGAAGTATTGAGTGTAGTCGAAATTTCTTCAGAAATAGGCTACACGCATCCATCTACAATCAGCTTATTAAAAGAACTAGAAAAACAAAAGCTCATAAAATCAAAAAAAGATAAAAATGATGAACGTAAAAGGCTTATTTCACTTACCGATAAAGGGACCGATCTCATTATTAAAATGAAACCAGTATGGGCTATAATGATTAAAATACTTAGCGAAATAGCCAATAATGAAAATAATTTATTGATGGCGATTAACGAAGCTGAGGAAAAATTAAAACTCCAGGGATTTTTACAAAGAGCGTTAGAACTTAAAATTATGGAAAACCAAAGTTAAACTTCCAGTCCGTAAGCAGCCAATTGTGCCTTACTGTCTTCGTAAGTAGTATGGTAAATCCCTTTTAAACCTAAACCCTCTGCAACCTGTACAAAAAGCATTCTGTCATCAATATATAAACTCGTTTCAACATCGCTTTGAGAAATATCTATAGCAACCTTAAAGATATCTGCATCGGGTTTCCGAAAATGAACAAAACTCGAAGACACGAAGAAATCAACAAATTCATTTAATTTAAAAGTATTAATTCGGTATTGATTTAACTCTCTTCCTTCGTTACTAATTACTGCAACTTTAAGATTATATTTCTTTTTTAAATCGCAAATCAATTGAATCATTTCAGGATATGGCAATGATTTTTTAAACATAAACGTTTTAAAATCATCGTAAGTAAACGAGCGTTCTTCGAAAAACACAATCCTTTCCAAGTATTCATCGAGCGTTAATTTGCCAACTTCATAGGTATCGAAAGTTAAGTGATGCCTTTCTTCCAGATCCACAGAATCTAAATTAAAAAGAACCGCAGCCTCACCCCTAGCTTTTCTATCCCATCCGTTAGTTAATAAAACACCACCAATATCCGTAAAAAGAGTTGTAATTTTTTTCATAATTTTTAACTTAAAGTAACACGCCTTTTAAAAACAAAACAGCAAAACTGAAATATATTATCAAACCAGTAACATCAACCAGTGTGGCAACAAAAGGAGCCGAAGATGTTGCAGGGTCTGCACCAAGCTTTTTAAGCAAAATAGGTAACATAGAGCCACTTAACGAGCCCCAAAGCACCACAAAAACTAACGAAACACTAATGGTAAATGCAATTAATAACCAATGTTCGCCGTACGTATTTGGCCAAGCAACATGCCAAAGAAAAATACGAAGAAAACCAATTAAACCCAGGCAAAAGCCTAAAAGAAAACCCGACGTAAGTTCTCTGTTCATAACCCGCCACCAATCTTTAATCGTTACCTCGCCCAAAGCCATTGCCTGAATAATTAATGTTGATGCCTGCGAACCACTGTTACCTCCGCAAGAAATAATTAATGGAATAAACAATGCAAGTACTGTTGCTTTATGAATTTGGCCTTCGAAAAAACCCATTGCTGTAGCGGTAAGCATTTCGCCAAGCATTAAAATAGCCAACCAACCAACGCGTTTTCTTACCAAATTAAAAATAGATGTGTCGAGATAAGGTTCATCTAATGCCTCGGTACCACCTATTTTATGCATATCTTCGGTATATTCTTCGTTCGCAATCCAAAGAATATCATCAACCGTTACAATTCCTAAAAGGATATTATTTTCATCAACTACGGGTAAAGCTACGCGATTATTCATCCTGAAAATACTAATTGCATCTTCTTGCGGGTCGTTGGCTTTTAAAGAGATAATACGTTTATCTGTTAACTCACCAATAATTGCTTCGGGGTCAGCTAATAATACTTCTCTAATTCGAATATCATCCAGCAAAGTACCATCTTTATCAATCACATAAACCACATCAATGGTTTCTGAGTTCTTACCGTAACGCCTAATATGCGCTAAAACCCTTGTAACCGACCATTCTGGCTTCACCGCAATATAGTCGGGCGTCATTAAACGACCAATACTATCTTCTTTATAACCTAACAGTGCGAGCGATTCTTTACGTTCTTCGGGAGGCAAAAGGGTAATCATTTTCTTTACCACATCGCCCTTTAACTCACTAAATAATGCTGTACGATCATCAGGAGGCAAATCTTTTATAATTTGATTTAGCTTATTGCCCGAAAGTTTTTTAATTATACGTTCTTGAGTAGGAAAATCAAGAATACGAAAAACATTTACCGCACGGTTTAAGGATATGGTTTCGATAAATTTAGCTGCACATTGTGGAAGTTCATCAATCAGTTCTTCAACATCAGAGATATTCAGTTCATCAAGATAACGCTTTAATGCTTTATCATCTTCTTTTTCAAGCAATTCCCGAACCTCTTCTACAACCAATTCTTCCATAAACGACTAAATAATTTTGTTACATGCCTAAACCTCTATTAACGGTTCGCAAAGGTGCGTTTTTATTTTTAAAAAAGCCAATTTTGGTATTAACAGGGCATTAATTTTTAGTAAAGCAAATGCAATAATACTTCGGTTGCTGCAGTCCATCTTTCCGCTAAATCTTTTTCACAAAAAGTTCAAAAGGATATCGCTTCAATATGGTTTATTTAACCCAATTAAATTTTTCATGGCAAAAAGGCACCTTTTCCAATTAAAGCAAATAGCTAAATCCGCTAAAGATTTTCGTTGGCACAAAACTATCTCGATTTTAACCTACATATTACAATAAACTAACATTTTGATTTTCTATATTTGCAGCCGCCTGCTCCCGTAGTTCAATGGATAGAATTATGGTTTCCGGTACCATCGATATGAGTTCGAATCTCGTCGGGAGCACAAATTAAAAAAGTTGATTATGCATTCATGATCAACTTTTTTTCATTTATCATCTTTACAATTAATTTCTCCTTAGTTTTTGAAAATCGTTTTTCTTACCACAATGTTTGCCGTCAAAAATCTTCTTCGGCTTAAAATAGAACTTCTTGATCGCAAAAAATTATTATTCTAATACGGTTTTAATTTAATTATAACATTTTAGTTATTTGTTTATTAACGGCCTCAAATTTGACTTTTAGATGAGTTGTAACCCGAATTAGAGCAAGACTCGAACCTATATTTGCAGCCTTATGATGCGGATATTACGGAACGATTACTTAAAAAATATTTTCAGTGGCATATTGTTATGTATGCTAGTTGTTAAAATTTTTTCTGTTGCAATTTCTTCGTTTAGTTTGGGTAATGAAGCTTCTGCTTATGAAAAAAGTATAGGCGATAATAAGGATAAGGAAGAAGAAGAATCAGTTGAAAAAGGAAAGAAAAAACTCCTGATTTATGAGTCTTATTCCGTAGATCAAAATTATGTTGTATTTACAAATAGTGCTTTAGTTCACTCCTACTTCCTTCGGATAATATTAGATAATTTCCCATCCAAAAACATTCCCACTCCCCCTCCCGATTATTGTGCTTAAAAATATCTAAAGCCGAATGAATAATTCAGGTACGAAGCATTATAATAATTTCTAAATTTTAAAAATACAAATGAAAAATCATCAGATTGTCGGTGCTCCAACGCCCTGGCAAAGATTAGTACGTTTGCTCCATTTGGAGCGTCGAACCATTAATTACATCTTAATATACGCCATGTTGATTGGATTAATAGGCCTTTCATTACCTCTTGGTACCAGTGCCGTTTTTAATCTACTATCTAACGGCGCCATGTATAGTTCTACTTATATTCTAATTGCAGTAATTCTTGCAGGAATTGTTATTGGCGGCATATTGCTTATCGGGCAACTCACTTTAGTAGAGTTTTTGGAGCAAAAAATATTTACAAAGGCTGCTTTAGAGTTCGCCTTTCGTTTACCACGTATTAAGAAAAAAGCATTAGAAGGCGAAAATCCATCAGAACTTATTAATAGATTCTTCGACATTCTAACAATTCAAAAAGGATTGACCAAGCTGCTTGTAGACATTGTTGCAGCCGCTGTTCAAATATTCTTCAGCGTGATTTTATTATCTTTCTACCATCCGGTTTTTATGGTATTTGGCACTTTTGTATTGATTGTGATAATCGTGATTTTAGCCTTGTATTATCGTCAAGGTGTACAAACCAGTATCGAAGAATCGGGCTTTAAATATGAAGTTGTTGGTTATCTGGAAGAAATTGCCGCAGATTTAGATACCTATCGCCAAAGCAGCAGTAAAAGAAAAGAGATTATTAATCGTACCGATGAGATTACGGCAAATTACATTCAGGCTCGGAACCAACATTTCGGTGTATTAAAAAAGTTCTTTGTTACCGCTGTTGCTATGCGAACTATTTTGATGGGCGCCTTGCTCCTTTTAGGTTCTTATTTTGTTTTTGAGAGACAAATGACTTTTGGGCAATTCGTAGCCGCAGAGGTAATTATCGTACAAATTAGTTATGCTATCGAAAAACTGATGACTAATTTAAATACTGTATTTGATATGGTTACAGGTAGCGAAAAACTTGCTGTAGTAACAGATCTTGAATTAGAGGAAGGAGATGTACACCATGGGTAAGATAAGTAACAATTTGGCGCAGCTAAAAAATTGGGAAGAGCTTTCTGTACATGCTAACAGTAGAATTATCGATGCTAAAGGACCAAAAAGATTAGGCAGAATATTACTTTTCATTTTTGCCTTTTTCTTAGTCCTACTTTTTCTTCCTTATCGCCAAACTATACCAGGACGTGGAACAGTGACCGCTTTGCGACCAGAAGACAGACCTCAAACTATTCAAAACCAGATTGGAGGCAGAATAGAACATTGGGCGGTAAGTGAAGGACAGGAAGTGAAAAAGGGTGATACAATTTTAGTGATTTCAGAAACCAGTCAGTCGTATTTCGATCCTGAACTACCTACCCGATTAACTGAACAACTCGATGCAAAACGAGGAAATGAAATTGCGGCTATACAGAAAATAGATGCCACTAAAGCGCAGATGAGCGCTATGAATAGTGGTTTAAATTTTCAGATAAAAGCCGCGGAGAATAAAGTTAAACAGGCAAAAAATTACGTTAGTATAGATAGTGCAGAACTTTTATCAGTACAAAAATTTTACGAAACTACTAAAGTGCGTTTAGAACGGTATGAAACTGGTTATAAAAATGGTCTTTTTTCGTTAACGGATATTGAAACTCGCAGACTTAAACTTCAGGAGGATAATGCAAAAGTAATCAGTCAACAGAATAAGCTTAGTAATTCAAATCAGAATTTATTAAACGCATCGATCGAACTGGATAATATCAGAGCCAAATATCAAGAATCAATTTCAAAGGCGCAATCCGATATGAGTTCGGCAGTTTCTAGTCGTGCAAGTGCGCAGGGAGATATTGCGAAATTGCGCAACGACATTTCCAATGTCAATATCAGACGAGGCCTATATGTAATTAGGGCACCACAAAGTGGATTTATTGTTAAAACCCTAAAGGCGGGTATTGGTGAAAACATTAAAGAAGGCGAATCAGTAGCAACCTTACAACCCAAATCGCCAATGGTTGCGGCAGAAATATATGTTAGAGCAATGGATGTTCCATTAATTTTAGACACCAGTGATGTACGTTTACAGTTTGAAGGTTGGCCATCGGTTCAATTTTCGGGTTGGCCATCGGTAGCTGTCGGTACTTTTGCCGGCAAGGTATTTTCTATCGATCGGGTAAGCAGTGTAGGCGGAAAATACCGTTTACTAATTAGTCAAACTAATCCACTACCATCAAAAGATGAACCATGGCCGCCACAACTTAGACAAGGATCGGGTGTTTACGGGCGAATAATCTTAAGATCGGTACCGCTATGGTACGAAATATGGAGGCAGCTTAATGGTTTTCCTCCAAGCTTGGAACGAGAACCAGCAAGCGGAATAAAGGATAAAAAATAAATGGGGAGGTTATCAATGAATATTAAGTTAAAACACCTCTGTTTATTTTTTCTGCTTACATTTCTCTTTAAAAAAAATGGTTTTGCGTACGATAAAAGAAAAGAAATATCAGGTATTGACACAGCTAAAGTTTTTACGCTTGAGGATTTACAGTTAATGGTTTTCAGGTTTCATCCAATTATAAAACAGACTGCGTTATTAAGCGAATCAGCACAAGCAAATGTGTTGCAATCGTTAGGTTATTTTGATCCAGCTTTGAAATCGACTTTTGGCCAAAAATTATTTGGCAATACAGATTACTACAATAAATGGAGTTCTGAACTTAAAATCCCTTTATGGCTCGCAGGTGCCGATTTAAAAATTGGTTATGATAGAAATGTTGGCAATTACGTAAATCCTGAAAGCCGAACAAATTCACAAGGTTTATCAGCTATTGGTTTAAGCATACCGATAGGCCAGGGATTAATAATTGATGCCCGCCGCAGCACTTTGCGCCAATCGAAGATTATGGTACAATATGCCCAAGCCGATCAGTTAAAGCAGATTAACAGCATCTGGTACAATATGGTAAAAGATTACTGGAATTGGTACTATGCTTATAAGCAATTTGAATTAATAAAAGAAGGATTGGATTTGGCTCAACGACGGTTTAAAGCATTGAGTACTCAAACTTTGTTAGGTGATAAACCTGCAATCGATTCTGTGGAGGCTTATATAACCGTTCAGGAACGCATGATTCAAAGGGAAAAAACGGCAATAGAGTTGCAAAATGCCAGGCTTGTTTTATCAAATCATCTTTGGAACGAAACTGGGAACCCATTAGAACTTCCTGAAGAGGCTTTACCTCAAAATATAAATGCGGTAAAGTTGCCTGGCAAACTATTGATCGACAGCCTTTTGACTCAAAGTAGTAGCCAACATCCTGAATTAATTAAACTAAAAAGTAAAAGTGCTCAGCTGGAGATTGAAAAAAGTTATCGTCAGGAAATGCTCAAACCAAAATTAAATTTAAGCGGAACGTTAATTTCAAACCGAATAAATTTTACCAATAACATTCCAGGCTATTATGATTTTAATTGGGGCAACTATAAGCTGGGTGTAGAATTCGCGTTTCCACTTTTTCTGAGATCGGAACGAGGGAAACTTCGCGAAGTTAAAATTAAGCAGCAAGAATTGAATTATGAATTACAGCAATCTGGTCGGGAAATCAGGAATAACATCCTTTCTTCTTACAACGATTTGTCTGCCTATTCTTCTCAATTATCGCTGCAGCAAAAAAGCATTCAAAACCAACAGTTTTTAGTTAATGGCGAAAACCAGAAGTTTGCTCTTGGTGAAAGCACGCTTTTCTTAATCAACAGCAGGGAAACTAAGCTGATAGATATGAAAATTAAACAAGAAAGTATGGCAGCTGGTTATCAGAAAACATTGGCTGAGCTATTTTATAAAGCGGGTACAAAGCAGCAAATAAATTAAATTCATAAAAAACCTTTCCTTCAAAAGGAGCAAATAACATCCTCAAATCTGGCGATGAGGATGTTATTTTATTTGTAAAAAATAAATTTCACTAGTGATTCGCATATCACCAAGTTAAAAAGTATAACAATACATTTATTCATTTTCAAAATGGATAAGGAATGATAATCAATTGTAAAAGGCAACTAAGGCTCAAAATAGATATTCGACCAACACGAAAAAAGAATATCAAAAGCCGCATTAAACCTTTTCAATATCCTCCAATGAAAGAATTTTAAATATTAACAAAAAATTGAATTAGCTTTGTAACATTAAATTCTAACTGATTATCATCCCTATCAATCATATTTTTCTAAAACTCAAAATATTCTTGTTTCGCTGGTTTTACAGCGAATACTTTACTGATGCGCTTCGAAATACGCTAACAATTGTATTACCTGTTATTCTATTCTTTTTCCTTGGCGATAAAAGCAGAGCAATTGGCATTGGAGTTGGCGCCTTACTAATCAGTCTAACCGATTTACCAGGTAACAGGGGTAATAAATTCAGAACAGCATGGCTAAGCGTAATATTTTTTATACTTTCTTCAGTTCTTATTACGATAAGTTTAAACCATCCTTTAGCACTCGGAATAGTTATCGTTGTGCTTACTTTTTTGTTTTCAATGTTTGCCATTTTTGGGTTCAGAATGGCATTGATTGGCTTAATGAGTACGGTACTAGGCATCTTTATTCTTGGTTTACGCCCTGCAAATCCGATTATCTTAATTACAAATATCTTAATTGGCGGAATTTGGTATTACATAATAAGTCTATTACAGGTTTGGATTTGGCCTTACCGTTCCATTCATCATGCCATATACGAGTGTTTAACAGGTACAGCATCCCTACTTGCTCTTCGGGCTAAAGCATATGATGAATTATTAAAACCAAAAGATTTTGATGCTCAAAACATTGTTTTACACCTTAAACTAAATGCCAAACAGGAATTAATGCGTGACTTGCTTATTGGCGATAAACAAGCCATGCGTAAAGGAAATTTAAAAGGAAACCGACTTTTAGCCATCGGCACCGATGTTATAGACCTTTATGAACAGGTAACAGCTATTCATCAGGATTATGAGCTTTTACAAAAAGAATTAAAAGAAATTGATGCTTTAAAACACGTTCAATACCTAGTAAAAACGCTTTCGATTGCCCTTTACAAATGCAGTGGCCGATTTTTGGGAAAGGCTGGGTTATCCAAAACACTAATACTTGGCGATAAATTTGAGGCAGACCTCAATCACCTTATTCAATTAACACATTCAAGTTCGCAATCTTTGCCAAAAAAAGTGGCAACTAACATTCAATCAATTGCTAAATTAATTCGAAATATCGATTCAGATATAGAAACGAACAATAAAACTGAATTTAAAAAGGTTGAATACATTGATTTCTTATCTAAGCAGTCACTAAGTATTAACGATATTAAGAATCAGTTTTCGATACATGCTCCAGTTTTTCGTTTTGCCCTTAGACTTTCTATTTTAAGCTTGATTGCAATGAGTATTAATTATTGGATACCCGAACAGCATTATACATATTGGTTTTTATTAACGATCATGATTGTTAATCGCCCAAGTTTCGGGCTTACCAGAAAAAGAAATTCAGAACGTCTTAAAGGAACTGTAATTGGGCTTGTATTAAGCTTTATGCTGATACAACTGTCATTACCAATCTGGCTTCAGCTTACATTATCTGTTTTATCATTACTAGGTTTCTTTGCTTTTAATAGAATCAAATATCTTTTTAGCGTTTTTTGTATTACCGTTATGGTTATACTTTGCCTAAATCTGTATCACGGGAGTCCGCTGTTAATAATTGGCGACAGACTTATTTTTACGCTTATGGGATGCGGACTTTCATTTGCTGCTGCTTATATTTTCCCAATTTGGGAAACGCCAAGAATAAATATGTTAATTTCTGACACCATTGGTGCTAACCACGATTACCTTTTTAGTGTTTTGAATTTTAAGAATGGGAATGGCAATTTGCACCAAACCAGGCTTGCCAGAAAAGTTAGTTATTTAAAGTTTGCTAGTTTTACCGAGGCAATAGAATCGCTGAAAAAAGAACCACAATCTAAAAAATTAGATATGGCAGGATTATTAAATATCCAGGTTCTTTGTTATCAAATTAACGGGCATATTGCGGGCATATTTGCATCTACCGATTTAGCTGATTCAAATAACTCTAATTCGGAAGTTTTAGCAACTTTAGATTATTGCAAAAAAGAAAGTCTAAACTTGGATATTACAGCGATAAAGAAAGGCTTTCATAACAACAACGAATCTTCACCGCTTTTATCTAAACTTGTTTTTCAGCTGAAACAACATTTCAGCTAGCAAATACAAAGCAATTAAGTTATTTCTTAAATAACGCGATAATCTTTTTAACTAAAGTTACAATCGCAACAACAATTAATCCAGCAACTAATCCAAACGCAGCCTCTTTAATTATAGGTGTTATTTGTGGAAATAAATGATGTAAATAATCTATGTTGTGTACAAAAATACCCCCAGATACTAAAATCAAGGCGAATGTTCCGACAACGCTCAAAAATCTTATAATAAGTGGAAGCGACTTAACCAATAAATGCCCAAGTTTAGCAAAGAAACCCTTGTCGTTAGTGCTTTTAATCAGTTTATAACCAGCATCATCCATTCTAACAATAAGGGCAACAATACCATAAACACCAATTGTAGCCAATAATGCAACAATTGAAACTGTTAAAATTTGGATGGTTAAACTTTTATCTAAAACAGTTCCTAGTGCAATAATTACGATTTCTACTGATAATATAAAATCTGTAGTAATTGCAGATTTTACTTTTGTCTTTTCCGCATCTGCACCATCTTCTTCCTTTTCTTCTACAACTTCTTTACCTGTTTTTTGGCGATGAAAAAGGTACTCGACTATTTTTTCGACACCTTCGAAAGCCAGGTAAAATCCGCCAAGAATTAAAACAAATTTAATTGCAATTGGAAAAAACGCATTTAATAATAAAGCTATGGGAACTATTATTATTTTGTTAACTAAAGAGCCTTTAGTAATCGACCACAGTACAGGAAGTTCTCTTGATGATAAAAAGCCTGTAGCCTTTTCTGCATTTACAGCCAAATCATCGCCTAGTATACCCGCTGTTTTTGTTGTGGCTACTTTTGCTGTTACAGCAACATCGTCCATTAAAGCAGCTATATCATCTAAAATCGCAAAAATACCTGAGGCCATACTTATCTAATTTATGAGGCCGCAAATTATAAATTCAGTTTTAAATTTTATCATAAAAGATGATATAAACTGATTGCTTTATATTATAAAAGCTTAATTATAAATTTTAGTAAAACTTTATTCAATTTTTTAGCTTCTTAATTTTGAATCCTACATTTTAAATGTAACTTTGTTGCATTGAATAATTGGACTCATAAATATCGTTATACAATTTTTGCCCGTATTTGGGCGATTTTGCTATTGGCAATTTTTATAAACGCCACATTAATCGAAAGTCTACATCATCATGAATTTGAGCGTGTTTCTGCCTCAAAGCAAAAAGTAAATGTGATAACACATCACGAACAATTAAAAATTTCGGTATTAAAATGTAAACTATGTGATTTAGTTAAACATCACAATCATTTTTATACACTACCTACAGCCAATCCATCTGGTTTTATTTCGGCAAAGCCTGAAGAAAAATCTTCTATTTTTATTTTAGCAAAATCTTCCGCTTTTGTACTCCTTAGCTCTAACAAAGGGCCACCAAGCGTTAATGCTTAATTTCTAAAGGGATTTTTTCCTTTCATAATCTTTAATTTTTTTCTGTTCAATGTCGCAGCCAGATTTGGCATGCGCTAACAAGACTATATCTATATGCTTCAAGCTATCTCATTATCTAAAAACTATCAATCGCATCAGGCTTTAAATCAACTGGATTTAACTGTAAAACAAGGTGAAGTATTTTGTTTACTCGGCCAAAATGGAGCTGGAAAAACAACAACAATTAATTTATTTTTAGGCTTTATCTTACCAAGTTCGGGCAAAATTCTCATCAATAACGAAGAAATAATCGCTACCAGTGATCAGCGGAGAAAACACATTGCCTATATACCAGAAGTGGTAATGCTTTATGGAAACTTAACTGCTTTAGAGAATCTTGACTACTTTTCTAAACTTGCTGGATTTAACTATTCATCACATTCTTTGGTAGAATTCCTTAATGAATGTGGCCTGCAAAATGAAGCGCATAACAAGCATTTATCAGGTTTTAGTAAAGGCATGCGCCAAAAGGTTGGTATTGCCATTGCTCTTGCAAAAGATGCAAAAATTTTTCTAATGGATGAACCCACAAGCGGACTCGACCCTAAAGCAACTGAAGAATTTACTCAATTGGTAAAAAAACTGGCCGGCGAAGGAAAATCTATTTTAATGGCCACCCACGATATTTTTAATGCCGTAAATGTAGCTACAAACATCGGCATTATGAGGCAAGGTAAACTTGTTCACACCATTAAAGCCAGCGAAATAACCGCAGCCGATTTGCAAAAACTTTACCTCCAAACTATTTAAGAAATCAAAATGAAATCACCCAGTAATTATCCTATATTTTTAAAATCATTCTTTGCAATCTTATTATTATCTATAACTATTAATAATGTTTTCGCACAGGTAAAAGTTAATGGCAAAATAACAGATACACAAAATCGGCCAATTGTGCAGGCGACAATCAAATTAAAAAATGGCAAAAACCAACTAAATACCCATTCAGATTCTGCTGGAAATTTTTCAATTACAGCTCCAGATACAGCAACATATTCGCTCAGCGTTAGCGCAATTGGTTTTACCAGTTATAGTTCGATTTTACCAATAAACAAATCCGCTGATTTAAACATCCAAACCATTGTGCTCCTGGTTGCTGACGAAGAATTACAAACCGTGGAAGTTGTAGGCACAAATGGGAAGAAATATTATGGAAATTATTCATTTTCTGCCACCAAAACAGCGGCTTTAAATAAAGATATTCCGCAATCTATCTCTTCTGTTTCGAAAGAATTAATAGCTGATAGACAAGCAGCTGTTTTATCCGATGCAGTAAAAAACGTAACAAGTGTTTCGCAAAGTAGTTATTACAATCAATTCTCCATCCGCGGCATTAATCAGAATGAAGAAGGTGCAATTATAAATGGTATGCGCACCAGGCAATATTACTTTAATCAGCCGTTAACGAATAACCTGGAAAGAATAGAGGTAATCAAAGGTCCTGCAAGCGCAACATTTTCTAGTGTAGATCCTGGCGGAAGCATTAATTTGGTTACCAAAAAGCCACTTGCAGAAGATCGTAAAGAAATCAGTATTTCGGCGGGGAGCTTTAGTACCGTTCGTGGCGCTCTTGATTTTACTGGACCATTAAACGATGATAAAACCTTGCTTTACAGATTAAACATCGGTTATGAGGATAGCAAAAGCTTTAGGGATTTACAACATCGAAAAGGTTATCTCATTTCGCCATCCATTTCTTATATCCCAAATGATAAAACCAGCCTAAATGTAGAAGTTGTTATGAATAACAGCAATTCTCGATTAGACAGAGGGCAGGCAATATTTGGTGCAATTGCAGGTAAAACGGATTTGCAGAGCACTCCGATTACTTTTAATATGGGTGCCAGTAACGATCGTTTCAACAGTCAGGATTTAATGCTAATGGCAAGTTTTTCTCATGCTTTAACAAAAAATATTACCTTCAATGTGGCTTATATGAAGCAAAACTGGACGGAAGATTTGCTAGAACACAGAACGACCAATGCATTTGCAGTAGACGAAAATAACCAGCCCATACCAACATTAGCCGCAATGAGAGCAGTACAAAGGCAGCAAAAATGGGGTACCGATAATTTGAGTACTTATTTGAGTATTAATGGGAACACTTTGAGATTGAAACATAAAATTATTGTTGGTTACGACAGATTAAACACACAAAAATTTAAAGGTGGCGGAGAAAATTCGGCACAAGGATACCGATTAAAGGATGGCACAATTGCCGCTAGATATGAGGTAACTAAAAAAGACCTTTATTTATTCAAATTGGTTAATGGTGTTAATGCACCTGTTCCGAATGTGGAGCATTTTAACTTATCTAATCCAACCTACACCATCAAAAATTTAAGTGATTATGTTTTTACTAAAACTGAAATTCCACCAGCATATTATCTTGTTAATGGGATTTACCTTCAAGATCAAATTAAATACGAAAGGTTAACATTAACGCTTGGTTTAAGGCAAGAATGGTATCAGGATTATAGCAATTATCAGTTAGTCAACGAAAAGAAAATTAAACAACATAAACTTTTACCAAGAGCTGGAATTACCTATGCGGTAACTTCAAATATTAACCTTTACGGCACTTATTTACAAGGTTATCAGCCACAAGGAAATACTTCATCCTTAGTTATTGTTCCTCCTCCTGCTGGCGCAAATTTTAAACCTTTAGAAAGTGATTTAAAAGAGATTGGCGCAAAATCTGAATGGTTAAACAAAAAGTTGATGGTAAATATTTCGCTGTTTGAAATCAACCAAAAAAACCTTTTAATGAATGCCAACGATCCTTTGGATGTAAACCGATTAAT
The DNA here is from genome assembly GCF_039537385.1 of Pedobacter ginsengiterrae. Taxonomy (NCBI): domain Bacteria; kingdom Pseudomonadati; phylum Bacteroidota; class Sphingobacteriia; order Sphingobacteriales; family Sphingobacteriaceae; genus Pedobacter; species Pedobacter ginsengiterrae. The sequence goes on from NZ_BAABAK010000001.1 coordinate 557,939, forward strand.
TGAGCGTGGTGCTCAAAGAAGCCGAGGATTGGAAATCGAAGCGTCTGGATTTTTACGACCAAATTGGCAGTTCAATGCAGGCTATAGCTATGTTGATGCAATAATTAAAGACGATTTCAATCCAGATTTAGTTGGACAAAGAGTACAAAATACCCCAAAAAATAGCGCAAGTTTTTGGAGTAGGTATGATTTTAAAGGAGCAGGAACATTAAAAGATATTGGATTAGGAGCTGGCGTACAATATAGTGGTACAAAACTTCCACTTTATATCAGAGATTTTGTGCTTCCTTCTTACACTTTGGTCGATGCCGCTTTGTATTACGCTCCATCAGGCAAAAAAGTTCAGCTTGCAGTAAATATGAACAACATTTTAAACAAAACATACTGGGTTGGTGCACAAAACTACCTGCGTCTTTTCCCAGGTACACCAAGAAATGTAATGTTTAACGTAACCTATAGAATATAATGCAAAATACAATTACCGTCATAGCCAGGCAAACTTTTAAATCGGCTGTTGCCAACAAAGCCACACTAACATTTACAATTTTGCTGGGCTTATCGCTTTGCTTAGCAACTTATGTTGGTTGGCAAAATTTCAGACAACAAAATAATCAACGTTTACATTATAAGGAAGTTGTGAGAGCGCAATGGCTTGCCAAGCCTGATAAGCACCCACACAGAATGGCGCATTACGGTTATCTTGCTTTTCGAGAGAAGCATGAACTTAGTTTTTTCGATTTCGGAATAGAGAGTTTTGCTGGTGTTTCTATTTTTTTAGAGGCGCATAAGCAAAATACAGTAAATTTTAGTGAAGCTGGTTTTTCTAATGGCATGCTTCGCTTCGGCGAAATTAGTGTTGCCATGGTACTTCAACTGCTTGTTCCGCTACTTATTTTCTTTTTAGGTTACAATAGTATTTCCGCAGAGCGGGAATCTGGAACGCTAAAAATACTTTTGTGTCAAAATGTGAGCTGGAAGCAGTTGCTTTGGGGCAAAACTTTAGGCATTATTTCCGTATGCCTGTCTATCTTCATTCCAATAATATTGCTTACCATTTTACTTTGGGCATCACTAAGCAATTGGCAAATTACTTTAGATGCAACATTGCGGTTATTAATCCTGATTTTAAGCTATTCAGTGTATTTTTTCGTGGCTTCAGCGATAACAGTTTTAGTTTCAGCATTTCAGCGAAATTCGAAATCTGCACTTATTACACTATTATCTTGCTGGATATTTTTTATGATTATTATGCCTAGGATTACTCAGGCTATTGGCGTAAAAATGCACTCAACACCATCAAAAATAGAATTTGCAGATGCCGTTACCAACGATATTGAGAAACAAGGTGATAGCCACAACCCTGATGATGCACACTACGCTTCGATAAAAGATTCTTTGTTAAAAGCTTATCGAGTTGATGATGTAAAAAAACTTCCGTTTAACTATGGTGGCTATATAATGGCCGAAGGCGAGAAAATCACTTCTGCAATTTATAGTTTGCATCAAAAAAGACTTAATCAAACTTTTGAGAAACAGAATGGCGTTACTACTATAGCAGGCTTTCTAAATCCTTACCTGACGCTTAAAAACATTTCTATGGCACTTACGGGTTCTGATTTTAGAACTTACGTAGATTTCCAAAATCAGGCTGAACTTTACAGATACGGGCTGGCTCAAAAAATGAACAAACTGCAGATTGATAAAATCAGTAATATCTCTCCTGCATCAAATGGTAAACCGCTTGCAATAAGCAAGTCCAACTGGGCACAACAACCAGATTTTAATTATCATTTTAACACGGTAAGTACAGTTTTAGTTAATGAACTGTTGCCTTTAATTTCACAGCTCTGTTGGTTACTTGCTGCAATTCTATTCCTTCAATACTCATCAAATTGGGTTAAAACAATTTAAAAACATGAGAAATAGCATATATAAACTAGAATTTAAATTATTTTTCAGAAATCCTTCGTCGCTAATTGGTATTGCAGTAATACTTTTATCAGGTTTTATTGGGCTTTATCTTGGCAAAACATTTATTCAGAAACAAGAACTGGTAATTGAGAAAGCATCTGCTCTGCAAAGGAAAAACACCTTAACCAATGTAGAACATTTCGGAGATGAACTCGGGCTCTTGCTCTTCCATAATAAGTTTTCAATAGCTAATGTTCCTAATCCATGGGCTGCATTTGCAAACGGACAAAGAGATGTAAATCCTTACCTAATTTCGGTAACAATGCTTGGACTTGAAGGTCAAATTTATGATACTGACATTAACAATCCAGTAACCTTGCTCTTAGGTAATATGGATTTAAGTTTTGTATTTATTTTTCTGTTTCCTCTTGTAATTATTGCATTTAATTATAACCTGCTTTCAGCTCAAAAAGAAGGGGGCGTTTGGTCATTACTAAGGTCACAGTCTGATAAATCGCTAGGTATTATTTGGAAGAAAATGTTGGTTAGAATTGCTGTAATATTTTCAGTTGCCTTTCTATTAATTATTTCAGCAATAATTTATCTTGGATTACCAATTGATTTTACCTTAGCAATCACCTGTATAGTAATTATACTTTATTTAACCTTTTGGTTTGGAGTTTCATTTTTATTTATCTCGTTTAATAAGTCTTCAAACTTTAATGCATCTGGATTGGTTGCAGTTTGGGTTATGCTTTGCATCGTAATTCCTGCATCTGTAAATCTGTTTTTAACGCAGAAGTTCCCTGTGCCAGAAGCTTTACAAAATGTAATTAATCAACGTGAAGGGTATCATGAGAAATGGGATAAGGCAAAAGAAGTGACAATGAAACCATTTTTTGAACATTATCCTCAGTTGAAAAAATATCCTTTTCCAGAAGAAAAAGCATTTAGCTGGTATTGGTATTATGCCATGCAGCAAATGGGCGACGATCAGGCTTTTGAAAGTAGAAAAGCTGTTGAGCGTAAACTTCAATCAAGACAAGATTTTACCAGAATTATTGCGCTTTTCTTTCCATCAATTCAAACCCAAATTGCGATGAATGAATTGGCTAGTTCTGATTTAAATGCGCATTTGAACTTTCAAAATTCGGTTAGAAAATACCATGAGCTAATAAGATTAAACTTCTACCCGAGCATTTTTCAGGAAAAATTGGTAAGATCGACAAACCTCTTAGATTATAAATTACAAAAGTATAATCCAAAGCAAATCAGAACGGTATGGTCGGGTCTTTTTTCGATTTTAACTTCGATAATTTTGCTATTCAGTATTGCTTATCTTAATTTTAAAAGAGGGAAATTTATAGATTAAAGTATAAAAAAAGAAAAAAGCCCTCGGATACTAAGAGGGCACTGAAAAAGTAGACATAAAATTTGTCTTCAAACAGAAAAGCGGATGAATAGCTCTTA
>NZ_BAABAK010000002.1:0-1519 GCF_039537385.1 Pedobacter ginsengiterrae
CGAAAAAGAAAAGTAGTGACCACCAATTCAAGGCATTGGATGCATAAATACAACAATCTAATTAAAATACTGGTAGTTAACGGGCCTGAGCAGGTATGGGTAAGTGATATCACTTATATCCAGCTTAGAAAGCAATGGGGATACCTGAGCCTGATCACGGACGCCTATTCGAAGAAGATCATGGGCTGGGCTTTCAGGAAAGATCTGTCTGCACAGGGCTGCATAGATGCCCTGCGAATGGCTATAGCTGATCGAAAATATCCTCAGAACAAACTGATTCATCATTCTGACAGAGGATCGCAATATTGTAGTAAAAGCTATGTAGGGATACTTACAGATGGAAATATTGCTGTAAGCATGACTGAAAATGGAGATCCGTATGAGAATGCCATAGCGGAGCGGGTAAATGGCATACTAAAAGCAGAGTTTGACTTATATGGAGCACAAACAGGGCTAAGGGAAACCACAAGAAAGATCAGAGACAATATCCAGGTATATAATCAGATAAGACCACATGCCAGCTGTGACTATCTTACACCTGAACAAGCCCACCTTAAACAGGGAGAACTGAAAAAAAGGTGGAAGCCTAAAAAATATAAATCAGATCAAAACACAAATGTATAGTTCACACAGAATTACCAAATTTGGATGTATAGTCAATTCAAAATTAAATCAATAACCTGTATAGCTATATAAGGATAAGACATAAGTTAACCATTGGTTCGGAGATAGTTCGGGGTTGGTTCGGGGTTAGTTCGGACTTGTGACGATTGAGGCCGAACAAAGTCCGACTAAAGGGCGAGGTAATTTCGACGTAATACTTTTCTTGGTATTTACTTTTGATAAGTGGGAACTTAATCGTTCTCTAATAATTTTACCGACATTTTCTCCAATCCTTTTTCATGAAAATATTTTAACCGACGAATTTATTTCACTCACCGATAAAACTTATTTGTTGGCAGAAAAGCCATTTCACAGCATCGATATCCGTGCTACTTTTGATATATAAAAACAAAGGTCATGGAAAATTTAATCAAAAAAAACCACACTGATAAACAAATGGGTTTAGGTATTTTAATCGTAGTTATTGGTGCTGTATTCTTACTTAGAAACACAGGTGTTGATGTGCCACACTGGATTCTTAGCTGGCATACTATTATGTTAGGTGCAGGTTTGTGGATTGGTTACCGTAAAAATTTCCAAGGTAGTGGCTGGCTTGCACTAACGGTAATCGGTGCAATATTTACACTAAAAGATATTACCGTTTTTGATTTCGAAATGTCGAAAATTACAACAGCTTTAGTGTTAATTGGTTTAGGTTTATGGGTGATATTAAAACCTAAGAAATTTAAAAATCTGGATCAGAATTTTCAAAATAACCAGGCAGATATACACAATATGAAAAGCTAAAATTCTTAACTCAATCATATATTCAAAAAAGGGACATTTTTACAGAGGGCACTGAAAAAGTCCCTTTAAGATTGGGTTAGAAAAAAGGAGTAGAAGTTAATAATTTCTG